>JAOAHM010000025.1 GCA_026415235.1 Ignavibacteria bacterium | reverse complement strand
TTCCAAACCAAATCGTACGATTCAAGAGTTTATCAACTTGAAAGTGATGTGACGGGAGTTTTCAGCAGCACTGCTTTGTATGGTCGTGGTTGGAGATGGTATTTCTTATTGAACTATCGTGTGTTTAATTTAATTGACTTTTCGTTAAAATATGCTGAATTATATCGTGATGATGTTAAAAAGATTGGAAGTGGTTATGATGAAATTCCAACTAATCTTTCAAAATCTTTAACATTTCAATTGGAAGTGAAATTATAAACTCTTCTTTACAAGACCTCAGCAAACAACAAGACATTTAAAAATTTTTCTTTGCATCTCTTTAATCTTTGCGACTTTGCGTGAAATAGTTCTTTCTCGCCAAGACACTAAGAAACGCAAAGACGCCAAGTTATTTTTCTTTGCGTCTTTTTAATCTTTGCGGCTTTGCGTGAACTAA
This sequence comes from Ignavibacteria bacterium, assembly GCA_026415235.1. Lineage (GTDB taxonomy): Bacteria > Bacteroidota > Ignavibacteria > Ch128b > Ch128b > Ch128b. Next base: position 28,194 of record JAOAHM010000025.1, on the reverse strand, counting down.
TTTTTTCTCTTTAAGATGCTAAAAGCATCGAATTACTTTCCCTTAAACTCAGGTTTGCGTTTTTCAAGGAATGCTGAAGTTCCTTCCTTAAAATCATCAGTTCCACAACAAACTGCAAACATTTCTGCTTCGAATTTTAATCCTTCCGAAAGTGGTAACTCGCATGCTGAATTAATTGAACGAATTGCTGTAGTAACTGCAATTCTTCCTTTTGAAATGATTGTATTCAATATCTTCTCAGCTTCATTCAACAAATCATTTGAAGAAACAACTTTACTTACCAAACCAAATTGATATGCTGTATTTGCATCAATCATCTCGCCAGTTAAAATCATATACATCGAACGACCCTTCCCAATCAATCGAGTTAATCTCTGTGTTCCACCATAACCAGGAATAATTCCAAGATTTACTTCAGGTTGACCAAACTTCGCATTTTCTGAAGCAATGCGAATATGACATGCCATAGCAAGCTCACATCCACCACCAAGTGCAAATCCATTCACGGCACACACAACTGGTTTAGGGAATTGTTCGATGTAATTAAAAATTGATTGTCCTTTCAATGCAAATTCTCGACCTGTCTGTGGATTAAGTTGATTAATCTCAGAGATATCAGCGCCAGCGACAAATGCTTTTTCACCAGAACTTGTTAAAATTACTCCCCAAATTTCTTCAATCTCTCCGCAATGCTTGAAAGCATGATAAAGCTCATCTAAAACTTTTTTATTCAATGCATTCAATTTATCTGGACGATTGATTGTAATGATTGCAATATTTCCTTTTTGCTCAAATAAAATTGTTTCGTACATGGTAACCTCCTAATATGATATACTTATTGGAAGACGAAGTCTGTAATCAATTCCGATATAAGGTTCATAAATTAAGTAATAATACTTCAAAGTAAACTCAACAAGGAAAAAACTAAATCCACCACCAAATGCAAAACCAAGTTTTTGTTCTTGAGTTGAAAAAGTTTCAAACCTATAAGTGTAAGTTAGAATTTGTCGTTCAACATAATTGTAAGTTATATCAAGTGAGATGAATGGAGTTAAAATAGTTTCTGATGCAATCAAAGGATAAAAAAGATAATCAAGTCCAAAACCTACGCCAGTGATTGATTTATTTTCATATTGATTATTGATTAAACTTTTTTGTGGGAAATGAGTGTAATTAAATTCTACTTTCATAATAAAAGGAAGTGCAGAAGTTCCATATTCAAAACTACCACCAAAACTAAAACCTATTTTATGTTTCTTCGATGCATCTTCAAGTGGAAATCTTGCTCCAACATAAGGACTAATAAAAATTCCAGAAATCTCCTGAGCAAAAATATTTGAAGCAAGCAATAAGAAGACAAAAAAAACTTTTCGCATAATTATTCTTACTTTCTTCTATCAAATATAAAAAAGAAAATTGCCAAAAGAACGAATAATACCGACGAAATCAAATCTAATGTAGATAAATTGATTTTTTTTATTGAAAAAAGACCTTCCCACTCAGAGTAAGTTCTTGCAAAAAATGTTTTAATGATGAATGAATTCTTTGAACCAAAAACCAATACATAAGAATAAATGGTCACTAAAAATGAAAAACAAGCAATCCAGATCGACTTAAATTTTTTCAGAACAGAAAGTTGATAAAAAACAAACCCAAAGATTAAAGCAAAAATGGTTAAATCTTCTAACTTAAATTTATTTTCTAATAAATCTATTTTCACTAACAGAACAGATAAAGTGAATAAAATTGAAAGAAATAGAGAACGATGAAAAGAAAATTTTTCACTTAAAATTATAGCTACTAAAAAAAACGAAGCAACTAATGGAAGTGTCCACAAATAATAGATTGGTAAATCGAGCAAAGAAGTTAAACCGAATTCAACCAAGTAATCAGGATTTTTATATTTCAATACACCATTAAAATTTATATAAAGAAGAATAATACCAGAAAAAATTATTGGAAGAACAAAAATCAAAATCCAATTTTTCAATGAGCTTAAATTCCTTAAGTATTCTTGAGCATAGAATAATTTATCTCTACTGAAATAAATCAACAACAAATTAGTGAGTAGAAAAAAATTTAATCGAAAACCAAAAAAATAAAACTGAAGTTCTGATTGAAAATAGTTCTGCAAGTATAGAATAAGATTATAAACAACAATCAGAGTTAATGAAGAAAAAATTTTTTTTCTCAAAGGATTTTAATGCTCGTGTTCTTCTTCAACTTTTTCTTGATTAGTGGGATTTGGTTGATTTTCAGGAACAATTCCTTTTTCAATAACTTTTGTTCCAACGCCATGTTTGTAAACTAATTCTCCGCCATACTCACCTGTTTCATAGACGAAGTAAATTCCCACCAAACTTAGAACAAAAACTGCAATTTGAAGCCAACCTTTGAACTTATTTTTCAAGTTCAAGAAAAATCTAATGATGAGAATTCCAAGAAACCAAAAAATTGTCCAAGTCGCATAATGTTCATGTTCATCAATCAAACCGAGTGGAATTTTCACATCATAGTTATCGAACAAACTTTCTGCATAATGATAAGCTTGATTACCAGTGAGCATTGATGCAGCAGCACCTAAGACACCAAAGAGTAAAATCAGTGTTGCTGATTTGTTGAGCCAATCCTTCTTGAAAATTAGATAGAGAAGTTCAAGAAGAACATATGTCAAAAGTAAAGCTATTGCGAAGTGGACAACTTTCGGATGAAACGAAGCTAAAGTTTCCATGTTACCCTCCAAAAAGTGTTTCAATGATTTTGTATCTGTATTTGAACATTCTTTTTAATTGCCATTTAATAATTGGTGCAAAGATTTTTCCAATCAATCCAGCATCGTATTCAATTTCATCAGTGATTACAACAGTTCCATCAAATAATTTTTTGAAATGATGTTTATGTCTCCAGAATTTAAATGGACCTTTTGTTTGCAAGTCAATTATTAATTCATTTTCAATCACATCTTCAACAATTAAATTCCATTTTATTGGGACGAAAGGAAGTAAGTCAAATTTTAGTTTGACTTCAGAATTTTTTGTGATTGGTGCTTTACATTCAAGAATTCGAATGTTCATATTTGGTTTTGAAACCAAACGAAGATTTTTTGGATCGAGATGAAATTTGAAAATCTTTTCTAAGTCAGTTTTAATTGAATAGGAACTTGTAAAAGTCTTCATAATTTTTTCCTCTTATCCGCAAAGAACACTTCCGCCATTGACATTAAGTATTTCGCCAGTTATGTGATTTGCCAAATCCGATGCAAGAAATAGAACTGGTCCTGCAATATCCTCTGGTGTTGCAATTTTTTTCAACGGAATACTTTGTCTTACTTGCTCTTTGTATTCTGGATCATTAAAAACTGGATTACACATTTCAGTATCAACCCAACCTGGAGCAACAGAGTTAACTAAAATCTTATATGGTGCAAGTTCAGTCGAAAGCGATTTAACATAACTAATTAACGCACCTTTACTTGCTGCGTAATGCGAATGAAATGCTTCGCCTCTTTGCCCAGCAGTTGATGTAATGATTATGATTTTTCCGCCACCTTGTTTTTTCATGTGTGGAATAACTTCACGAGTAAAGAGCATTGTTCCAGTAACATTTATTGTCATGGTTCGATTCCAATTTTCTAAAGTCATCTTATCAGCTTCGCCATATTCCCAAATACCTGCGTTGTTAACCAAAATATCAATTCTACCAAATTCCTTTGCAACTTCATCAACGATTTTAATTATTTGCTTTTCGGCTTCTACATCATTATCAAGACTACATTGATATGCCTTGATTTTTCTTTTTGTGTATTGCAACTCGCTTATGAGTTTATCAGCTTCAGATTTCGCTTGGTTATAAGTGAATACAACATCACAACCTGCTTCTGCAAAAAATTTTACACATGCTCTTCCAATTCCACGAGAACCACCTGTAATGATTGCAACTTTGTTTTCAAGATTTATCATAATTTTCTCTCCAATTTTTAGTAATCAACTTTGTAAAGAATTAAACCTTTTGAAGGTGCCCAGAGTGGACATCTTCTCTTTCCATCCAAAATTTCATTCACTTCTTCTTTTGAAATTTTTCCTCGTGCATATTCAACCGAAAGTCCAACTATTCCTCTTACCATTCCATGAATAAATCTATCGGCACTTATAAAATATAATAAAAAATCGTTTTTGCTAAACCATCGTGAGTAAAAAACAGTACAGATTTTATTTTCAACTTCATCTTCACCTTTGCAAAAAGAAGAAAAATTATGTGAGCCTAAAAAAGAATTTTGAATTTCTCTCAATGCACTTTTATCTAATTGACTGAAAATTGTCCAACTGTAACTATCAAAGAAAACATTTTTTCGTGTAGAAATGATGTAAAGATATGTACGTTTTTTTGCAGAATATCTTGCATGAAATTGTTCACTTTCGAATTCGAGTGATTTAATGGAAATATCAGAGTCGAGCAAACCATTCAATGATTTTTTGAGTGATTTCAAATCCAATTCTTCTTCTAAGTAAAAATGAAAGACCTGATTTAATGCGTGAACACCTGCATCTGTTCTACCAGAACCAACAATCGAAATTTTTTTTCGTAAGATTGTGGAGAGAGCTTTTTCAATTTCTTCTTGAATTGAATTTGAATTGTTTTGTCTTTGCCATCCTGAATAGTTTGTTCCATCGTATTCGCAAATTCCTTTTACGACGGGCATTGGAATCAGAAATTTTTTAGAAATGAAATTTTAATTTGTGGATTGTTGAACTCATCAAATCCAAATTGTGGATATAGTTTGATTGAGCTTTCTAAATTTTCATTCATTCGTTTGGTAACCAAAGCTGCATTAATTGCACTTGCGATGTGGTTTATTATTATTAACGAAATTGGAAATTGTTTATTGTTAAATGCACTTTCACTTGAGAGCCATAAGTTTCGATATTTTTTTCTTTCTTCGTTCGATTTCCAAAACCAATAATGAGTATTTTCATCAAAAGTTAAATTGAATTGACGATTGAAAAGTTTTTCATTATTGTAATCATAAATATTCATATAAGAACCAATCACAGCCCAGTATTGCTCATTTTTTCCAGACACATTAACACCACCATTTATCTTTGCGAAATTAATGTAATTCTCTTTTTGCAAATTTCCGTAATAATCGAAACCATAGAGAGTGAGCCATAAAGTCCCCTCGGCGATTGTAAAATATTTTCCAACATCAAATCTATTGGCATAATATTCACCAAGTCCAGGAAGAATTAAACTTAAAACGAAAGCGAGTGTTTTACTTTTTTCACCAGAGTTTTCGTTTTTCAAAAATGTTTGATTGAAATTTATGATTTCATTTTTGTTAGACTGTGTTTTCAATTGGGCAAAACTTAAGGTTGTTAAAACTAAAAGAAAGATTAAAGACTTGATTTTCATTTAAGCCTCATAAACTTTCTGAACTTGTCCGATGACAAATTCATTTTCAATTGTTTGAAGTTCAACCAAGGCAAATTTGTTTGTGAGATTCAAGTTGGAATTTGTTTTTACACGAACATAATTTGATGTGAAACCTTTTATAGAACCATCTTTTTCTTCGTGTTCAAACAGTACGACTTGTTGAGTACCTAACATTTCAAGATAGAATTGATATTTTTTTCTTGCACTTATTAATCGTAATGTGTTTGTTCGTCTTCGTCTTTCATCTTTCGGGACTTGATTATCCATTTCGGCTGCAAGAGTGCCTGGTCTTTCTGAATAAGTGAAAACATGTAGATAAGAAACAGGCAGATTTAAGATAAAATCACGAGTTGTATTAAAATCATTTTCATCTTCACCTGGAAAACCTACAATTACATCAACACCAATTCCAGCATTTGGAATTAAGGATTTCACTTTTTCAATTCTTTCTGCATAAAGTTTTGAAAGGTATCGTCTTTGCATTCTTCTTAAAATCTTATCGCTTCCACTTTGAAGGGGAACATGAAAATGTTTGCACAATTTGTCTTCAGTTGCAACAAGTTCAATAATTTCATCACTCAATAAATTTGGTTCAATGGAGCTTATTCGAATTCTGAAATCACCATCAACTTTAACTAATTTTTTCAGTAGGTTATAAAGATTTGTCCCAATCTTTGAACCATAATCACCAACATTCACTCCAGTTAAAACAATTTCTTTATAACCTTGTTGAACGAGTTCATTTAATTGTTTAATTGCTTCTTCTTCTGGTTCACTGCGACTAAATCCACGAGCTTTTGGAATTGTACAGAAAGAACATTTGTAATCGCAACCGTCTTGAATTTTCAAAAATGCTCTTGTTCTATCTTCTGGTAATGGTGTGAAAGCAGCACCAAAATCATTCAACTCTTCAAGTGGTGTAACATAAATACAGGCAAGTTCTTTCTTCTCAAGCGTATCAATGAAATTAAAGATTTCAAATTTTTCTTTCGTTCCTAAAACTAAATCAACACCTTCAATCTTTTGAATTTCTTCTGGTTTTAATTGTGCATAGCAACCTGTTACAATCACAAATCCATTTGGATTATTTCGCAAAGCTCGTCTTATGATTTGGCGACATTCCTTCTCGGCATTTTCAGTAACAGTGCAAGTGTTTATCACATACACATCAGCTTTCGAATCAAAATCAGTAAGAGAAAATCCTCTTTTTAGAAAAGAATTACCAATTACGCTTGTCTCAGCATAATTTAATTTGCAACCCAAAGTATGAAAAGCAACTTTCTTTGTATTCATATTCCTAACCATAAAATAAAAATGTCATTGCATTCCAAATTAGAGAGAATGCAATGACAAATTCAATTTCAAAAGATAAATCTATTATTCTTGTGATTTCTTTTGTTCAGGTTTATCTTTTTCTTGTTTAGCTTTTTGAGATTTAGCTTTTTGCTGTTCTTTTTCCTTGAACAAATCTCCAATCGTTACTTTTTCAAGTTTATGCTTAGCAAGATATTCTTCGACTAACTTCTGTTCCTTATCTCTTAAAGCTTCAATCGCACTTAAAGTAATCTTCTTATTCTCTTTATCGAATTCAATTACTTTAAGAGTAAGTTCTTCACCTTCTGGAAATGCTTGTTTGATATTTTTGATTGGAGTTGGAGATAATTGATTTGCTGGAACAAAGCCATCAACTTTCAATGGCAACTCAACAAGCAATCCTTTATCAACATGACGAATAATTTTACCAGTTACTTCTGTACCGACTTGATATTCTCTTTCAAATCTATCCCAAGGATTTTCTTCAAGCTGCTTGTGTCCAAGTGAAATTTTTCTTTGCTCCACATCTATGTTCAGAACAACGACATCAATCTTATCACCACGCTTTACAACTTCGGCGGGGTGACGAATTTTCTTTGTCCAAGACAAATCACTAATGTGAATTAATCCATCTACTCCAGGTTCAAGTTCAACGAACACACCAAAGTTTGTTAAGTTTCTCACAATTCCAGTATGTCTTGAACCTTCAGGATATTTCTTAAGCAATTCACCCCAAGGATCAGGTTCAAGTTGTTTTAAACCAAGAGAAATTTTCTTTTCTTCTTTATCAATACTTAAAATTACTGCTTCAACAACTTGACCAAGTGAAACCTTTTGAGATGGATGCTTAATATGTTCAGTCCAACTCATCTCAGAAATATGAATTAAACCTTCAATACCTTTTTCAATTTCGACAAATGCACCATACTCTGTGAGAGAAACAACTTTTCCAGTAACTCTCTGATTAATTGCATATTTCTGATCAATGTTTTTCCATGGATGTTCTTGAAGTTGTTTGATACCAAGTGAAATTCTCTTCTTTTCAGGATCGAAATCTAAAACTACACAATTAATTACTTCATCAAGTTTTACAACTTCAGATGGATGGTTAATTCTTCCCCAGCTTAAATCTGTAATATGAATTAAACCATCAACTCCACCTAAGTCGACGAATACACCAAAGTCTGTGATTGCTTTGACTGTTCCTTGAAGAACTTGACCTTTTTCAAGACTATTGAGAATTGCTTCTCTTTGATCTTTAATTTCTTCTTCAATAAGAACTTTGTGACTTACAACAACATTCTTTTGGGCGTGATTAAGCTTGACGATTTTTACATCAAGTGTTTTACCAATGAATGCATCGAAATCACGAATTGGTTTGATATCAATTTGACTTCCTGGTAAGAATGCTTCCATTCCAAAGATTTCTGCAACAAGTCCACCTTTAATTCTTTTAAGAATTTTTGCTTGAATGACTTCTTGCTTTTCATTTGCTTCAAGAACTCGTTCCCAAATTCTCTGAAAGTCAGCAAGTTTCTTTGAAAGGACAATTTCTCCTTCAGCGGTGCCTCAACTTTTTCGAGTAAAACCTCGACCTGTTGACCAGGAATTATTTGAGATGGGTCATCAAATTCCGAAACTGGAACCGAACCTTCAGCTTTGAATCCAATATCAATGATAACTCTATCTCCCTGAACCTCGACTATTGTACCTTTGACAATTTCACCTTCTTTGTAGTCGGTTAAATCTTTGGTGAGAAGTTCAGCTAATTGCTTGTATTCTTCTTCTGAATAGTTACCTTCGATATCGTAAAGATTTTTTTGACTGAGTAACTTTTGGTCTATGTTCTTTGTGCTCATAGTACCCATTTGATTTGTTTCATTTGTTATATCGGACATTATTCCTCCGTTTTTTGAACAAGCTTTTTACCGCCATCGAAGTAAAAAACCTGTTCGATGTTAAACATCAGTTAATTGCGATGGCTTTGATTTAAATTCAAACTTTTTATTATTTCTTGTGCTTTGTTGTAGATTGCATCAACCTGCTCATCAATGGTTAGTTTAGTCGTATCTATTACAATTGAATCCTCTGTCACCATAAGTGGATTAACTTCACGATTGGAATCAATCAAATCTCTTGTTTCCAAATTATCTCTTACATCATCCAGGTTGATGTTCATCCCCTTGTTTTTAAGTTCGATTAATCTTCTATATGCTCGAATGTCTAAGTCAGCAGTCAAAAAAATCTTTAACTCTGCATTCGGAAAGACAGCTGTAGTAATATCTCTACCTTCCATTACAATTCCACCTTCAGCTCCAATCTCTCTCTGCTTCTGAACTAAAATTTCTCGAACCTCAGCAATTTTACTGAACTCACTGACTTTGCTCGAAACTTCTGGTTTTCTAATTTCTTCACTTACATTTTCTTTGTTTACGAACAACACGCTTCCATTATTTTCAAACCTAAAATCCATATTCTTCACTAATTCAACAAGCTTATCTTTTTCTTCAGGTTTAATCGAATTTCTAAGAGCATAAAGTGTGACTGCTCGATACATTGCACCTGTATCAATGTACTTGTAGTTAAGTTTTTCAGCTAAAAGTTTTGCAGTTGTACTTTTTCCAGCACCTGCAGGTCCATCTATGGCTATAATTATCCCTTTTCTTGTTATCATTGACCACAAATATATTAATTGAGTTTAAGCTTTCCAAAATCAGAGAATTTTCAATAATCTCGGTGTTTTTAATAAAGATAGAAGATTAATTCTTCCTTGTATCACCTAACTTTAATATTTCATTCAATCGTTTTTCATCAACCTTTAACAATCCATTCTTTACAATTCTTTTTGTCAGTTCAATCCAATTTTTATCTCGTTTGAAGACGAACATGAACAATGGTTTCGCTTCTTCAAACTTGTTAATATTCACAAGCGAAACGGCATACCAATATTTCATCTCAAGATTTTCTGGGAACATATTGCAAGCAGCACCATACTCTCGTAATGCGCTTTCTTCGTCACCTTTTTCAATTGCTAAGTCGCCTTTGTTCATGTGTTCGTAAGCACGATAAAGTTTAAGTAATCGTTCAAGTTCTTTTACTGGTTGTGGATGGTCTTCGACTCTCAAATCAATTAATCTATCTTCCCAAATTTTACCTGTTGATTTTCCACGGACAACAAGTAGTGATGCTGATTGTTGTCCTCTTATATCTCCTCCTGCCTTTTGTGCAGCTTTAAGAGCTTCTAATAATCTTTCTGCAAGTGGACCTTTAGATTTTTCGAATGCTTCAGCCATAGCTGGAACGACTTTGTCATTTAACATCATGTTTGCTTGAACCGAATAATTCTTACCAATTTGATGATGAGCAAACTCAATGCATTTTGTGCCTGTGTAAGTTGCTACATTTCCATTTGCATCAATTATTGCAAGCTGACGAAAATCTCTACCTTCATCTTTTGATATTAATTCATCTAAAACCTCAACTGCATTTTTTCCTTCTTTAAGCAATCTCAAACCTTCTGGTCCAAAAGAAACATTTACAAAAGATTGAGTTGCAATTGCACCAACACCTGCTTCTGCCCACGAAACGATTGAACCAACCGAGAACCAATGCGATTGAACAGCAACTCCCAACTCACCCGTTTCTTCATCTCGTGCAACGATTGAATAAGTGTGAGCAAACGGCTGATTGAAATTGTAGAATTGTGAATGTAATGGGATGTTGAGTGTAAAGACTAAAATGAAAAGAATTAACTTTTTCACTTTTCCCTCCATTGATTTTTTAAGGTTTGAGTTCTTTAATAATGTTATTCACAAATCGAACTTTAAGTTCACAACCATTGAGGTTAATATTTTCTTCTTCACCATCGTAAATAGCTATATAACTTTCCTTCGGTGAATATTCTTTAATAAAAGTTTTTAACCCACTTTCTACTTTATGGAAATTTAACTTTACTTCAATTGGAATAATTTCTCTTTCTCTTTCGACAATGAAATCAACTTCATTTTTTTGTTTGTTTCTCCAAAACTTTGGAGTAAAACCTGCTTTTAATAATTCTGTAAAAACATAATTTTCAAAATTTTTCCCTGATACAGAGAAGTCTTTTGTTGTAAGATTTAGTATTCCGTTATCAATAAAAAATACTTTTGGTTGTTTTGATAATTCTTTTGTTCTGTTTCTGAAAAATGGTCTTACATGAGAAATGATATAAGTCTTCTCTAAAGCATCAAGATATTTTCTTAATGTGGGAAAAGAAATTCTAAGTGTCTTTGAAATTGTATCATAACTTACAATTGAAGAGATATTAAATGCCAAATACTCAATTAGCTTCTCTAAATTTGTTATATCATCAATTTTAAAGTTGTGCGCAACATCTTTAAGTATTATTGTTTCTCGTAAATTTCTTAGTAAATCTTTTTTTGATTGAATATCTTCTGTTAAAACAACTCTTGGATAACCACCATAACGAATATGTTCATCAATATATCTATTGATAATTTTTTGTTCATCAACTTTAAAGTTTTTGGCTCTCAAAAATTCTTGAATGTTAAAGGGATAAATTCTGAGAATTGAAATTCTACCGACCAAATAAGACAAAACTTTTTCACTCAATATCAGTTCAGAAGATGATGTAATCCATAATTTGTAACCAGTATCAACAAGATATTTTAATTTTCTTCCCGCATCTTCTGCAGATTGTATTTCATCTAAAATAAGAAATTTATCTTTGGAGAGATACTGCGCTTCAAATTTTTTTATATCCCGATCGAAAAGATTTTTTATATCTGGATCATCGAAAAGTAAATAATCTTTATTTTCTTGAGGTCTGTTTTGAAGGAAAGTTGTTTTTCCTGATTGTCTTGGACCAACAATCGCAATCATCCTGAATAAACTAAGCATTCTTTCAAATTCTGATGAAATTGTACGCTCTACATACATTTTTTACCTAATTTTTCCCAATTTTAATAAAATTCGGAAAATTCTTAAAGTATAGTTTAAGATTTTTCGGAAAATTCTTAAAGTTTATTTTAACTTTTTTCCAAAAAAGATGAATTCAAATCCTTAGTTTCTATTAGCTTATAGAATCACTCAGTTCCATAATGAATGATTGAATGCACTGGATATTTTTTCAACTTTTCTCTTCCATTCAAAAAATCAAGTTCAATCAAAAAAATAATTCCAACAATTTCTCCACCAAGTCGTTCAATCATTTTACAAACGGCTTCGACAGTTCCACCTGTTGCCAATAAATCATCATGTATTAAAACTTTTTCACCTTTTTGAATTGCATCTGAGTGAATTTCAAGAGTATCAACGCCATATTCGAGTTGATAACTTTCGGAAATTTTTTCGGCAGGAAGTTTTCCAGGTTTGCGAACAGGAACAAATCCTGCATCAAGTTTCTCTGCCAACAATGAACCAAAAATAAATCCTCGTGCTTCAATTGCAACGACTTTATCAACCTGAAGATTTTTAACTTTATCATAAAGTTGATTTAAAGCTTCTTTGAAAGCAGTTTTATCTTTTAGCAATGTTGTAATGTCTTTGAAAATTATTCCTTTTTTTGGAAAATCAGGTACATCACGAATAAATTTTTCTAATTCCATATAATCTCCCTCAAATTATTTGTTGCAGAAATTTTTGATGAATTCGTTAACGCCCATGCAATTCACAATATTTTTTTTCTCAAGTCCACCTTTGATTGCCATATCAATTCCATATTTCACATAAGTCATATCTTCAAAGGAATGAGCATCAGGCGAAATTGTAATTTTAATTCCTCTGCTAATTGCTTTTTGATGATACTCCCAATCCAAATCAAGTCGATGTGGATTACAATTCAGTTCGATTGATTTGCCTTCACTTGCAGCGACATTTATAACTTCGTCAAGATCCAAAGGATATGGTTCTCTTGATAGAAGTAATCTTCCAGTTGGATGACCAAGAATTTTCACAAATTTATTTTTCAGAGCTTTCACAATTCTGCTTGTCATCTCATTTTTTGTCATTTTAAATTTTGAATGAACCGATGCAATAACGCAATCAAATTGACTCAAAATATCATCATCAAAATCAAGTGAACCATCTGGAAGAATATCGCATTCAATTCCTTTCAAAATTCTAACTTTTTTTGATTTTGAATTTAAATCATCAATCTCTTTCCATTGTTCTTTTAGTCTAATTTCATCAAGACCGTTCGCATAGAAAGCTGATTTTGAATGGTCACAAAGCAAAACATATTCGTAGTTATTTTTTTCAGCAAATTCTAAAATTTCTTCAATTGAATTTGAGCCATCAGAATAGATTGAGTGGACATGAATTAATCCTTTCAAATCTTTCAGCTCAGGAAAATCATATTTACGCAAATCGAGTTGAATGTTTTCTCTTGCTTGTGGAGGAATATAATCGTAACCAAGTGATTTGAAGATATCTTCTTCTGAATAAAAATTTTTTTCATCTAATTTTGAAAAAGAAATTTTTTTAAGAAAGTCTTCGGTTCCAGTTGTTCTGAACAAATCAAAATAAAATTGCTCTTCATTAGTTGTGTAAATATGGACTAAGTAACCTTCGAAGTTTGACGCAAAATTATTAGAAGAATTTTTTGTGGCTTTTAGTTTTGATAAAAATTTTTCAAGTGTTTTTTCTTCGCTTACTAAAAACTCAATTTTTGAAATTACCTTTTTTCTAAGTCGGATTTCACCAGTAACAGAAATTTTTTTCAAACCAATCTTTTTCGTTTCATCAAGTATACTTTCAACAATTTCATCAGCGTAGTGAAGCAGAAGTTTTCCTTCATAATCTTTTATCTTTTTTATATTCTCAAGAATTGAGTTTTGAGTTTTTTCACCGAAACCTTGAATTTTCAAAAGTTTATTTTCAATGCAAGCTTGTTCGAGTTCATCAATTGAAGAAATTCCAAGTTCATCATAAAGTTTCTTAATCTTCTTTGCACCAAGTCCACGAATTTTTGTAAGCGTAATCAAACTTTCGGGAAAATCTTTCTTCAATTCTTCCAACAAAGATGAAACGCCACTATTTTTTAATTCTTCCAAAACTCCTTGAATTGATTTTCCCACCCCTTTTGTATTCTGGATAATTTGCTTCTCAAACGCATCATTTAATGAAATATCATACTTAGACAAATTTCGAACAGCATTATGGAAGGCATTAATCTTAAAAACATTTTCACCTTTTAGTTCAAGGTAGAAAGCAATTTCTTCAAGTACATCAAGGGCATCTTTAAGTTGCATAGCTAAGAACCAAAATTGTTATGATTAAAGTTACGCAAATTCCATATATCAATCCATAAAAAACTTCTTTTAAGGTATGAACTTTCAAAGTTACTCTCGACCACATTATCAAAATTGTAATTAATAGAGTGATAATCGAAAAAATTGGATCAAGAAAAAGTAAAAATGCAGATGTGCCTGCAGCCGATATTGTATGAATGCTGATTTTAATTTTTCTATTAATAAAAAAAACTCCAATTGTAGATATTGTAAAATTCAATAAATAAATCTGAACAAAAATTGGAGATTGAATTAAAACCGCAACCACATAAGCAACTGAAAAAACCAAAATTGTAAATTGATATACATCATTCCTTTCTTCCTTTATTTCAGCATCTCTATTTATTATCTCACCTCGTTTTCTTTTGTAAATAAAATAAATCAAAGGAATAAGGACAGTAGAAAGGAATAAAAGCAAAAACAATCGCCAAAAATCTGATTGTGTTTTTGTGGATACGAAAGGAATATAAAAACTCATGAATGCAGAAAAAGTAATGGGTATGAAAATATCCGAAATTATGCGAGCAAGTTTTCTCTTATTCAACTTTTTCTGTTAAGATTTCTTGTTGATGAAGTTTAGATTCAAAAAATCTTTGAATGTGATTTTTTACTTCTTCAAAAGTGTAGTATTGCATCAATTCGCTGCGGAGTTTGGCTGAATTATAAAAACCTTTCAAATAACCTGAGTAATGTTTTCGAAATTCAATTACCCCTTTTCGTTCACCTTTGATTTTAACTGCAAGGCTTAATTGTTCAAGCAAAGTTTGAATTTTCTCTTCAATTGGAATTTCAGTGTAATAACCTTTTTCAAATAATTCTTTTGTTTGTTTGAAAATAAATGGATTATGAATTGCACCTCTTGCAATCATCACTCCATCGCAACCTGTTTCATCAAAAGCTCTTTTAGCATCTTCGGGAGTCATTACTCCACCATTCAAAATCACTGGAATATTTACAACAGCTTTAACTTTTTCAATCCACGACCAATCAGGAATTCCTTTGTGAGCTTGTGAACGAGTTCGACAGTGAACAGTCAACATCTTTATCCCCACATCTTCACAAATCTTTGCAACATCAATAATCTTAATTGATTGCTCATCCCAACCAAGTCTTGTTTTAACCGTCACTGGAACATTCACTGCTTTTACAATTTCACGAAGTAACTTTTCCAAATACACAAGGTCTTTTAATAAAGCTGCACCTGCACCATGACCAGTTACATTTTTTACCCAACAACCTGCATTGATATCAATTAAATCTGGAGCTTCTTCTTCAGCAATTTTTGCAGCGTCAACCATTGCTTGAATGTCAGAACCATAAATCTGAATTCCCGCTGGTCTTTCTTCCTGAAATAGTTTTAATTTTTGATGTGTCTTTTCAGAACCTCGTCTCAATCCTTCTGAATTAACAAATTCAGTAAAAACTAAATCAGCACCAAGTCGTTTACAAATAATTCGAAAAGATGCATCAGTAACATCTTCCATTGGTGCAAGTAGAAGTGGTTTATTAAAATCATGTTTTCCAATTCGAAAACTCATATCTCAAAATTCAATTTTGTTTTTCTTCATTTTCCAAAAATTTTCAATACCAAAATACAAAGCAAGCAATGTAAAAACACTTGCAGTCCAAAAGGGAAATTCAAATCCGAAATTGTGAAAAGCAAATCCACCCCAAATTGGTCCAAGTACTCTTCCAAGTGAACCCATTGATTGGTTAACTCCAAGAACCTGTCCCTGTTCATCAGGTGAAGTTAATTTTGATATTAAACTTAAAATTGTTGGATTAATCAAAGCTAATCCAATTGAAATAATTATCACAAAAAACCACATTAAAAATATAAATTCGGTCGAGAATGGAACAAGAAAAAGTCCAAGTGACATTAGTATCATTCCAATAGATAATAATTTTTTTTCACCCAAAAATTTCGTTAAACGACCAATCAAATATCCTTGAAACAAAACTCCAATCGAACCAATGACAGCATAAATATACCCAATCTCTTTATCAGTGAAATGTAAATAACGATAAGCGAAAATTGGAATAACTCCATAAGTATTAGCGATTGAAAAAGTTACGATAAAAAAGATGATTAAAAATCTTCCAACATAAATGTTTTTAAAACCTTTTGAGAAACGAGAAGATTTTAGTGAAATGGTTAAATCACCTAAACTTAATTTGAAGTTTCCATTTACTTTCAAAGTTTCATTCAGATAAAGTTGAGTTAAAATCAGAGCGACAAATGAAAAACCTGCTGCAGCTAAATTTGGAACGATATAACCAAAAGAAGCAAGCATTCCTCCAATAAATGGACCGAGAATAAAACCAAGTCCAAATGCTGCACCAATCAACCCCATTCCTTTAGTTCGTTCAGATTTTTCAGTTACATCGGCAATGTAAGCTTGAGCAGCAGAAATACTTCCACCACCAATTCCACCAATACATCTTGCAAGTAAGGCTATCCAGAAATTTGGAGCGAAAGCAAAAACCAAATAACCAATCACAGAAAGAACTAAAGAAAAAGTAATCACAGGTTTTCTACCAATTTGATCGCTTAACTTTCCCAAGACAGGTGAAGAAAGAAATTGAAAGAAAGAAAATGATGCGATTAAGATTCCAATTTGAAGCTCATTTGCTCCAAAATGGGTTTCCGAATACCTTGGTAAAATAGGAATTATGATACCAAAACCAATTAGGTCAACAAGCACTACAAGAAAAATTAAAGCCAAATTACCCGATAACTTTTTCACATTTATTCCTTCACTGGTGTATTAATTACTTTCGGTTTAATTTCAAAAGTAAAATTGGATTCCTTAGGAAACAATAACTCGAAATCTTCCTTTGTGAAAAATACTTCAAATCTTGAAACATATTCTTCAAGTTTTCTGAGGTAATAATTAATATTCAAATTAGGATTTTTTGGATTATAAAAATCTATAAGTTCACATTGTTCGAATAATTTTGGATTTGGGTCATTTCCTGTAATGTAGTAAGTAATTTTCATTCCTGGAGAGAATTGTTTGTCATAATATTTAATTGCAAGTTCATAAGGTGCGCTTCTCTGTCGTTTTCCAGTTGCAACTGCTTCAATGTATTCTTGATATGTATCTCTCAAAATTTCTGTCTTAGCTAAATCCTTGATATCAATTTTCATGTTGATTATATCATTTACTAATTCTCTGTAAATTTTTGGAATTAAGTTAGTTTTATCGGTAATAATCAATTCAATGCATTGTCTTAGAAAATTTAAAGCATAGTTTTCGAAACCTCTTGAGATTAATGCACTGCCTTTAATTATCAACCTATTATCATAATCTAATAGAGCATAATTTTTTTTCTTATAACTTAACATTCTCTTGTAACGACCACCAAAAGATAGATTTATAGTTTCTGGAAGAGTGTTGTTTATTTCTTCAACCAATTTTTTTTCTTCTTCTTCATTCAACACATTTTGTGGAGAAACAAATAGACCATCGGTATCTACTTCAATAACAGTACAATTTCTTTTTTGAAATTCGTTTATCAATTGCTTAAGAATTTGTTGCCCACGCAAAGTAACTTCATTTGCCTTTTTGTAATCATTGAAAATTCCTTCAGCAAAACCAAGATAACCATAGAATGAATTAATCAAGATTTTATAAGCATTTTGCATCCGATCGTAATGCATTTTCAAATAAGGATCACCTGTATCTTCTTTTAATCGTTTCAAACGAATTCTTTCTTTTGTTAAAATAGTTACAAGTTTTAAGAATACTTTTAGTTTATCTTTATCAGGATAAATTTTATTCTGAATAATAATAGAAGGATAAAGTGATTCCACATCAGCGTAAATTACATTATCAAACAACCCACGATAGAATATTTCCGTATAACCACCTAAAATTGATTGTCTTGGATTTGCTTTTGGCAGTGAGTGTCGTTTACGTAAATACTCACGAACCATCATTAATTCGATTTTTGACGCAACACCACTATTGATTGCTTGAACAAAATCCATTGGTACAAATTGCGATTGATAAAAGTATTGTGGGATAATTATATCACTTAGTTTTGAAATTACTTCGTTTTCAGCTACGATTTTATCAATTAATTTTTTTTGATCTACATCTGCATAAAGTGGAATTTTCGATTCGTCAATTACACTTTCTTGAGGATATTTTATTCCAAAGTATTTTGAAATAACAGGAATAGAATAGTTTTCAACATCTCTCAAAATTGTTCTTGATTGCGAAATGTAAGATAGAAGGTCAATTGTATGTCGTCCAGAAATTAAAACGGTGTGAACTTTCTTTTCATTAAGATTAGGTTTATTGACCATTTCAAATAAAGGTTCACTTCCATCTCTTCCAATAGCGAAAGGTAAGTTGTAAACTTTGTAACGAGTGTTTAAATAAATCAATTCTTCAAACAGATTATATCCAATTATCAAATCAGGATTTTTTTTCTGAATTATTTCGACTAAATGTTGAAGCAAATCTTTTTCTTTGATTGATTTAGATTTCTGATAAAGAACATTACTCCAACCTTCATTATCAGAAATTGAAATTGCAAACACTTGATCAAAATATTTTGAATGATACCGCCCATCTTTTTCTATTATTGGCAAAACTTTTAAATAAATAATTTTCAATTCTTCGTAATTCATTCCTTTGAACAAAGTTTCGCCTGTTTGAAGTAGAAATTGGGTAATTGGTTCGTAAATAATATAAATCTCATCCATTTTTTGACGAGGAATAAATTCACGCTTCAAATTTTTCGCAATTAATCTCAAAGCTTTATACATATCTGACCATGTCTCGAAGGCAAATATGTATTGATAGTATTCGTTACCAGTTAGTTTTTTCTTCCAAAATTTACCATCAAAAGTTGGAAGGATTTTATCGTTAATTGCGAAGAAGAAAGGATAAAATTTTCTCTCTATGTGATTTACTTTATTATCAATTCGAGTGTAAAGGCGCATTTCTTTGGAAGAAATTTGTTGAATTGCAACAATTCTTGTTGTTTCTCCAAATCCATATACGATTTTTTCTTCTTCGGTCATATTTGCATCTAATTGCTTTTCCATACAAAATAAAAAAAATAAACAGTTGTTGAAATTATTTTTAGATATGATTGAATTTCGATAGGAATGAAAATCAAAAGGTGCTCGATTAAAAATTAACCGAGCACCAATTTGAGAACACACGAAAGAATACTTAAATGATTATAAACTTAATTCAATTCCACCGAAGAAATTTCTTTCAGCTGCTGGGAAGAATTCATTTCCAATTCCATAAGCAGCATACAAACGATTGAACAAGTTATTAACTCTTCCAAAGAGTGTTAGTTGTCCAATAATTGGAATTTCAAGTTTATATCTTGCATCGAGATTAACAACAAAATAATCAGGGACAACATTATCGTTGTAATTGACCATTCTTGGATATTTAATTAAAAGTTCATTCAATTTATTGTCAAAATTATCTGTGTATTGTTTACCAACATAATTTGCCGATAAGCTTAGGAATAATTTTTCATCATCATAACTAACTCTGACATTTCCAATTAATTCGGGAGAATTTGGAATGGCAAATCCTGACAAATCTATTTGAGCAATTTTCCTTTGATTTGTAATTGGGTCACGATATTTCATGTAAATGAAACCTTTATTAACAGTATTTTTCATATAAGAGAGATTCAAATTCACAAAAATATTTTTGAAGGGATTTACTTCACCAGAAAATTCTACTCCTGCATGAGTTGTTCTTTCCGCATTACCAGTTATTGGCTGACCAAATCGATCGACCATTCCTCTTTTGATAATTTCATCCTTAAAGAACATGTAAAATAAATTCACATTGAATGAATAAAAATTTGTTTGTTGAGAAACTCCTAATTCAAGATTTGTAAGATTTTCATTTTTCACAAGTGGTTTTGAGAAATCATAATCACCATTTGGTTTAACTTCGAATTGTGGAGTTTCTCCACCACTTGACTCAGCAGCATCATAATAATTTTTTAACCGAGGTTCTCGTGAAACATTTGCAACATAACTATAGAGTGTTGTCCCTTCATTTAGTTTGTAAGTCAATCCAACTTTTGGATTAACGAAGAAATTCTTAATCGTAAAATCTGTTCCAATAAACTTCTCATCAAATAACCTCGTTCTATTATAAACGAATTGACTTTCAAGATTTACTGTTAATCTTCTATTCAATTGGTTCTGATAAAAAACAAATCCACCAATGATATCCTTAGCACCTTTGTACTCATAATATCTCCAAGTTTGATCTTGTCCAGAGGGAATTCCCTGTGCATACCAAACACTGCCCCAATGCAAGGAACGATGTCTTCGCAATTCAAGTCCAAAAATCAATTCGCCAAGTGATGTACTCAATTGCAATCTTGGAATCCAACCATATTGAGTGTTATCTACATAAGCTCGAATGAGTGCATTAGATAAATTTGGAGTTGCTGACCAGCCATTATAATAAGTCATTCTAAAGTAAGTTGTATCAGCCCAAGAACCATCATAATCAAAAAATCCTTTTCCCCAATAAGCAAAAAGTGCACTATTAAACTTTATATTTTCAGCTAATTGAATTTCACTTAACAATTCAAGATGAGGTTGATTAAAATTCTCCAGTTCATTCACTCTTCGTGGTGTAGTGTAAGTGTATTGATTGTTTGCATCTTCCCAATAAGAATAATTTTTCTTTCTTTCATTTTTATCATAGATCGCCCATTTTGGAAGACCTGTGTATGCAAGTCCATCTGCAATTGGTGCACCGAAGAAATTTAACTGATTAGTTGCATTCTCATCATAACGAATGACGCTCACGAAGTAACTAAAGAAATCAACCCAAGAATTTTCTCGATAGCCAGAAGAATTTATTTTGCTCACTCTTGCATACATAGCATAATTATCAATCAATCCTGAGTTAAATGACATTGTTAATTTCTTTGTGTTGTAAGAACCGAAACCTGCTTTGAATTTTATTTCTTTGTTCTGTGTAAATGGTGAAGTTATTATATTTATCGAACCACCAATTGCTGGTGCACCAATTAAATTACTACTTACTCCACGCTGAATTTGAATGTTATTCACATCTTCAAGCAAATCAGGAAAATCAATCCAATACACATTATGGTCTTCTGGGTCGTTTTGTGGGACACCGTTGATAGTAACAGAAATTCGTCTTTGATCAAATCCACGAATGCTTAAATAATTATAACCCAATCCATTTCCATTTTCGGAATAACTGACTACTGAAGGAAATTCTGAAAGAAATTGTGGGAAATCTTGTAAAGTATATTTTTTCTGAATTTCAACTTTTGAAACATTATTGAAAGTAATTGGCATCAATTGTTCTCTTCCAAGAGCAGAAGTAACCAGAATTGTTTGGGATGATATGATGTCCTGCTCAAGATATACTTGATGAGTTTTTTCAAAATCGGAAGAAGAAATTTTTTTACTAAATGTTTTGTAACCAACATAAGAAACACGGAGAGTTAACTGAGATGGTAAAGAAATATTTTTCAAGTCAATTGAAAAGTAACCTTTTGAATTAGTTGATGCACCAACTTTAACTTCAGGTATGAAGACATTTGCGTATTGCAGTGGTTTGTTTGTGAATTTATCGAAAACAAAACCACTCAAAGTTTGAGAATAAATTGAAGTGGAAATAAAGAGAAGAGTAAGAAAAGAGAGTAAAGTTTTCATGTTTTTCCTCCTTTAATTTTTGGTTACCGATTTTGTTAATTAGACGGTCACCTCCAATTAAAGGAGGCAACCGTTTCCCTACGCTGGCATTACCCAGATCAGGTTCAGGGGTATAATCTCAGCCTGTAAGAAGAGCTCTTACAAGCACCCCCAACGGTCTCTGATGTCAGCTTTTCAATTAACGATTAACTAAAAGCTTTTGTCCAGCTCTAATTTTATTACTGCGAATATTATTAATTCTTTTTAATTCTGAAACACTCATTTTATACTTCTTTGCAATCGTAATAAGACTTTCGCCAGGTTTCACCGTGTGATACATTCTTCGCTTTGAAACATTATCGCCCTTCGATGTCTTACCAATATCAGATGAAATTACTAATCTTTGACCTGCAACTACTCTATCACCTTTGAGATTATTCCAATCTTTCAAATCACTAATTGAAATTCTAAACTTCCTTGAAATGTCACTTAAGGTCTCACCTCTTCTTACTACATAATAATCTGGTAAAGATTTCTTGGATGAAGCATACATTTTTTCAATTGGCTCAGAATAAATTTTTAATTTCTGTCCATATCTTAATCTTGATGACCTCAAATTATTCCATGCTTTCAAATCACTGACAGAAACATTATAACGATTTGCAATCAAAACAAGACTTTCGCCTCTTCGAACAACATGTGTAATTTGTTTCTTTTTAATTTCAATGTTGTTCTCTTTGATATCAGCAACTCGTTTAATTGTTTCTTGCTCAACTGGAGAATAATTAGCTAAGTTTTTGTAGAAATTATATTTCTCATTTGGAACATAAATAATTAATTCATCACCAATTGCAATTTTTTTGTCGTATGGAATATCATTCCAAATTCTTATATCCGTAATTCTTGTTTCAAATGTTTCTGCAATTTTGGTTAATGAATCACCTTTTCTAACAATGTATTTGATGGGAGTTTTACCCTCAACATTGTAACTAAAGTTGATTTTGTTTGAATTTGGAATTTCGTTATCACTGGAATTTTTAGTTGCTTTTTCTTCTGCAAGATCTATATCGTCACCATTTGTTTCTACTGTGTTTTCGTAAACATCTGAGTTGTCGCTTTCGTCGTCTTCAAAATCGGGATAATTAAATGATAGATTATTGGATGTATATGGAACTGGAATTTTTAATAGTGCATTCCTTTTAAGCTTTATTCTTTTTGAAATATTATTCGCATCAGCAATTGCTTCAGCAGTAGTTCCGTACTTTTTAGCAATTGAAGCTAAATTCTCTCCTCTTTTTACACGATGAAATACAAAAGATTTTTTAGCGGTCGGTGGAATTTGGTCATAATTATAAGCAAGATTTTTTACATAATTTCCTTTAGGAAGCTTTAAGGGATAACCACCAGGATAATTTGGTGGAACACATTCTTGAATTAACTCTGGATTAAGCTCAACTAAATCATTATAATCAACACCTGCAGCTTTCGCTAATGCTGATAAATCAAATGGATCTTTTACTAAAAATGTATCATACTCGTATGGTTCTTGATAATCTATATTTGTAAATCCATACTTCTCAGGATTCATGAAAATAATTGTAATGGCAAGATATTGAGGAACATAACTTCTTGTTTCACGAGGTAGCGAATAAATAATTTCCCAATAGTTATTGGAACCAACTCTATTCATTGCTCTACGAATTCGACCTTCACCAGCGTTGTAAGCAGCAAGAGCCAAATACCAATCACCTAAGGATTGATATAAATCTTTTAGATGACGAGCAGCAGCTCGAGTTGCTTTTTCAGGATCTCTTCGTTCATCAATCCAGAAATTTGTTTCTAAACCATAAAGTCGCCCAGTTCCTTTAATAAATTGCCAAATGCCTGCTGCTCTTGCCCAAGAAACTGCATTTGGATTTAGTCCACTTTCGATTACAGAAAGATAAATTAATTCCTCAGGTACACCTTCTTCACGGAAGATTCTCATCATCATCGGAAAATATTTTCCTGACCTCGAAAGCCATCTTTCAGTTATTGCTCTACCACGATCTGTGAAGAAATTAAGGAAAGATTCAACATAAGAATTTACTTCAATAGGGACATTGTTTAAGCTGAAAGTTTTTGGTGCTTCAAATTTCGGATGTTGAAAGCTATTTATCCTTTTACTTAACCATTCTTGTAAACTCGAGAGTGAGATATCTGGTGGTAATTCATCTACTTTGTCAATTAGCTTTTGATAATCTTCAATTATAGTTCGCTCCAAATCAACATAATCAGGAAAATTTTCTATTCCTGGATATTCACCAATTTTGTTCAACAATTCAACGGCATTCTCATATTCTTTTATAGCGTTTAAATTTTGTTTGTCTTCTTCATATTTAATTGCTCTTATATAAGCTTGTCTTACTTGTTCAAACAAAGTAGTGATAATATCAATCTGATTTGTATCTGGTTTAATTTCCTCGGTGATAACTTCTTTCTGTTGAATTGTTGGTTTTACAGCTGTACACGAAATAATTAATAAAGGCAATAATGTAATTATGAACTTTAATTTCATCTCACTCTCTTTTTTTTATTAACTGATTTGAATTTAATTCACTATAAATAAAATGTCAAGGACATTCTTAAAAAAACAAAATTAAGTTTTTAATTTTTCAATAATTAATCTTTCAAAAAATATGGCTAAATCTCAAGCCTCAAAAATTTTTTAGGTAAAAATTTTACCTTAAAGTGGAATATTTCCGTGTTTCTTTCTTGGATTTTTATCCACCTTAGTTTTTGTGATTTCAAGAGCTGTAATTAATTTTTTCCTCGTTTCGTTTGGGAAGATAACTTCATCAATGTAACCTTTTTCAGCAGCAACATAAGGATTTGCAAATTTTTCAATGTATTGATTTAATTTTTTCTTCAATTCTTCTTCTGGATTTGGAGAAGATTGAATTTCTTTTTTGAAGATAATTTCTACAGCACCTTGTGGACCCATTACGGCGATTTCAGCTGAAGGCCAGGCAAAATTAAAATCACCACGAATGTGCTTTGAGTTCATAACATCGTAAGCACCGCCGTAAGCTTTTCTTGTAATTACGGTAATTTTTGGTACAGTTGCTTCACAAAATGCATAGAGTAATTTTGCACCGTTTCTTATAATTCCTCCCCATTCCTGATCTGTACCTGGCATAAATCCAGGGACATCAACAAAAACTATTAATGGGATATTGAAAGCATCACAAAATCTCACAAATCTTGCAGCTTTAATTGAAGAGTTTATATCTAAAACCCCAGCTAACACTGCAGGTTGATTTGCAACTATTCCAACAGAGCGACCACGAATTCTACCAAATCCACATACTATGTTTTGTGCAAAATTTTCCTGAACTTCAAAAAAGTCATTGTAATCTAAAACCAATTTAATCACATCTTTCATATCGTAAGGTTGATTAGGATTTTCAGGAACAATTGAGAGTAATTCAGGAATATCTTTTTCTGGTTCATCATATTCAAATACTGGAGGTTCATCATCACAATTTTGTGGAATGTAATCCATAAGTTTGCGAATATTCATCAAGCAATCGTACTCATTATCATAAACAAAGTGAACAACACCTGATTTAGTTGCGTGAACATCTGCACCACCAAGTTCTTCAAAAGTTACATCCTCGTGAGTCACAGTTTTAACGACATTAGGTCCTGTAACGAACATATATGAAGTATTTCTTACAATGAAGATGAAATCAGTAATTGCAGGAGAATAAACTGCACCACCTGCACATGGACCTAACACTGCTGAAATTTGTGGAATAAGTCCAGAAGCTAAAGTGTTTCTTAAGAAAATATCGGCGTAACCACCGAGACTTGAAACTCCTTCTTGAATTCTTGCCCCACCAGAGTCGTTTAATCCAATAACAGGAATACCAAGTTTCATTGCCATGTCCATAATTTTACAAATCTTCTTAGCATGCATCTCCGATAGACTACCACCGAAAACAGTAAAATCTTGACTGAAAACAGCAACATCTCGTCCATTGATTTTTCCAAATCCTGTAACAACACCATCACCATAGATTTTTTGTTTTTCCATTCCGAAGTCAATGCATTGATGAACAACAAACTTGTCAACTTCGACGAAAGAACCTTCGTCGAGCAATATTTCGAGTCTTTCTCGAGCGGTTAATTTTCCTTTTTTATGTTGTTCTTCTATTTTCTTCTTGCCACCGCCTTCTTCGGCGATTTTATTTTTCTGTTTTAGTTGTTCTATTTTGTCTAACATATTTTTCCCTTATTTATTTGAGATAAGGATTGTTAATTTTTTCGTGTTTAATTGTGGTTGATGGTCCATGACCAGGAAGAATTTCAAAATCGTCTCCAAGTGGTAAGATTTTATTTTTTATTGAATCTATTAATAAATCATAATCACCCCCCCACAAATCAGTTCTACCTACGCTCTCAAAGAAAATTGTATCGCCTGTAAATATTTTTTTGATTTCTTTTATGACTAAACAGGTTCCACCTGGAGAATGTCCTGGAGTTTTGATGATTTCTATGGGTATAGTGTTAAGATATAACTTATCAAAACTATGTAAATCAAAATCTGGTTTGAATGTTTTTGGTGCATTAATACCAATCATTTCGGATTGATATTTAATATTTTCAAGGAGTGGTAAATCGGGAAAGGGAAAATAAAATTCAGCATTAAATATTTCTTTTATAAAGGAGATACCAAAAACATGATCAATGTGTCCATGAGTATTTAAAATTTTTGTTAATCTTAAATCATGCTCTTTGATAAATCGCTCTAGTTCATCATCTTCAGCAGGATTTGAATTGCCGGGGTCAATTATAAAAGCTTCTCGACTTTCTTCATCATAAATCAAATAAGTGTTCTGCTCAAAATCATTAAAAACAAATTTTTCTATTCTAATAGTTGAAGACATTTTATCTCCAATTCAATTTATTAAACATACAAAATTAAGAAATTATCATTTGTGATTTTTTAAAAAAAGAAGGCCCGGCGGGGCGACCGGACCTTATAGGAGGCGTTATGTTTAGGGTAAGGAGGTTTTTATTTGGGGATCTCTAAACCAACAAATCGTGCATTACCTTGAGCGTCTCTTACTCTCATCAGTATTGCAGAACCTTTCTTCTTGGAAATTTCATCATCAAATTCTTTTACTGAATCAATCTTCTTTTTATTTACTTCGATTATTACAAGACCTTCTCGCAATCCAGCATCAAATGCTGCACTTATTGGTTCCACTTTAGTAATTAGAATACCATTTTCAACATTATACTTTTTCAATTCACTTGACGAAAGATTTTTGACTGTCAAACCAATTTCTTTGTAAGTCTTGCTCTCGATTGATTCATCAATTTTTCTCTCTTCTTTTTTCTTTACAGGTTTGCTATCACTTTCATCTTCTTTTCTTGGTCTCAATGTAATTTCTTTCTCAAATGTTTTTCCATTTCTGAAAATTTTGAGTTTTACTTTATCTCCAGCATGTTTACTTGCAACATAACTTTGTAATTCATTTGGTTTATTTACTTCTTTTCCATCAATTGAAAGAATAATATCGCCTTCTTCAATTCCTGCATCTTTTGCAGCACCACCTTCAACAAGACCTTCGACAATTACTCCCATCGTTTTGTCCAAACCAACTGCTTTGGCAGTTGCATTATCTACTTCACGAATTTGAACACCAATGTAACCTCTTCGAACTTTTCCGTAATCAATTAAATCTTTTGCAACTGTTTTGACAATGTTTATTGGAATTGCAAAACCATAACCTTGATAATAACCAGTTCTTGATGCAATTGCAGTGTTAATTCCAATAACTGCACCATTCAAGTCAACTAAAGCTCCACCAGAATTACCAGGATTAATTGCAGCATCTGTTTGAATAAAATCTTCAATACCATAGCTATCTTGAATCAATCTTAAACCACCTCGTCCTACGGCAGAAATGATTCCAGCTGTTACAGTTGATGTTAAACCAAGTGGATTACCAATTGCCAAAACCCATTGACCAACTTTTAAGTTATCCGAATTACCAAGATACGCAGGAGTTAAATTCTTCGCATCAATTTTGATAACTGCTAAATCTGTTAAAGGATCTGTTCCAATCAAGTCAGCTGAAAATTTTCGTTTATCATTCAAGGTGACTGTAATTGATTTAGCATCCTTAACAACATGATTATTTGTAACGATGTATCCATCAGATGAAATTATCACACCTGAACCAGTTCCAACTTGAGGTTGTTTTGGTAAATCTTTGAAGAAAGGAAAATCTTTGAAGAAAAACTCGTGGTCTTCTGGAATATTTAATGAACCACTTTCACTTTTTATTTCAATATAAACTACGGTTGGAGTTACAGCCTCTGCGACTCTAATAAATGCATCACTCAATTTTTGAGCATCTTGATTTGCACTAACCAGAGGATTTGGTGCACCAATTTGCGAAATTCCGAATCCAGGTTTCACCCAATTAA
>JAOAHM010000021.1 GCA_026415235.1 Ignavibacteria bacterium | reverse complement strand
TTTGCATTAATTCTTTTTATTATACGCCAGTATTTTTAACAATTTTCTCTTTTCCATCTTTTTGTTACCATTTCGATCAATCATAAATTTGTATTACGAAGAAATGTTTATGAAAAAATATTACAGCATATTCTTAGTTTTAATATTAATCGTATCAGCAAAGGGGCAGGTAATTTTTGAAGCAAATTTTGATAGCGGAAATCTACAATCGGTCACAACAACTGATTCAATAAATTTTACAGTTCGAGTGAATGCAGATATTGTTGGAAGATGGTTCTATTTCAGAATGCGAAATGTAAAGAACCGATATGTGTCAGTAACTATTCAAAATTCCGATGCAACACGGCCAATGTATTCGTATGATAACAAAAATTGGATTCGCTTCACTGAAACAGAAAGCCCACAACGAAATGTTTTCAGAAAAACTTATACTCAAGATACTGTTTATGTAGCTTACTATGTTCCATACTCAGTAACTCAACTCCACGAAAAAATAAATCTTCTAAAAAACAATCCTTATGTAAAAATTGATACAATTGGATTTTCAGAACAGAATAGGCCTTTAATAGTTTTAACTATTACGGATTTCACTACACCTGACACATTAAAATTTTATGTTTGGGCTCACGGTCGCACCCATCCTTCAGAAACACCTTCATCATATCATCTTGATGGAATGATTAATTACCTTTTATCAGATGATGAAGTAGCTGTTTATTTAAGAACAAAAATCAAGTTGATAGTATTGCCTTTTATAAATCCAGATGGTGTTTATCTTGGTAAATCAAGAGTTAATGCTAATAACATTGACTTGGAACGCTCGTGGAATTTAACTCCGTCGCAGACACCAAAAGAAGTTTTTCATACAAAAAATTATTTGCAGAATATTTTAGCTCAACGAAGAATTCATGTTGCATTAAATATGCATTCGCAAGTTGCGAACTTTGCAACATTTTGGATTCATACAGCATCTTCAACTTCGGATTATTTTTATAGGAAACAACTTCAGTTTGCCAATCTCCAAAGTTCAAATTCAAATTTTATCAAACCCGCTGATTATAGTTATTCAAATCTTCAACCATATTTTCCTGAAGGATGGTTTTGGTCAAATTGGGGCGATCAAATAATGGCTTTGACTTACGAAACTCCATATACAAGATTTTCTGATGGAACTTGGATAGATAATTCAATCTTGGATTTATTTGGTAAGCAGTCTGTATTAGGAATTATGGAATATCTTGGAATAAATCACGAAAAAAGATTTATCGTTGATAATGATAATGCAATTGTGTTTGGAAATTGGAACCTATCAACATCTAATTCATTTTGGAATTACTACGGCGAAAGTTTTCTTTACATTCTACCTAATGAATTGAATCACTATGTCGAGTGGACTTCACCAATTTTGAAAAGTGGAAAATATTATGTTTATGCCATGTGGCAAGATTTAGCAACAGCAGCAACTGATGCAGAATATCAGATCACAACATCCAATTATTTCAAGAGTGTAAAAGTTAATCAACAACAAAATGGAGGTTTGTGGTATTTACTCGATTCGGTATCAATTCCAACGAATAATCAAATAAAAGTTAGATTGTTATCAAAAGGTAATGGAACAATTACTGCAGATGCGGTCAGAATTATTTATGCTGGTTCGTTAACAAATATTGAAAGAGAATTTTCTCCTTTGGAAGATTTCAGCTTATCGCAAAACTATCCAAATCCATTTAATTCAAAAACAAAAATTCAGTTTTCTATTCTAACTGACGAGATAAATCCGCAAACAAAAGAGCGAGTTATATTAAAAGTTTATGACATACTTGGAAGAGAAATCGCAACATTAAAAGACGACTATCTTTCTTCGGGTGTTTATGAAATTGATTTTGATGTTTCGAGATTAAGTCAACCGATATCAAGTGGAATTTATTTTGCAAAATTATTCTTCAAAGAAAAATCGCAAACAATAAAAATGGTTTATCTGAAATGAAACAACCAATAATTAAAGTTGGAATTATTCAAAATCAAGATTCAATTACTTTCAACATATTTGGAGAGTTTATCTTAAATAACAAATTAAAAATCAAAGATAGAAAGTTAACAGCCATTCCAAACGGAAAAAAGATATTTCTCAAAGAAAACGATACGATAATTTATTCCGATGAAACTTTAAACTTTGTTCCAGTAAAAAACAATTACAACATCGAAGATGCTAAATATAGGTTCGAGATTGAAAATGTTATGATCGGAATAGATTTTCATTGGGAACAGAAAGAGAGAGAAAGCTTTGAAGGTAATTTTTTAATCATAAATAAAAATAATATGCTTACACTGATAAATGAAATTGAGGTTGAAAGATATTTACAAAGTGTAATTGCATCAGAGATGAATTCCGAAAGTCCTTTTGAGTATTTGAAAGCTCACTCAATTGTATCAAGGAGTTGGTTACTCGCACAACTTGAGAATAGAAAGAAAAATTATTTGAAAGAACAGAAATTTCAAATAACAGACACTGAAAAAATTATCTGGCATGATAAAACTGAACATGAAGATTTCGATGTGTGTGCAGATGACCATTGTCAGAGATATCAAGGTCTGACGAGATTAAAAGGTAATGCTGCACTACTTGCAGTACGAGAGACTTTTGGGATGGTTTTGACTTACAATCAAAAAATTTGTGATACAAGATATTCGAAATGTTGTGGTGGAATAACAGAAGAATTTCAAAATGTTTGGCAAGATACTTACTATCCTTACTTAAAAAGCATTCGTGATAGTAGAAATTCAAATGAAAAAAAACCTGAAAGTGAAAATGAATTTGAAAACTTTATTAAGTCGAACCCAGATGCTTATTGTAACACAACCGATGAAAATTTATTGAAAAAAGTTTTAAACGAATTCGATTTGATAACTAAAGATTTTTATCGTTGGAAAATAGAGATAAAACAACTTGCATTAAAAACTTTATTTGAGATAAAACTTGGAATTGATTTTGGTGAGATTAAAGAACTTATTCCTCTTGAAAGAGGAAAATCGGGACGAATTAAAAAATTAAAAATTGTTGGAACGAAAAAAGAATTTACAATCGGTAAAGAGCTTGAAATTAGAAGAGCTTTATCGGAGAAACATCTATACAGTTCAGCTTTTGTGATTGAACCAGTGTTCAAAGAAGGTAGTGATATTCCATGTAAATTTATTTTACATGGAGCTGGATGGGGACATGGAGTTGGTTTTTGTCAGATTGGTGGTGCGGTTATGGCTTCAGAAGGAAAAAAGTTTGATGAAATTTTGAAACATTATTTTCCTGATGCCGATTTGGTAAAGATTTATTGATTTGTTCTTTCAAGAATAAAGTGAAAAAATCATTGTGATTATAAGTTCCCATGTTTTTTAACGAAACACTTGAACCAGAAAATATGATTAAGCTCTATTCCATTGGCGCTTTTCCAATGGCTGATGAAGATGGTACGATAGAATGGTACTTTCCACATGTTAGAGCAATCATTCCACTTAATGATTTCAACATTCCTCGAAGTGTAAAGCAATTAATAAAAAGAAAAAAATTTGAAGTTAGATTTGATTGCGACCCCATGCAAGTAATTAAAAACTGTGCGAAAAGAGAAAAAACTTGGATTAGTGAAGAACTGATTGAAGCATACGAAAGAATTTATAAACTTGGATACATTCATAGTGTAGAGACTTATTTTTTGAATAAGATGGTAGGCGGACTTTATGGAGTTGCAATTAAAGGTGCATTTTTTGGAGAGAGCATGTTTTCGTTTCATGATAATGCATCGAAGGTTGCATTGGCTCATTTGATTTATCACCTTGTGGAAAGGAATTTCAAATTGCTTGATGTTCAAATACTTAATCCACATCTTGAAATGTTCGGAGCAAGAGAAATTTCACTCGAAGAGTTTAATGAATTGCTTCTTAAAGCACATCAAACAGAAACATCATTTTTATAAAAAAAGTGGAGAGCAAAAATGAAGAGAAGTATATTGTTTTGGATACTTGCTGTAGTTGTAACATTACTATCAGCATATTACCAAAGAGTTACTGGTCCAACCTATCCAATAAGTGGAAAAATTTCTTTAGCGAACAAAGAAATTAAATATAAACTTGAAAGATCACATTCATCAAACTCAAACTTTAAAGTCGAGATAAATGTAGGTGATGCTGATATCTCAGGGAATGTTTATTGGAAAAGATTTAAAACAGATGATGCATGGTCGGTTGTAAAAATGGAAAAAGTAGAGGATAGATTAGTCGCAGAAATTCCACCACAACCACCAGCAGGTAAAATTGAATATAGAGTTGAGTTGTTTTACAATGGAAGTTCAGTTTTAATTCCAGAAGAAGAAGGTGTTGTTTTAAGATTCAAAGATGATGTGCCAGCATGGTTTTTAATTCCACATATTATATTAATCTTTCTTGCTATGGTTTTTTCGACAAGGGCGGGTTTAGAGTATTTTAACCCAGAACAGAATTTCAAAAAGTATGTGAATTGGACACTTGTGTTTTTAATTTTAGGAGGTTTTGTTTTTGGACCGATTGTTCAGTTCTACGCTTTTGGTGAGTGGTGGACTGGTTTCCCATTTGGTTATGATTTGACAGATAATAAAACATTGATTGCTTTAGTGTTTTGGTTAATTGCATTTTTCAAAATGAAGAAAGGTCAGAATTTTGATAAATGGATTTTAGTTGCTGCAATTGTGATGTTCGTTGTGTTTTTGATTCCCCATAGTCTGCTTGGTAGTGAATTAGATTATTCGAAGATGAAAAAGTAATGATTTGTAATTTTCAGTCTTCACGAAGTTCAAACTGACCTTGATGACCTTGGTTTGACTGAACTAAGTCGAAGCGTGATATTGTGAGAAGTTAAGAAATAGTCAGTTTTCGTTAAGCTTAAACTGATATTGATGACTTTTGTTTAAATGAACCGAATCGAAGTATGACAGTGTGATAGGATAAACAAAAGAATTTGATTTCATATAAACTCAACTTGACGGTTAATGTTTTCTATTTGACAGAGTAAATCAAATTAATTTTATTTCTCAGAGATTTTATTGATTAGAAACTTTCTTTTTGATTTTTATTCCATCTCCGACTTTAATATTTGCATTTGGAATTGAGACAGGTGATTTCCCTTCAATATCAATTTCTCCAAAGAGTGCCTCGGCAGTTGCGATTTCAGAAAATTTTGTATCGCCGTAATTGTTTATGTAAGCTGTAACATTTGGAAATTCACCTAAGACATAAGGATTTCCATGAGAGATAAGAACAACTGGTCTATTTAATTTTAGAATTTTTCTGACAAACTCTTTTTGCTTCTCATTTATTCCAAGCGTGCCTTGATAGGAGCGAACTTTACTATATATAGAAACGATAATTACATCCGAATTAGAACAACTTTCCAAAGCAAAGTTATAATCTGACTCTCCGCTATTTAGTAAAATACGTGTGAATGTTATTGAAGGAATTTTTGATTTCAATGTACGACGGAAAAACTCACCATCGTTGTCATTTCGACTATCTGCAATTATGATATGAGCAAATTTTTTATTCGCAGTTTGAAGTGGAATTAAATTATTTTCATTTTTCAATAGTGTTATAGATTTTCTTGAAATTATTTTTGCCAGTTCAAGATGAGGTTTTATTCCAACGATAGATGAAATCTCGTTTACATCAACGAATCTATTTTTATCAAGTCCAACTGCTTTTTTAGTGATTAGTATTTTTCTAACTGATTGATTAATTCTTTCTTCAGAAATTATTCCACTTTTAACTGCATTTATAATTGCATCAATTGATTCGATTGGATTATCGGGAAAGAGTATACAATCATTGCCAGCCTTGATTGCTTCAATAGTTGCATCAGCTGTCGAATAAAAATTTGTAATTCCATGCATGTTTAATGCATCAGTAACGATTAATCCATTAAATCCAAGTTGATTTTGCAAAAGTTCTTTGATGATTTTTTTTGAAAGAGAAGCAGGAATTCCACTATCACCTTCGATTGAAGGAACAGCAAGATGTCCAACCATAATTGACATTACACCAGCTTGAATGTGTTCCTTAAATGGATAAAGCTCTATTTGATGTAATTCGTCGAGATTAGATTTTATTACAGGTAAATCTAAATGAGAATCAATTTCAGTATTCCCGTGACCAGGAAAGTGTTTAGAAGTTGCAATCATTCCATTTTCCTGCAATCCTTTGATAAATACAGTGGAATGTCTTGCAACAAGTTCTGGATTTTCACCAAACGACCTTGTGTTAATTATTGGATTAAATGGATTGTTGTTAACATCAGCAACAGGTGCATAGTTGTGATGAACACCAATAGCTTTCGCTTCTTTTGCAATTACCTTTGCCATTTCGTAGGTCAATTGTTCATCGTCAACTGCGCCCAATGCCATTACATTAGGGAAAGGAGTTGCGCCATCAATTCGCATTGTGATTCCATGCTCGTAATCAGCAGAAATTAGAAGAGGAAATTTTGCAATGGATTGCATCTTATTTGTCAATATTACTTGTTCATACAAATCACTGGTGAAGAAAATAAGTCCGCCCACATGTTTTTCTTTGACTAAAAATTTTAATCGCTCATACTCTGGACTATCATCACTCATGTAAATACCGTTTACATTTGGAAAGACCATCTGACCAGCCTTTTCTTCAAGTGACATTTTAGAAAGCGTCTCTTCGACCCAATTATCATTGAGTTGAGTGTAAATAGTTCTGTCTATTGTTTGCCTCTCTATCATTTTTATACATCCCCATGTTGTAAGCGTGAGAATAAATATTAAAGAAATAAAATATTTTTTGTTTATGGTTGTCATGGTGCGTTAATAATTCGTTGTTGTAATTTGTAGCGTGCGATGCAATTACTGATCGAAGAAATCACCATTAATGGTGATAGGTTTGATTTATTCATTTCAAATCAATTTAAATTATTTCCTTCATTTCGTTGGTTCAATTTGTTTATATAGCTCATAACAATTCGAATCTCAGCATAGGAAATTTCTTCTGGTAATTTTGATTTTATTAATGGTAAAAATTTTGAATCTGTTTCTGCAAGCGCTTTTTCAATTAGATCTATATGTGATTTGGGAATGAGTTTTTCGAGGTCAATTTCAAATGAATTTTCTATTAAAGTTGTGATGTGTTCCGCAATTAGTGTATCGCTGAGATTTCTTTTTTCACAAATTTCTACAAGACTTAATCCTTCTCGAACCATATTCAAAGTAATTCGAACATTTTCAGTAAGGTGTTTCTCTTTTTCATTTTCACCTTGTTCTTGTAAAAAACTATTAATCTCTTCAAGCATTGCATCACCACATTTCAAAAAAATTTTTTCTGTCATATTAGGAATAAGATAAAACTCTTCTTTTGTTCGAGGCATTTTAATTGAAATTTCTCTAAGCATTTCATCAGAACAAACTAAATATTCTGGTTGATTAAATCTTGATGCTAATTGCTTTCGCAAATTTTTCAATCGATCAAAGAGGGGAATGTTTTTTCTTAAATCAATTGAGAGTGAAGAAGTTTTTTTTGTTTCAATTTTTAATTCAATCACTTTTTGATTTTCCAGTTCATCTTCACCTTTTGATGTAATTGAAAGAGTTGGATAAAGAGAAGCAGCTTTTTCGATTTTATCTTGCAAAATCAATTCATCAATTTTTTGTTTGATTTTTTCTCGACTAACGCCACTTAAAAAACCGTAGGTCGAAACATTGTAAAGATTGTACTCCATAATTTTTTTTGACTTCGACCCACGAAGAATATCAATTATTGTATTCGTTCCAAATTTTCCATTAACTTCTTTGATTGTTTTTAAGATTTCTTTTTCGATGTTAATAGAAGAAAAATCAATTGCTTTCAAGTTGTATTTGCAGTTATCACAGTTTTCGCATTTGAAATCATCGGGAATATTTTCGCCGAAATATTTCAATATGAATTTCCATCTGCAATCATTTGTGTGAACAAATTTTTCCATTTCATTGATTTTCGAAATTCCTTTCGAACGAAGCTCATCAAGTTCAGCAAAATTAATTGGAAGTAACTCTGAATGTTGTCTTGGAATTGTGAAGTAAAATCCTTCGTCAAAGGAAACAAGTTTATAATCAATCAAACCATCTTGTTCTAACAAATGTAAAACACCTTCAATTTGAGAGTAGTAAATTCCTGTTTCGTTAACCAGTGTAGATAAGTTAATTCGAATTTCTTGACGAATAATTTTCGTACCAAATTTTCTAAATAGAAATTCAATCAAAGTACTTTCGTTGATTGTTAAATTCTCTTCGATTTGATTAAAGTCCATTGGAGAAATATTAACTTTGATTGTTACATAATCATTCTCAGAAACAATTTTGATTATTTCATTTTTTTCTAAGATTGAAATGATTGATTGAATTTGTTGCTCTGAGATAGTGTCGTTCATCAATGATTTAAGTTTCTTAAAGTCTAACGGAATTATTTTTTGACTTTGTTCTCCAACTTTTAATTTCAAATAATCATTTACTTTATTATAGAATTCAAGAATAGTTTTTCTTTCAGGATAAGCGTTAGCAACGAAGAATTCATGAATTTTTCTATCCGAAGGTTGATATAATAAGTAAGAGAAAGATTTATAACCATCCCTTCCAGATCGTCCAATTTCTTGATAATAACTTTCAATTGAGCCAGGCATCCCATAATGAATTACACCACGAATGTCTGGTTTGTTAATTCCCATTCCAAAAGCATTCGTAGCTACAATTATTTCGGATTTATCACCGATGAAAAATTCTTGAATTGTCTTTCTTTCATCTTTTGACATTCCTGCGTGATACGGTAAAGAAGTGAAATTTCTTTTCAATAATTTTTCGTTAAGTTCTTCGGTATCTTTTCGAGTAGGGCAGTAAATTATTTTTGAACCTTTAATTTCATTTAACAAATCATAAATCTTTTCAACTCGATTTTTTGTTTTAATCACTTCGATGTAAATGTTTGGTCTGAAAAATCCTTTAATAAAAATTTTTGGATTTAGAAGATTTAATCTTTGAATGATATCGGCACGAACTTCGGGAGTAGCTGTTGCGGTAAATGCAGCAATATTACATCTCGGAATGTAATTAAATATCTCAGATATTTTGAGATAGCTTGGTCTAAAGTCGTGTCCCCATTGACTAATGCAATGAGCTTCATCAACTGCAATCAAAGAGACATTTATTTTCTTTACTAAATCCCGAAAACTTTCAGTATTAAATTTTTCTGGTGAGACATAAAGAAGTTTAATCTTACCATCAAGAATTTTTGTATTCACTTGTTGCTGTTCACTATAACTTTGAAAGCTATTAAGAAAGGCAGCGGGAATTTTATTTTTGATTTGATGAACCTGGTCTTGCATCAAAGAAATCAATGGTGAGATTACAATTGTTAATCCATCAAAAATTAATGATGGAAGTTGATAACAAATTGATTTACCTGCTCCAGTTGGAAGAATTGCTAAGACATCATTCCCTTGTAAAATTGTTTTGATAATTTCTTTCTGTGGGTCACGAAAATTCGTATATCCAAAATTTTCGAAGAGAATTTTCTCGAGATTAATTGATGACATTATTTTCCATTCGCTCAACAAAAGCTTATTTGTAAGATTTTATGAATTATCAAAAAGAACTTCACTCTAAAAATCGAATTCAATTCAATGGTAAATCAAGTAATTATAATTTTTAATTAATTTCTCAAAGACACCAAAAAACTTTGAACTTTCACTATTGTTTGATTTAAGATGATTTATTTTATCAATGAGGTCATCATAACTTTCAAACTTTAAATTTTGAATACATCCATTAGCCAGTCGTAGCTTAATTTCGTTCTCACTAATGAACAGAATTCCTGAACTTGGACTTTTATCAAATTCTTTCAGCTCAGAAAAAATTGTGAATTTATCTTTGTATGGTTTTCCTGAATATGGGCAAAATGTTTCGCAATTACCACATTCATTGCATAAAGAATCTATGTGAACAATTTGATATGCATCTTTAAAGTTCTCGTCTTCGATTTTTATTGCCACATTAGCCCTATTTGGACAAACTTCAACGCACTTATTACAAATAACATCACAAAGTAAACATCGCTCGGCAAGTTCCTGCATATCTTTTGAATCATTAAGTTTTACAAATCCATGTACTGAAACTGCTTTTTCATTCATTTCTTGTTTGTAATTTTTTTTCAATTCAAAATTAATTTCAATTTTTTCCTTTTTGATGATTGCTTCTGCTACTTTTTTTCCATCTGCAACAGCTTCAATTAC
>JAOAHM010000097.1 GCA_026415235.1 Ignavibacteria bacterium | reverse complement strand
TCCAAACGCACCAAAAGAAGTTATCTTTAATATTGATTATGGAGTTGATCCAAACTTTTACAACTCACGAAAACCAGATTATCATCGTCTTGATTTGCGATTGTCTTACTATACAAACTTTTGGAAATTGAATTGGTTATTCTACCTTGATGTGATAAACGTTTACAACAGAAAAAATGTTGTAGGTTATGATTATTATATTGACTCAAACCTTCAATTGAAAAAGCGAGAGACTTATCAACTACCAATCTTTCCAACAATTGGTGTTAGCGTAAGATTTTAATCAATAGTTTATCAAATTAAGTTCTGAGTTTTTTTGAGTTGAAAAAATTTTACACTCGTTAGGCTATCAATCTTAATTTTTCAAAATCGAAGATTAAGACCATAGAAAATTCAAATTTCGATTTAATTAAAACTCAAATTATTTGATTTCAAAAGGTGAAAGTTAGTTTTTAAAAAAATTTGTGAGAGCTGTGGTTTATTTTTCCAAAAAAATTTTCGAATAATCTTAATGAGTTTGTGTGAGGTGAGGTTAATTTTTCTAACAAAATCAATTTTCGTAATTTGATAAACAAAGGCGAAGAATTAATGAACAACGAAGTAAGAATATATTCTGTTTCTGAGATAAATCGAGAGATTAAGATATTACTTGAGACTTCATTTGATAACATCACAGTTGTAGGAGAAATTTCAAACTTCAAAGCATATCAAAGTGGTCATTGGTATTTTTCTTTGAAAGATGAAAACTCTCAAATCAGTTGTGTAATGTGGCGTGGTTTGAATGCATATGTGTATTTTACTCCACAAGATGGAATGAAAGTAATCGTTAATGGTAGATTAAATGTTTATGAACCTCGAGGAAATTATCAAATTGAAGTATATTCGATAAAACCACTTGGAGTTGGTGAATTACAAATTGCATTCGAAGCATTGAAGAGAAAATTAGCAGCTGAAGGTTTATTCGACGAAAGATTTAAGAAGCCAATTCCAAAAATTCCCGAAAGAATTGGGGTAGTTACAAGTAAAGATAGTGCTGCACTTCGAGATGTTTTAGCAGTAATTAGACGACGATTTCCAGTAGTTGAAGTGATTTTAGCTCATACATCTGTTCAAGGTGAAGGAGCTGCTCAAGAAATTTCCAATGCTTTGGATTTGATGAACGAATATGGTGAGGTGGATGTGATAATTCTTTGTCGTGGTGGAGGTTCACTTGAAGATTTGTGGGCATTTAATGAAGAAATCACAGCAAGAGCTATATTTCGATCAAAAATACCCATTGTAACTGGTATTGGTCATGAAGTTGATTTTACAATAGCCGATTTTGTTGCTGATTTAAGAGCTGCTACACCAACAGCAGCTGCTGAATTGGTTACACCACGACTTGAACAATTAATTGAGTTATTAAAAGAGTATGATGTTTCTTTGTACAATTTAATTTTAGAATACATCAATTCATTGAAAGAAAGATTGAACAGCGAATTGAGAAGTTACGCTTTTGTTTTACCACAATCACTGCTGAATACAAATCAGCAAAAATTTGATTTTGCTTTTTATAAATTTAATCAAGCCATTCAAATTTACTTCAATGAATTGAAGCAAACGCTTTCGAAATTCACGAACACAATAAATTTATCTGACCCTAAGCTGACTTTATCAAAAGGATTTGCAATTGTAAGACAAAATCAAAAAGTTATTTCTCGAAAAAAAATGTTCACTCGATTTCAACCAACTGAAATTGAATTTTATGATGGAAAGGTAATTATAAATGGCAAAGTCTAAGTCAACTTTTGAAAAAGATTTTGAACGACTCGAAGAAATCGCATTGAAACTTGAATCTGGCGATATAACTTTGGAAGAAGCTCTGAAACTTTTTGAAGAAGGAGTTACTCTTTCAAAAAAACTAATTGAAACATTAAATCAAGCTGAGTTGAAAGTTAATCAACTCAAGAAAGATTTGAATGGAATGATTAAGAAAACTAAACTCGAAAGTAATTTGGAAGAGGAAGAATGAAAGAATACAAATATTTGAATAACATTAACTCACCAGCAGACCTGAAAAAAATTCCAGTAACCGAATTAAAAATCGTTTGTGATGAAATTCGAGATTACATGATTGATGTAGTTTCACAAACAGGTGGACATCTTGGTGCTGGACTTGGCGCAGTAGAACTAACTGTGGCTTTGCATTATGTGTTTAATACACCTTATGACAAACTTGTGTGGGATACAGGTCATCAAGCTTATCCACATAAAATCATTACAGGTCGAAGAGAAGCACTTAAAACAATCAGACAATTTGGTGGAATTAGTGGCTTCTTAAAAAGAACAGAAAGTGAGTATGATGTTTTTGGCGCAGGTCATGCAAGCACTTCAATCTCTGCTGCACTTGGAATTGCAACTGCAAGAGATTTTTTGAAAGAGAAATTTAAAGTTGTTGCAATCATTGGCGATGGTGCAATGACGGGTGGAATGGTTTACGAAGCCATGAACAATGCTGGTCTTCAAAAAAGAGATTTAATAGTTGTATTAAATGATAACAATATGTCAATCGCACCAAATGTTTGGCAATTTTCAAAATATTTTACTGAGATAACTTCATCTCCACAGTTCAATAAATTCAAAGCTCAAGTTTGGGAATTAACTCATAAGTTTGATGATTTAGGCGATAGGATTAGAAAAGTTATTGGAAGAGTTGAAGGTGGAATTAAAGCGATTGTAACTCCTGGTGCTTTGTTCGAAGCATTGGGATTTAGATATTTTGGTCCATTCAATGGTCACAATGTTCAACAGCTTGTTAAAATTTTCAAACACATTAAAGACCTAAAGGGACCAATCTTAGTTCATGTAACAACTCAAAAAGGTAAAGGATATAAACCAGCCGAAGAAGATCATCAAAAGTTACATGGCGTAACTCCATTTGATAAAATCACAGGTAAGGCAATAAAAAAATCTGATGTTCCAAGTTATACTAAAATTTTTGGTGAAGCATTAGTTGAAATCGCAAAGACAAATGAAAAAGTTGTTGGAATAACAGCAGCTATGCCAGATGGAACGGGTTTAGATATTCTTCAAAAAGCAATTCCCGAAAGATTTTTTGATGTTGGAATTGCCGAACAACATGCCGTGACCTTTGCTGCTGGACTTGCAACTGAAGGAATTATTCCAGTTGTTGCGATTTATTCCACATTCTTGCAAAGAGCATTCGATCAAGTTATTCATGATGTTGCAATTCAAAAACTTCATGTCGTTTTTGTGTTAGATAGAGCAGGACTTGTAGGTGCAGATGGACCAACTCATCATGGCTCTTTTGATTTAACTTATTTGAGACTTGTTCCAGGAATGGTATTGATGGCTCCAAAAGATGAAGCTGAATTAAGAGACATGCTTTATACAGCGATTGAATACCGCAAAGGACCAATTGCAATGAGATATCCACGAGGTAATGCTCTTGGTGTTCCAATCTTAAAAGAATTCAAGAAAATACCAATTGGAAAAGCAGAAACACTGCGCAAAGGAACCGATGCAGCATTACTTGCAATTGGAAGTATGGTTCATTATGCAAACATTGTAGCTGATAATTTAGCAAAAGAAGACATTTCACTTGAAGTTGTGAACATGAGATTTGTAAAACCATTGGATGAAGAATTGTTAATGGATATCTTTAAGAGATTTGAGAAGGTCTTTGTTCTTGAAGAAAATACAATTATTGGTGGTTTAGGTTCGGCTGTTCTTGAATTTGCAGCCAAAGTTGATGCAAAACTTGATATTGAACTGATTGGGTTGCCCGATGCTTTTGTTGAACATGGAACACAACAAGAATTACACGCTATGCTCGGAATTGACCCAAAAGGAATTTCAGAGAAAGTTAGAGCAGAGCTTCATTCGTTAAGTAAACATCTATAAAATTAATCAGGTCTTTTTATGAAAAAAGAAATTGAGATTGGAATAATTGGATGCGGAGCTGTAGCTCAAATCATTCATCTTCCACTGATTAAAAAGTTGAGTAATGTAAAAGTAAAAGCAATTTGTGATATTGATAAACGAAAATTAAATGCAATCAAAGAAAAATATAACATTGAACTTGCCTATTCTTCACCTGAAAAATTTTTTCAGGAAAATGAATTTGATGCAGTAATGATTTTAACTCCAACAAATACTCATAAAGAAATTGCTGAACTTGCGAGTGATTATTGTAAAAATCTTTTCATTGAAAAACCTGCAGCTCCAACTTTCAAAGAAACCGAAGAACTTGAGAAAATTTTAGCGAGAAAAAATGTTAATGCTATGATTGGATTCAACATGCGATTTCGACCTGATGCAATGTTGATGAAAAGTTTAGTTGAAGCAAAAGAATTTGGTACACCTTACCTTGTTCGTGTTGGTTGGTTTAGACCAAGAAGTTCTTCTCAATCTTGGTTCGTAAATAAATCTTATGCTGGTGGTGGTGTGATTATGGATTTAGCAATTAACATTATTGATTTAGCAATGTGGATGCTCGACTATCCTGAAATTTATTCTGTAACAGCTTATAACTTTTATCATACTACAAAAAATGTTGAAGATTCAGCTACAGCTATGATTAAAACAAAGAAAGAGCAAGTGATTAATTTCGAAGTTAGTTGGACACTTAGTAGCGAAGATGAATTCTTTTATTGTAACTTATTTGGTACAGAGGGTGTTGGCTTGCTTAATCCACTTAGAGTTTTCAAACAAGTTGGAACTTCCAGAATGGAACTGATGAATTCAACAAGAATGACTTCGTCAAATCTTTACATTAAATCTTACGAAAATGAATTGAAGCATTTCTTTGCAGCAGTAAATGGACTTGGGAAATGGGTATCAACTTTAAAAGAAGCTTGCGCAAGAATGAAATTGATTGAAACAATTTATAAATCTGCTCAATCAAATAAAGAAATAAAACTTTAGAATTACTTTGAAATTTAATTTGAATATGATTGATTTTACTTTCAATGATTTTTAACTTTGTAATCTAAAGATTAATGAAAGGAAAATATATGGAAGCAGTTGTAAATATTTCAGGATTTCAATTCAAGGTTAAGGAAAACGATAAAATTTATGTTCCAAAACTCGATGTTGAAGTTGGTAAAAATATTCAACTTCAAAATGTATTGATGCTGATTGATGGAGAAAAAGTTCAAGTAGGGCAACCTTATCTTGAAGGTAAAACAGTTACTGCGAAAGTTCTGGAACATACAAAAGACGATAAAGTCCTTGTTTTCAAAAAGAAAAGAAGAAAAGATTACAAAAAGTTAAGAGGACATCGTCAGCATTTAACAAGAATATTAATAGAAAAGATAAATT
Source organism: Ignavibacteria bacterium (assembly GCA_026415235.1). Lineage (GTDB taxonomy): Bacteria > Bacteroidota > Ignavibacteria > Ch128b > Ch128b > Ch128b. The sequence goes on along the minus strand of JAOAHM010000097.1, from coordinate 81,159 downwards.
AGAGGTGATTTATGGCTCATAAAAAAGGTCAAGGTTCAACTAAAAACGGTCGTGATTCTAATGCCCAGCGTTTGGGTGTAAAAGCTTTCGGTGGTGAGATTGTAACTGCAGGAAGCATCATAGTTCGCCAAAGAGGAACAAAGTTTCATCCTGGTTTGAATGTTGGAATCGGTGGTGATGATACATTGTTTGCTAAAGTAACTGGAAAAGTTCAATTTGTTACCAAAGCAAACAAACGAGTGGTTAATGTTATTCCATTAAACTGATAAGTTAAGTTTTAAAACAAAAAACCGAGGCACTTGCCTCGGTTTTTTATTGGTAAGTTGAAAAATTTTAATAACCAAGTCTTTTCATATCGGCGACTAAATTCTTCACTGCGTTCACAGAATTTTCAAACAAAGCTTTCTCTTCTTCATTCAAATCAATTTCAATTACTTTTTCGACACCTTTTTCGCCTAAAATAACAGGTACACCAACATAATAACCATTTACTCCATATTCACCTTGTAAGAAAGCACAAACAGGTAAAACTCTCTTCTCATCATAAATAATTGCTTCAACCATTGCTACAGTTGAACTTGCAGGAGAATAGAAAGCAGAACCAGTCTTGAGCAACTTAACAACTTCACCTCCAGCCATCTTTGTTCTTTCAATAATTGCATTCATTACTTCGTCAGCTTTTTCTTTGCTTCCGTATTTCTTCTCAAGCAATTCCATTACAGGAATTCCGTTTACATTTGCATAGCGTTTCAAAGGAACCATTGTATCTCCATGGCCACCGAGTACAAGTGCATTAATATCTTTTACCGATACGCCCAATTCCCAAGCAATGAAAGTTGCAAATCTTGATGAATCAAGTACACCAGATTGTCCCATAACTCGATTTGGTTCAAATCCACTTATTTCTTTGAAAAGAGTTACCATTGCATCGAGTGGATTGGAAACGATGATGACAATTGCATTTGGCGATGTTCTCTTAACATTTTCAGCAACAACTTTCATGATTTCAGCATTTGTGGTTAGCAAGTCGTCTCTGCTCATTCCAGGTTTTCTTGGCAAACCAGCAGTGATGATTACTATATCACTATCTTTTGTATCTTCATAAGAATTTGTACCTGTGACTTTGACATCAAAGCCATCAACTCTTGAAGCTTCGGCAATATCCAAAGCTTTTCCTTGAGGCATATCTTCCACAATATCAAAAAGAACAACATCACCAAGCTGGCGTTTTGCAATTAATTGTGTTAATACACCACCAATCTGACCACCGCCAATTAGAGAGATTTTTTTTCTGGGCATAATTCCTCCTCTATGAGTTTATGTTAAGTTTAATTTAAGAATTACACTATTGCCGTTTGAAGTTTTCTCAACTTTCATCTCATCAACGAAATGTTTGATAATGAAAATACCTCTGCCATGTTCTCTTAGTAAATTTTCGGGTAGGGTTGGATCTGGAACTCGGTCTAAATCGAAGCCCTCACCTTGATCTGTTACAATAATTTTTATGAATTCATCAGTAACAATAAACTCCAAAATAATTTCTTTTGAAATATCGTTTTTATTACCATGAATGATTGCATTGTTAACTGCTTCTGTAACTGCAAGGAGAATATTGTTGTATTTATCTGTGGATAGTTTAAGTCCAGCTAATGCTTCGTCGAGATAGTTTGGTAGATTATCTATCTCAAAAATTGAGGTTTTTAGGTTGTATTTTAATTGTCTGAACATTCCGTTGCAAAATTATAAAAAAATTGTTGAGTGACAATCAAATGTTTATTTGAGAGTTAAAACTAAAATTAAAATTCCATCGCTTGGGTTGATTAAGTTGTTCAATTATTTCGTACCAACATTTTAAGTTTAAATAAAAATCTTTTCGATGAAATAAATAAGTTTCAATTAATGGACCAAAACTTTTGATTTCGAATACGACTTGTTTCATTTTTCCTTTATAGTTGAATTCAGACATTGAAGTGAATCTCGTACCAATGAATAAATAACTAACTTTCGAAATATCATAACCAATTTTAATTTCTCCAGCTTGTTCATTTAAAAATCTACCTGGTATTGATGAAAATCTTCTCCAGTAAAAAATTCCTTGCTCAGAAAGTTTAAGATGATAATTAACATTTAAAGACAAATTCTCAGAAAAATAAATTTTAGAAGTATCGTGAAAACCAAATTGACGAAAGGCAAAGCTTTGTGTTGTTTGAAATAAATCTTCAAAATCATAAACAGTGTAATTTGCGAGAACTTCAAACTGATTTTTAGTCGTAAAGTTTTTGTTCTCATAATTTGTTTGAGTTGCCAATCTCAGAACACGATTCCAGTTGTTATTCGAACTTCTTTCCTTGAAAATATAGACGATGTGATTATTAAAAGACTCGAGCAATAATGTACTAATTAACTTTGCATTAAAAACTTTAATGTACTGAAATCGCAAAATGTAAAGTAACTCATCTCTATCATCACGAATAATGTTTGTTGGATTGGTAAAGTTTTCCAATGGTGGTGTATCGTATTTTAACTTAGAGATTGATGCATCTAAGATTATAGTATCTTTTGAAAATAGATTGATGATATTTTGTGTAGCCAAGATAATCCTTGATGAAAAATTGTTTTTCTGAAGTTCTTCGTCCAACCTTTGGTAGTAAAGAAAATCTGGTACATTGGGAATTCTTCTGATTGAATGTTTCTCTGAACGTTCATAGTAAGAAAACTTAAAACCTGTTATAAAATGCTTGAATGAAAATTTTGTTTCTCCACTTAGTCCTATTTTGAACTCATTTACTTTGGTATCAAAAATATTCTTTGTTGGTTCAGAAAGGTTTTTATAGCGAATAAATTTTTGCACATTCCTGTGATAAATGTTTCCTTGAATGGTTGCTTCAAAATTTTCAATGTTTCTAATTTCAATTCGTTGTGTGAAATCAATTAAATCATCTTCTCTTTTCTCGATATTAAATTTTATACCATAAAGCTTTGCAATGCTTGTATCAACTGATGTGAAATAATCTCGAGAAATTCTATTGAAATTGATACTTGTAAGTGTAAAAAAGTTTTCTGAGAATGAATTTTCGAGATTAAAATCAGAATTAATTAATTGATTGAATCGATAATCCAATTTATCGTTCGTTAATTTCAAATTTCCATAAAGTTTCGAATTAGAGAAATCGTTTTCAAAAGAAGAGTTCAATCCGTATGTATTTCCTTTTTCTTTTATTTCAAATTGCTCCTCTTCTTTGTAACCATAAAAAGGAGTAACAACAATTTGTCGATAAGGAATAATTGTAACGAGACCTTTGAAGGATAAATCTTTAAATCTACTAATTCCAATTTGTCTATTGTCGTTTATTCTTTTTGTTTCGGTTAGGATACCTGGTCTAAGAAAGGAACTAATTTTATAATCAAGTTTGAGGTCAAAGTAATTCTCATCTCGAATATTTTTAATTGTTGATGAAATTATGTTTGAATTAAAACGATTGTTCAAGCTGAAAGAAAATTTTTCGAATTCATAATTTGAGGAAAGGATTGAATTAAAATTGTGAAGATTTAAAATTTTATTGTAATAGGTGCGAAGAGTAGTGGAGTTTATTTTGAATATTGAATCTGGTGTGAAATTAGATTGAGCAAAAATAATTTTTTGAAAGAGCAGAAAAATCAAAAAATACTTCTCAAACTTCAAACACATCACCTCGTGAAGGAATATGAATGTTTCTGAAATTTTCGTTGATGAGGATTTTTTGAAATGCACTTAATTCAGTTTCTTCACCATGAACTAAAAAAATCTCTCTAAGTTTTTTCCTATCAAAGTTATTAAAATACTCAATCAATTCTCTTTGGTCTGCATGAGCTGAAAGAGCGTCAAGCACAGTAACTTTTGCTTTAACATTGTATTCTTCTCCAAAGATTTTAACTTTCTTTTCACCATCAGCTATCTTTCTTCCTAAGGTTTCTGCTGCCATGTAACCAACTATTAAAATCTGATTATTCGGATTTTCGATGTTGTTCGCAAGGTGATGAAGAATCCTGCCCGTTTCACACATTCCAGATGCAGAAATAATTATCATCGGTCCACTCATTTCATTTAGAGCTTTGGATTCATCAACAGAGGATGTGAAATGCACATAGTTAAATCTGAAAGGATTTAAACCATGTTTAAGATACTCTGAAGTTTCTTTATCGTATTCTTCTGTATGTTGCTCATAAATTTTTGTTATTGAAGTTGCTAAGGGACTATCAATGTAGATTGGGAATTTGAAATGATGTTGGTCAAAAATTTCATGAAAGAGAAGAATTAATTGTTGAGTTCGGCTTTCACTGAATGCGGGAATTATAATTTTACCGTTTCTCTTTAGTGCAAAGAATATACTATCTACAAGAATTGATTTAGTTTCATTTTGTGATTGATGTAAACGTCCACCATAAGTTGCCTCTGAAATCAGAAAATGAGGAGTTTCAACGATGTCAGGATCTTTGATTATTGGGAGATTTTTTCTTCCTAAATCTCCTGTGAAGACAAGATTTATCAACTTACCATTTTCTTTAATCTTTAGATTGATGATTGCAGATCCAAGAATATGTCCAGCGTTGAAAAATGTTAATTCAATATCTTCATTTAATTGAATTGGTTCGTAGTAATTATATCCTTCAAATAATGAAAAAGTATTTTCAGCATCTTGTTGAGTATAGAGTGGTTGGAGTGGTGGTTCTCCGTGTTTTTTTCTTTTTTTATTTACGAACTCAACATCTTTTTCTTGGATATGCCCACTATCCAGAAGCATAACTTTACCTAAATCTTTTGTAGCTTTTGTACAAATTATTTTACCCCCAAAACCTTGCTTCACCAAATTTGGAATATTCCCAATGTGATCGATGTGAGAGTGAGATACTATGAGATAATCAATTTTATAAGGTTCGAAGTAGTTGAAATTAGAATTAATTTCATAATAATCTTTTCTTTTACCTTGATACAAACCACAATCAAGTAAAATTGATTTTCCGTTTGTTTGTATCAAGTGCATGGAACCAGTTACAGTTTTAGTAGCTCCAATAAATTTTATTTTCATTTCAAAACTTTCTTTATTATAAATTACGAAATTTTTATTGGAGTGAGGTTGTTTTTTGCACGGATTTTATTGTAGTAATTGAAAATTTGTTAGAATTTATATTTGATTAATTTTTCTGATTTAAAATCAACAATTTTAAGATTTGAAATAAAAATTTAACTAAAGCTAAAATTCTTGAGTTTGATGTAGTACTTGAAAAATTTTAAAGATTGTCATAGGCAAATAACATAAACAGAGTTGTTTCAGGTTTTTGAGTAATTTTTTATAATTGCAGGAATTTTTACATAGATAAGGTAACTTAATAAAAATCAACTTATAGGAGCTCGATGAATAATTCGAAACTCGACTATATATTAAAAGTCAGAGTCCCTGTTACAATTTTTGTTATAATTACCGCATTTGTAATCACCTATTATGTTTCCCGTCCTGAGCGAGATGGAATAGGATACTCACCAGAGCAACCGATACCTTTTTCCCATAAACTTCATGCAGGTGAAATGAATATTGATTGTCAATACTGTCATACTTCCGTTACAAAATCAAGATTTGCTTCAATTCCTTCGGTAAGCACTTGCATGAATTGTCACTCCGTTGCAAGGAAAAATAGACCAGCTATTATTCAATTGACTGAAATGTATGAGAAAAACATTCCAATAAGATGGAAAAGAGTTCATAAACTTGCTGACTTTGCTTATTTCAATCATAGTGTTCATGTTAACAAAGGAATTGATTGTGCCGAGTGTCATGGTGATGTAAGAAATATGGATGTGATAAAACAAGTTTCATCGTTTACAATGGCAAGTTGCTTAGATTGTCACAGAAATGCACAACTCAAGCTTACATACATTTCAAATGTTAAAAATGGACCAGAGAATTGTTTTGCTTGTCATAGATAATAGGAGTGAGAAAATGAAAAGCTCAAATCAAAGAAATTCAAGAAGGACATTTTTGAGCAACTTAATTAAAGGTGGATTTATAGCAACAATTTTATTCAATACACCTATTAAAAATTTTTTGAGTTACACAAAAAATCCAAAAATCTATTTCAAAGAAAATCCAAACTCAATTAAAAGACAGAAATAGAGAGAAGGCAAAAAATGAGTGACAATAATTCAAAAAAATATTGGAAGAGTTTAAGAGATTATTACAATCCTGAAGAATTGAAAAAAATTAAAGAAGATGAATTCCTTGAAGGTGCTGTAGATAATGTTGATTTAATGAGTATGCCTCCTATTTCAAGACGAAGATTTCTTGCATTACTATCAGCTTCGTCAGCATTTGCTTTTGCTGCTTGTACTAACTTCAAGGATAAAGGTGAGATTGTTTCATACAATAAAAAACCTGAAGAAATTATTATTGGTAAAGCAAATTATTATGCATCAACTTTGAATTGTTGTGAAAATACTTGTTCTGTTTTAATTAAGACTCGGGAAGGTAGACCAATTAAAATTGATGGTAATCCAGACCATCCAATTAATCAAGGAAAAGTTTGTATTCGTGGTCAAGCATCAATTTTGAATTTATATGACCCTGATAGATTAAAAAGTCCATTAGTAAAAACTGGAAATAAACAATATGCACCAATAAGTTGGAAAGAAGCCAATCAAAGCATTGTCAATGCTCTAAAAAATGCTTCCAGTCAAAATAAAGAAATTGCGTTGATAGTTGGTAAAATCAAATCACCAACAACACTTTTAACTCTTCAAGAATTTACTTCAAAATATCCAACTGCAAAAATTTATTCATACTCAAGTTTTTCAAACTCATCTAAGGTAGAAGCTTGGAAAGAGATTTACGGAACATCAGAACTTCCATCGCTTGAACTTCAGAAAGCTAAAATTATTCTATCTTTTGAAAGTGATTTTTTAAATACCGATGGCGATTTAATTGACCAAATTCGAAAATTCACCAGTACGAGAAATGTTAACGATTTGAAAAACTTTAGCAGATTATATGTAGTCGAAGGTAATCTAACTTTAACAGGAGCAAATGCTGATTATAGAATTAAATTAAGACCTGACTTGCAAAAAGAGTTAATGCTTGGTTTATTGAATGAGTTATTGAAAAGAACAAATTCAAAAATTGTCTTACCAAATGAATTAAATGTCAAAATTGCTGCAACTACTCTTAATTCGGTTATTGAAAAACATAAATTATCTCGTGATGTAATTTATACACTTGTTGATGACTTAATTAAAAATACTGGAAAATCAATCGTACTTTGCAGTAATGCTTTTGGTAAAGTAGAAAATATACTTGCATTAACATTAAACGAAATTCTTGGTGCTTCAAATCTTTATAATTTCAATTCTCGATATGTGCAACTACTTCCTGAAAATTCAAAAGATGAATTAAAGCAATTAGTGAATAAGTTGAATAATAAACAGGTTAGTGTTGTAATTAATTTTGATACAAATCCTGTTTACGATTTTGTGTATTTGGATTTTGCTAATGCTTTGAAAAATGCTGAATTGGTAGTGACGCTATCTGAACAAAAATCAGAAACAACAGCATTTAGTAATTATGTCCTTCCAATTCACAATGACTTAGAAAGCTGGAATGATTTTCAAAATCGAAGTGATTTAATAAGCCTTCAGCAACCTGTAATCTCACCAATGTATGATACTCGACAAAAAGAATCTGTTTTAATTACTTGGACAACTGAAGAAAACTATCATGATAATATTTATCTAAACAAATTAAAATCACATTGGCAGAAAGAAATTTATCCAAAATTTTCATCAGCAATTGATTTCGATTCTTTCTGGTATTCAGCCCTTCACGATGGATTTATTCAGCTTACAAACACTAATGTTGCTTCACCAAAATTCTCATTAAAAACATTTTCTGATTCACAGTCACAAAAGAGCAGTGATTTTATTCTTGCAATTTATCCACATCCATATTTGTTTGATGGAAAATTTGGAAACAACGGATGGCTTCATGAATTACCACATCCAATTACAAAAGTTGTTTGGGATAATTACGGAGCAATATCACCTTCAACAGCAAAAAAATTAAATCTTGAAAATGGTGATGTAGTTGAAATTGATAGTGGAAATAAAAAACTTCAAATACCTGTGTTTGTTCAAGCTGGAGTTGCAGATAATTTAATTTGCGTCGAAGGTGGTTATGGAAGAGAAGAATGTGGTGAGATTGGAAAAGATGTCGGTGTGAATGTAAATTATCTGCGAAGCGATAATTCGACTTCTCCTTCAATTATTCCAATCAAAATTTCTAAAACAGGAAAGAAATACAATCTTGTTACTGCACAAGAACATCATTCATTAGACGATACTTTCGTAAAAGATTTTCATAGAAAGAGAAAGATAATCCAAGAAGGCACAGTAAAACAATTTGAGAAAGATCCTGACTTTATTCAAAGAGAAAGACATGAATTAATAAGTATTGTTCATGAAGTGAAGTATGAAGGTGTTAAATGGGCAATGGCAATTGATATGAATAAGTGTATTGGTTGTAATGCCTGTGTGATTAGTTGTGTCGCTGAGAATAATATTCCAATGGTAGGTAAAGAGCAAGTTGAAAAAGGTAGAGAAATGCATTGGATGAGAATTGATACATACTACTCTGGTACTCCAGACGAAGTGATTGTAAGTAATCAACCGATGTTATGTCAACATTGTGATAATGCACCATGCGAGAATGTTTGTCCTGTATCTGCTACCAATCATAGTCCAGATGGATTAAATCAAATGGCATATAATCGTTGTGTAGGTACAAGATATTGTTCAAATAACTGTCCTTACAAAGTTAGAAGATTTAATTTCTTAGATTTCAGAACAGAATTTGAAAACGAATATCAATATCAAGAACCATTAAATTTCTTAAATAATCCAGAAGTTACTGTGCGTTCTCGTGGTGTGATGGAAAAATGTACTTTCTGTGTTCAGAGAATAATGGAAGCAAGAGAAGAAGCAATTCGTAACGGAAAGACTTTCGATGGAAGTGGAGTTTATACTGCATGTCAACAAGCTTGTCCATCAAATGCGATTGAATTTGGAAATATGTTGGATAAAAATTCTAATGTATCGAAGCTAAGAAATCACAAATTAGCATATTATGTATTAGAAGAAACAAATGTTAAGCCAAATGTAACTTATATCGCAAAACTTAGAAACATAAATGCGGAGAGTGTATAGTGAGAACAATTGATTACTCAATTGAACCACCAGTAGTAGAACAGAATCCTTCACTAAGTTCAATCAACGAAAGCATAGCTAAACCACTCGAGACAAAACCAACCAAAGGTTGGTACATTGCAATTTCAATTAGTCTAACGATGCTCTTAATTGGTGCAGTTAGTCTTGGTTGGACTTTTTATAAAGGTGTTGGTGTTTGGGGAGTTAATCAACCAGTCGGTTGGGGATTTGATATTGTGAACTTCGTTTTTTGGGTTGGAATTGGACACGCAGGAACTTTGATTTCTGCAATTCTTTTTCTATTGAGACAAAGATGGAGAACATCAATTGCAAGATTTGCCGAGGCGATGACGATTTTTGCAGTTATGTGTGCAGGTATATTTCCAGCAATTCACACTGGTAGACCTTGGCTTGATGGATATTTATTCCCTTATCCAAATCAACATGCCTTGTGGGTTAATTTTACATCACCATTGTTGTGGGATGTTTTTGCTGTTTCAACCTATTTCACAGTCTCGTTAGTTTTCTGGTACATCGGTCTTATTCCTGATTTAGCTGCACTACGAGATAGAACTACGAATAAAATTAAAAAAGTGGTATACTCAATTCTAAGTCTTGGCTGGCGTCATTCAAATCGACATTGGCAACATTACGAAATGGCATATTTGATTTTAGCTGGATTTGCAACACCACTTGTTTTGTCAGTTCACACAATCGTTAGTTTTGACTTTGCAGTATCAATCATGCCAGGATGGCATACCACAATCTTCCCACCATATTTTGTTGCTGGTGCAGTTTTTTCTGGTTTTGCAATGGTTCAAAATGTTTTAATCATCATTCGTAAAGTATTTAAGATTGAGCATATCATTACACTTGATACGCTTGAAAAAATGAACAAAGTTATGTTAGCCACTGGTATGATGGTAGGTTATGCTTATGGGATGGAATTTTTTATTGCATGGTATAGTGGAAATCCAATTGAACAATTTGTTTTCTTGAATCGTGCCTTAGGACCTTATGCTTGGTCGTATTGGATTATGGTTTCTTGCAATGTATTGTTTACACAATTATTCTGGTTTAGAAAAATTCGTCGTTCTATTCCAGTAATGTTTGTGATTGCTGTTCTTGTAAATGTTGGAATGTGGTTCGAAAGATTTGTTATTGTTGTGACAAGTTTATCAAGAGATTATTTACCTTCAAGTTGGGGAATGTACATTCCAACAATTTATGATTTTGGAATTCTAATTGGAAGCTTTGGATTATTCTTCACATTAATCTTTTTATTTATTAGAACATTGCCTGTTGTTTCAATTGCTGAAGTTAAAGCAGTGTTGCCAAATTCTCAGCCATCACACGGAGGTCATAATTGATGGAAAATAAACCATTGTATTCAGTTGCTGCTACATTTGATGATGTAAATAAATTGATTAAAGCAGTTGATAAAGTGAATGAAGCAGGTTACACGATTTATGATGTTCATTCACCTTATCCGATTCATGGCATGCCAAAGGCAATGAAATTAAAACCGTCAAAACTTGGTTTTGTTACTCTGATATTTGGTTTGTCAGGGGCAATTTTTGCATTTCTTTTTATGTATTGGGTTAATGTGATTGATTATCCACTTATTGTGGGTGGTAAACCTTTTTATCAGTTGCCTGCTTACATTCCTGTGATGTTCGAAGTGACAGTTCTTTCTGCTTCTGTTTTTACGATTGTTTGGATGCTTTTCATCATGTTCAAATTTCCAAATCTAAGCCATCCTTTACTTGATACTGACTACATGAAAAAAGTTAGTGTTGATAGATATGGAATCTCTATTCAAGCGAAAGATGAGTTATTTGATTTAGTGAAGGTTAAAGAGTTCCTAAAAGAACTTGGTGCTGAAGAAGTTTTTGAAATTTATTTCAAAGTTGATGAATTAAAAGATAAACCAAAAATTTTTGATAAGAAATTTATTTCATTTTTAGCTTTAACAACAGTAATTGTTTCAGGAATTACTTACTTTATCTTGAATCATCTTTTATTCATGTCGCCATTCAATTGGATGCATGAACAATTTCGAGTTGATCCACAAACAACCACAACAGTTTTCAAAGATAACTTTGGTATGCGTAATCCAGTTGCAGGTACAGTTGCGAGAGGACATTTGCCTTATCCATTTAAGGGAAATCCTGCTGATGCTGAAAAATTTTTGGTTAATCCGCTCATACCAACAAAGCAAGTTCTTGAATTAGGCAAGCAAAAATATCTCACTTTCTGTTCGCCATGTCATGGAAATTTTGGAGAAGGTGATAGTAGATTGAGAGGTCAATTCCCAAATCCTCCAACTCTTCACTCTGACAAATTGAGAAATATGAAAGATGGAGGTATTTATCATATCATTACAGATGGTCAAAATGTTATGCCCAGTTATGCATCGCAAATAACTGAAGAAGAAAGATGGGCAATAGTGCATTACATAAGAGTTTTACAGAGGTCATTAAATCCAAAGGAGAGTGATTTAAGATGAGTTCTGAATTTAAAATTCCAGAGAAGAAAAATATCTCATCGAAAACAAAATTTTTAGCTTTTGGTTTATTCGGTTTAGGATTATTACTTAGTATCATTGCGTTTGTTGTTGATAGTCATAGAGCATTAGCGAACTACAATGTGATTTTCACTTTTTTGGTGAGCATTGCAGTAGGCAATTTATTTTGGTTTGCAATTGAATATCTTTCAGGTGCTGTTTGGTCAACAGTCATGAGAAGAGTAAATGAGATTTTTATTTCTTTTATTCCAGTTGTGTTTGTAATTGGTTTGTTAGTTTTGTTTAATACACATTCGATTTTTCATTGGGCTCATGAAGAAGCAGTAAAAAACGACAAACTTCTTCAATGGAAATCACCATACTTGAATGAACAATTTTTCACGATTAGATATTTTATTTACTTCTTGCTTTGGATTTTATTTGCTTATTTAGTATTGAAGAATTCATTAAAACAAGATGATGTAAAAGATCAAATTTATTCTTATAAGAATTCGAAAATCTCAGCTCTGTTTCTGCCAATTTTTGCAATTACCCTAACATTTTTCTCAATTGATTTTTTAATGAGCACTGAGCCTCATTGGTTCTCAACAATCTTTGGTGTCTATTACTTTGCTGGAACTGCTCTTTCCTCAATTGCTATTGTTACACTTGCTGTTATTCTGTTACATGAAAAAGGTTATTTTGGAGATATATTGAAAAGTGACCATTTCTATAATCTTGGTGCGCTACTTTTTGCATTTATAAATTTTTGGGCTTACATAGCATTTAGTCAATTTTTGTTAATCTGGTATGCAAATCTTCCAGAAGAAACTTTTTGGATGATACATCGCTGGGAAAAAGGTTGGGAAATTTTTTCGTTCATATTGATTTTTGGACATTTTCTCATCCCTTACTTTTCCCTTTTATCTCAACAAGCTAAAAGTAATCTTGGTAGATTGAAGTTCATGTCTATTTGGATACTCGTTATGCATTATGTTGATTTATATTGGTTAGTTATGCCTTCGCTTTATAAAGAAGTTGTTTTTGGATGGATAGAGCTTTCTTTCGTCTTACTTGGAATTGGAATTACACTTTTAGTTTTTGTATTCAGATTTGAACGAATTAAAAATATTATTCCTGTTGGTGATCCTAAGCTTAAAAGAAGTTTGGAGTTTCATTTATGAAAGATAGATTAAAGAGAATTAGTGAAATTCAAGAAGAAATTAACTTTAAAGAATTATTCACGAATCCTGCGAGATTGTTCGGCTATACTTATTTTTATTTTTTAATTGTGTTGGTAGGATTAGGAATTTATTTTGTTCAGCATTTAAATGAGATAAATAAAAACACAATTCCTCCATTTGTCGTAACAGATTCATTAAACGCAAAAAAAGATATTTCTTTTGCATTACCAGTTGAAATTCCTCCAGTGGATGTTTTCAAGTTAAGCGAACCAACTCCAGATTTATTGGAAAAAGGTAAAGCTTTTTATAATACAAATTGCTCTTCTTGTCATGGAGAAACAGGAAAAGGCGATGGACCAGCAGGGTTAGTTATGAACCCTAAACCAAGAAATTTCACTTTGAAGGATGGATGGATTAATGGTCGAAAAATTTCTGAAATCTACAAAACGCTACAAGAAGGAATATTAAAAAGTGGAATGCCAGCCTACAATCATGTAAATCCAGAAGAACTTTTTGCAGTTATACATTATGTTAGAACATTTGCACCAGATTTTCCAAAGGATACACAATCAGACTTACAAGCTTTAAACGATACATACAAACTTTCACAAGGCAAGAAATCAGCTGGGCAAATCCCAACATCAAAATCTTTAACATTGATTGTAAATGAGAATTCTGAGAAAAGCTTGATTTATTATGGAATAATTGAATTGCTAAATCAAACCACACCGTACAATTCATTGATTATTTCAAAAGAAAAATTTGCAGGTTTTTTGGTAAATGTAATTACTGCAAAAATGAATGAGACAGAATTTTTCAATATTATAAAAATTAATCCAGTACATTACGGATTAAGTCCACGCATTAACTTTTTGAACGAGCAAGATAAAAAGAACTTTTATGATTATTTTGTTAGTTATAATTACAAAAAGGTATAGAAATCATGAATAGAAATATTAAACAAATTCTAAGATTATTATTAATTCAAATTTTGATTATCAGTATAAATCTACTTGCAAGTCCAGAGCCTCAAAAAAAGGCTGCTCTTGAAGAACAATTAGGAAATTTCATACCTCTTGACGCAAAATTCACCAATGAGAATGGTCAAGAAGTTACTCTTCGAGAAGTCATAAAAAAACCTACCATTTTGACTTTAGTCTTTTATGAATGCAAAGGTATTTGTACTCCTCTCTTAACCGAGTTAGCAGAAGAACTAAATAAAGTGGATTTAGAACTTGGCAGAGATTTTCAAATAGTAACAATTAGTTTTGATCCTGAAGAAAGTGCAGCTTTGGCAAAATCTAAAAAAGCAAATTACATCAAACTTCTTAAGAACAAACCACCTGATGAAGCTTGGACTTTTTTAGTTGGTGATTCTTCAAATATTTATTCAGTTACGAATTCAGTTGGATTTTATTTCTTCAAAGAAGAAGATCAATTTGTTCATCCAGGTGCATTGATTTTTATCTCACCTGAAGGAAAAATTACAAGATACCTACTCGGCATTGATTATTTGCCATTTAATATAAAAATGGCAATTCTTGAAGCAGGGGAAGGTAAAGTTGGACCTACCATAGCGAAACTAATAAAATTCTGCTATGCCTATGATGCTGAAGGTAGAACTTATGCTCTAAATATTACTCGAATAATCGGAATTATTACATTACTTGCCGTTGGTATTTTTGTCATTTTCTTAATCTCAAAATCAAAGAAAAGAACAGGGGAAAATAAACTATGACAGCTATTAATGTTCATACTGGTGATAATGGAAGTAATGGAAATCATTTAGACTATTTACATTCACCAAAAAAATACAAAGGAATTTTTAATTGGATTTTTTCAACTGACCATAAAAAGATTGGTATACTTTATCTAATTTCGATGCTCACTTTTTTTGCGGTTGGTGTTGTCTTTGGATTCTTAATGCGATTAGAACTTATCTCACCTGGTAAAACAATCATGGAGCCCCAAACTTACAATCAAATTTTTACTCTTCATGGGGTAATAATGATTTTCCTGTTTATTATTCCAGGTTTGCCAGCCGTTTTTGGTAACTTTTTCTTACCAATTATGATTGGTGCAAAGGATGTTGCTTTCCCAAGATTGAATTTACTCTCTTGGTGGCTCTTTGTGATTGGTGGTTTCGTTGCATTGATTTCGTTATTTCTTCCAGGTGGTCCTGCTGACACAGGTTGGACATTTTACATTCCATATTCAGTTCGAACTTCAACAAATGTAATTCCAGCATTAATTGGTGCTTTCATCTTAGGATTTTCTTCAATATTGACAGGATTGAATTTTATCACAACAATTCACAGGCTTAGAGCACCAGGAATGAGTTGGTTTAAGATGCCTTTATTTGCATGGTCACTTTATGCAACTGGTTGGGTACAAATTTTAGCTACACCAATTGTTGGAATTACTCTTTTGCTTGTTGCTATTGAAAGGTGGTTTGGAGTTGGAATTTTTGATCCTGCTCTTGGTGGTGATCCAATTGTTTATCAACATCTTTTCTGGATTTATTCACATCCAGCTGTCTATATTATGATATTACCAGCAATGGGTGTTATTTCGGAGATTATTCCTGTTTATGCAAGAAGGACAATTTTTGGTTATAAATTCATTGCATATTCGAGTATGGCAATTGCATTATTTGGTTCACTGGTTTGGGCGCATCACATGTTTACTGTTGGAATGAGTAATACTGCGATGTGGTTGTTCTCACTACTAACATTTCTCGTTGCAATTCCAAGTGCAATAAAAGTTTTCAATTGGGTTGCTACACTTTACAAAGGTTCAATTGTACTTGAACCTGCAATGTTATTTGCTCTTGCTTTCATTTTTAATTTTACTATTGGTGGTTTTACTGGATTGATGCAAGGTGCTTTAGCATTAAATATTCACATTCACGATACTTCTTTCATTGTAGCTCATTTTCATTATGTGATGTTTGGTGGAACAGGTTTTGGAATTTTTGGTGCTTTGCATCATTGGTTCCCAAAGATGTTTGGAAGAATGTATAACAAGAAAGTTGCAAAAATTGCTTGGGTATTTCTGTTTATTGGATTCCAATTACTTTACTTTCCGCTTTTTATTGCAGGTTATCTCGGAATGCCAAGAAGGTATTACGATTACTTACCAGAGTTTCACATTTGGCATTTCATCTCAACTGTAGGTAGCTGGATATTAATTACTGGATTAATAATAATGTTCACTAATCTGATTATTGCATTAAGAAAAGGTGAGAAAGCTGTAGCAAATCCTTGGGGTGGAGTTACTCTTGAATGGACAATTCCCTCTCCACCAATTCACGAAAACTTTGAAAAGATTCCCGTTGTTGAAAAAGATCCTTATGACTATACTCATTATGAAGAATTAGAGGAGGTCAAGAATTGAATCAAACAGTTGATGCAGCAGTCCACGAGCATGTGCACCGTGACGATGTTGGTGCAAAAATTGGAATGTGGTTATTCTTGTTTACTGAGCTTATTCTATTTGGCGGAATGTTTTTGGTATATGCTGTTTACAGATTTACTTATAGAGATTTCTTTGCATTAGCATCAAAAGAACTTGATGTATTCATAGGCTTGATTAACACACTTGTTTTATTGACAAGTAGCTTAACTATGGCAATGTCTATTACTGCATTGAGACGAGGAAGTAAAAATCTTTCTCTAACTTTTATTTTTCTTACAATCTTTTTTGCATTATTATTCTTGGTGAATAAATATTTTGAATGGTCTGCAAAATTTCATCATGGATTATTCCCAGGTTCAAATGAACTTTTAACTTTACCCAGAGGCGAGATAGTTTATTTCGGTTTATATTATGTAATGACTGGTTTGCATGCACTTCATGTCATAATTGGTTTGATAATTCTTGTGTTTATGTTTTTCTATGTAAAGTCAGGTAAGGTAAATCAAGACTATTACATAATGCTTGAGAATAGTGGATTATATTGGCATTTAGTTGATATAATCTGGATTTTCTTATTCCCATTGTTCTATTTAATTCATTGAGGTGAAAAAAATGAAGCATAATGAAAATCATATTGTTGGTTATGGTACATACATATTTGTTTGGCTCACACTTGTTGCATTAACTGCTTTAACTGTAACTGTTGCAAATTTTGACTTAGGTGGTTTTTCGATCGTTATTGCTTTAGGTATTGCATCTATCAAAGCCTTACTTGTTATGTTAATTTTTATGCATTTGAAATTTGATGATAGAGTTTTCCGAATTTTTGTTTTTGTTGCTTTCTTAACTTTGGCAATTTTTATTGTATTAACTTTCTCAGATTATTCATTTATAAGGTAGGAGATTATGTTATCAGACGCATCAAATTTTATTAAAGAAGTTGACGGTGTTTTTTTGTTCATTCTCGGGATTTCATTAGCTCTTCTTATTCTTATCACAATTTTGATGATATTATTTGTAATTAAATTTAATCGTAAAAGAAATCCCAGACCAAAAAATATTAAAGGAAACACTACTCTCGAAATTATTTGGACGGTAATTCCAACAATCCTTGTTGTAGGAATGTTTTATTACGGTTGGTACGGATACAAAAAAATGACTGCTGCGCCTAAAGATGCTTTTGAAATTAATGTTAATGGTAAGATGTGGGCATGGGAATTTATTTATCCAAACGGAAAAAAGACTGATACACTTGTTGTACCGATTCAAAAACCAATTAAACTCAATCTTAAATCTCTCGATGTGAATCACTCATTATACATACCTGCATTCAGAATTAAGAAAGATGTTATTCCAAATAAAGATAATTCCCTGTGGTTTATCGCAAACGAAGCTGGTGTTTATGATATTGCTTGCGCAGAATATTGTGGGCTTAGACATTCCTACATGTATTCGAAACTTTATGCTATACATCAAAACGAGTTTGATAAGTGGTATAATTCAAAAACTGATACAACTTTGACTAAGAAATGAAAAATTTAAAGCATTCTTTTGAAATACTTTTGGAATTATCAAAATTCAAGATAACTTCTTTTGTTACGGTTACAACTTTTCTCGGTTACATATTATACTCAAAGAAGATAGAAATTGATTTGATAGGAATTTTACTTGGCGTATTGTTGCTTTCAAGTGGTTCTGCTGTAATTAATCATTATCAGGAAAGAAACTACGATAGTTTGATGGAGAGGACAAAAAATAGACCCATACCTTCAGGTAAAATAAAACCATTTGTTGCTTTATCTTTGGGTTTAATTTTTGCGGTGGGTGGTGTATTAATACTTTTATTTGGATATAGTTTAACTGCAGCAGCATTTGGTATACTTGCATTGGTTTGGTATAACATAATCTATACACCGTTAAAGAGGAAGTTTGCGCTTGCTGTTGTGCCTGGTTCATTGATTGGTTCAATTCCTCCCATGATTGGATGGGTAGCTGCTGGTGGTTATCCATTTGATAGTTCAATATTAATGATTGCATTCTTCTTGTTTATATGGCAAATCCCTCATTTCTGGTTATTAATGCTTTTCTTTGATGAGGACTACAAATCTGCAGGTTTCCCAACACTCACTGACTTTTTTTCAAAAGAACAAATCTTTCGTTTAACTTTCATTTGGATGATTGCACTTGCTGTTGCTTCGCTTGCAATGCCTTTATTTAATTTAATTAATAATCAAATTTTTAATTATGGTTTGCTTATCACTTCAATTTGGTTGATTTGGAATTCTACAAAACTTCTTAAAAGAAATGAAGAAAAATTAATTTTAATTTCAGGCTTTAGAGCGATAAATACTTTTATTCTTTTAGTAGTTATTCAACTATCAATTGATAAACTTTTTTAGTGAGGGAGAAAATGTTGCTTCTTAATGAAATGATTATTCCTTTTAATTATCAATATTCAAATGTACTTCAGTTGATTCAGATTTTAGCTCACTCAATTTTTTATTTTTATTTCTTATGGTTGACTGGGTCAGTGATTTTGAGTTACTACTTTGAATTCATTCGAAGAGATGATGCTCATACTTACTTTGCCAAAATTCTGTTAAACTTGCCATTGAAAAATTTATATTTCCCAATTGTTCTGGGAGTAATTCCTTTTGTTGTAATTTATTCAGTAGATTTGATTTGGTTGGTCGGAGAAGAGTTTCAATCAATTCATAATCTAACTTTATTTACCTTTATCATTTTAATTTTATCAATCTATTTTGCTAATTCTTATAAAACAACCTTTGAATTGATTTCAGTGCTTCAAAAAACAGTGGGTGATAAAGAAGATAAAGATTATCTTCTTTTAATGAACAAAAATTTGAGTAAACACAAAAAGTCTGCGTTGCTGAGCTTACTTGGCTTGTTAATTACTTTATATCTCTTTTCAATTTTAACAACTGCAAAACTCGATTATATAAAAGGTGATTTCAGGGTTGATTTTATTGCTAACCTTTTCAGTTTGGATAGCTTCGTTAGATACACTTATTATTTGACAATTGCATTTTCTCTATCTTTTCTTGGAAGTTTATTCTTCAATTTTTCTTGGAGCGAAACCAGACTCGATTTATCTGAGGGATTGGGTGAATTTATCAAACAAATATCATTGAATGGTGCAATTATAACTATTTTGTTGCAACCACTTTTAATTTTAATTGAGTTATTCCTATTTCCAAAGAATAGCTTATCCTATCTTTTATTTCTATCAAGCGGGTTTGCTTTAATTTTACTATTCCTAATTTTGAATCAACTCAATGCTTTCAAAAAAGAATCAAATCAATTTTACATCAGATATTCATTTTTCCTTTTTATAGCAGTTATCTTGTCAGTTTCAACAAGAGATATATCGGGTATCGGAAATGTTTTGAGACCAAAAACAATTGAAATAACTCAGAAATTTGTTACTTATGAAGAAAATCTGAAAGCCAAACTTAACATTCAAACTGTTTCAATTAATCCTGAAGATATTTTTAATGCTAAGTGCTCTGCGTGTCATAGATTTGATACTAAACTTGTCGGCCCACCATACAATATAGTTCTTAAAAAGTATGAGAATAATCGAGATCAGTTGGTAAAATTCATTCTCAATCCAGTTAAAGTTGACCCAGCATACCCACCAATGCCAGCTCAAGGTTTAATTCCTCCAGAAGCTGAAGCTGTTGCTGATTACATATTGAAAATTTACAAAGAAAATAGTAAATAATAATTATTAACGAAGTTAATTGATAAACATTCATTTATTAAATATATTTGCAACTGTTTTAATCGAGTTAAAATGAAAATAAAGATAACCTCCCTTTCAGAAGGGAGGCACTTTTATAATTTAGATGCGAGTGTAGAAGAGCTTGAATTACCCTCAGAGTTTTTTGGTAAAGTTAAAGTTCAAGTTCTTCTTGAGAAAACAAAAGAGCATATCTTACTGAGAACATCATTAAGTGTTCATAGACATTGTGAATGTGATAGATGTCTTAGACAATATGACCGTGAGTTTTATAACGAATATCACATGTTTTACATACACGATATAACAAACAAACATCTTTATGATGAAGATGTAGTAACGGTGATTAGAAAAGACCAAGATTTTATTGATATTTCAAATGATGTTCGTGAGTATGCTATGCTTGCAATACCGATGAAAAATCTTTGTAAAGATGATTGTGCTGGTCTTTGCCCAAAATGCGGTAAAGATTTGAACACAGAAAAATGTACTTGCGAAATAGATAAAGTTGATCCTCGATGGTTATCATTGAAGGAATTACTAAAACAATAAGAAAGGATTAAAGATGCCAAATCCCAAACGAAGACATTCAAAATCCAGAACAAGAAAAAGAAGAGCTCACTTTAAAGCAGCTGTTCCCGCACTTTCAACTTGTGCAAATTGCGGTGAACCAAAATTACAACATCGTGCTTGTCCAAATTGCGGTTTCTACAAAGGTCGCACGATGTTTGTCCCCAAAGCATCATAAACTAATTAATGGGATAAGGTTTGGATAGTTATCCTCAACAATGTGTAATTGCATTAGATG
This sequence comes from Ignavibacteria bacterium, assembly GCA_026415235.1. Taxonomy (GTDB): domain Bacteria; phylum Bacteroidota; class Ignavibacteria; order Ch128b; family Ch128b; genus Ch128b. Next base: position 60,255 of record JAOAHM010000097.1, on the reverse strand, counting down.
CGATGGGTGGTGATTATGCACCTCTGGTTACTATCAGAGGTGCATATTTAGCTTTACAAGAAAGCAATGGAAAATTTGATATTCTTCTTGTCGGGAAACAAGAAGAGCTTTTAAAAATAATTGAAAAAGAGAAGATTGACTTTCCACTTCAAAATATTGTTAATGCTTCTGAAACAATTGAAATGGGGGATGCACCTACAACAGCACTCAAAAGCAAAGAAAATTCCTTAGCTGTTTGTGCTGAATTAATAAAACAAGGAAAAGCTCACGCATTCGTAAGTGCTGGAAATACAGGTGCAGTAATGGCTATTTCAACCATTCGTCTTGGAAGGATTGAAGGAATAAGTAGACCTGCATTAGGCACAATAGTTCCAACTTTGAAAAATAAATGTTTAGTTCTTGATGTTGGTGCCAATGTCGATACGAAACCAAATAATCTATACGAATTTGCTGTAATGGGTTCGGTTTATATGCAAGAAATTTTTGGAGTAAAATCTCCGAAAGTTGGATTGCTTAGTATTGGTGAAGAAGATTCAAAAGGCAATGAAGTTACTATTGCTGCGAATAAATTACTGAGAGAATCGAAATTAAATTTTTATGGTAATGTGGAAGGTAGAGATGTATTGAAAGGTGAAGTTGATGTGATTGTATGTGATGGATTTGTTGGCAATGTAGTGTTGAAATTCGCTGAAGGATTTCTCCATTTCCTTGTAAAAAGATTTAAAGAATCAGCAGAAAAAAGTTTTACAAACAAACTTCGCATTGGATTAGCAAAAGGAATTCTTAAGGATATTCTTAAAGTATTTGATTATCAAGAATATGGTGGAGTACCACTTTTTGGAGTTAATGGAATTACAATAATCGGTCATGGTTCAAGTTCCGAACTTGCTATAAAAAACATGATAATCCGTGCCTACGAAACTCATCAACATCGAATTGTCGAAAGAATTAAAGACGCTATTCAAAGCTTTCATTTATCTACAACTTAAGGAGCATCGTTAATGAGTAATCGAGATTCTAAATATAACGCAAGAATTGTTGCATTTGGTAAATATGTTCCTGACAAAGTTCTCGATAATAAGTATTTTGAATCCATCGTTGATACATCCGATGAGTGGATAATCACAAGAACAGGTATCAAAGAAAGAAGAATTTTGGAAAAAGGTGCAACTTCTGATTTAGCCGTTGGAGCTATCGAAGATATGGTCAAAAGATTTAATGTTGATTTGAATACAATTGATGTAATGATAGTTGCAACCGTCACTCCCGATATGTTTTTCCCATCAACAGCTTGTGTAATAATGGATAAGCTTGAAATGGAAAACACTTGGGGTTTTGATTTATCTGCTGCTTGTTCAGGTTATGTATTTGCTGTTTCAACTGCACGTGCATTCATTGAGAGTGGACTCTATAAACGAGTTTTAGTCGTTGGTGCTGATAAGATGTCTTCTATAACTGATTACACTGACCGCAACACATGTATTCTTTTTGGTGATGCAGCTGCTTGTACTTTGTTTGAAAGGACTGAAGATAAAAATGATGGAATAATAGATGAGTTACTTTATTGCGATGGTTCTGGTGGTAAATATCTTTACATGGCAGCAGGTGGTAGTTTAAATCCAGCTTCTCATGAAACTGTTGAAAAACGAATGCATTATATTTATCAAGATGGCAAAGCTGTCTTTAAAGTGGCAGTTATTGGTATGGCTGAAGTAGCTTATGAAATTATGGTTAGAAATAATCTTAAACCTGAAGATGTTTCTTACTTAGTTCCACATCAGGCAAATTTGAGAATCATTGAAGCAACTCGACAGAGAATGGGAATTGAACCAGAAAAAGTAATGGTTAATATTCATAAATATGGAAATACAACTGCTGCAACTATTCCACTTTGTCTTGTTGATTATTACGATGAAGGCAAACTAAAAAGAGGTGATAATTTAATTTTAGCCAGTTTTGGTGCTGGCTTCACTTGGGGTGGAATTTACTTAAAATGGAGTTTAGATTAATGCAAGCTTTAGTTTTTCCAGGTCAAGGATCTCAATTTGTTGGAATGGGGAAAGATTTATACAATGATTTCCCTGTATGCAGAGAAATTTTCGATAAGGCAAATGATATACTCGGCTATGATTTGAAATCAATTTGTTTTGAAGGACCTGAAGAACTCTTAAAACAAACCCAAAATACTCAGCCTGCATTGTTTGTTCATAGCCTTGCTGTTTTTGAATTGATTAAAGATTTAGAAGTAAACGGTGTTGCAGGACACTCACTTGGTGAATACTCAGCTTTAACTGCTGCAGGAGTTTTTCGGTTTGAAGATGGATTGAAATTGGTTAGTCTCCGTGGAAGATTGATGCAAGAATCAGGAAATCGAAATCCCGGTACAATGGCAGCAATCGTTGGTTTATCAATTGAAAAGATTACTGAAATTTGTGAAAGTTTGTCTGAGATTGGTATTGTCAAACCGGCGAATTTTAATTCACCAGGTCAAATTGTAATTTCTGGTGATGTTAATGCTGTAAGAAAAGCAATTGAGCTTGCTAAACAAAACGGTGCAAAATTAGCAAAAGAATTAGTCGTAAGCGGTGCTTTCCATTCTCCATTAATGAATTATGCTTATGAAAATATCGCATCAGAACTAAACAAAGTTGAATTCTTTGAACCTAAGTTTCCTGTCTATTCAAATGTAACTGGCGATAAATTTAAAGATCTAAATGAAATCAAAAATTTATTAATCGAACAAATTGTTAGTCCAGTAAAATGGCAACAGATTGTCGAAAAAATGATTGAAGATGGAATTGATACTTTCATTGAAGTTGGTGCAGGTAAAGTTTTGACTGGATTAATTAAGAGGATAAATCCAAATGTTAATGTGATTAATCTTGGGACTTCCGACGAAGTAAAACAATTTTTAGAAAATGGAAAAAGTAATTAAAGGATTAAAAGTAGATCCGTTAATTTTCACTTTCCCGTTTGTACCGGGTTGCAATATTGGTTTGTGTTCAGGTGAATGCTGTTGGTATGGTGTTTATGTTGATTTAAAAGAAATGGAATTAATTCTTGAGAATAAAGAAATCATTAAGCAATACATGGACGAGACTCAAACTAAAGATGAGAAAAATTGGTTTGAGGATATTGAAGAAGATAGTGATTTCAAATCTGGTTATTGTGCTGGCACTCAAATTTACAATCATAAATGTGTTTTCCTTGACAAAAATGGATACTGTTCTTTGCAAAAAGCTGCAATGGATCGAGGTGAATTCATGTGGAAATACAAACCACTATATTGCGTCATTTTTCCTCTGACAATTTATAATGGAACCTTAACTGTAGATGATGAACACATTGCAAGATTACATTATTGTAGTAAATCAAAACATCAAACATCAACTGTTTTCGATGCAACCAAAAATGAATTGATTTATCTTCTTGGAGAAGATGGTTATCAAGAATTGCTTGAATATAAGAGAGAACTAATTGGAGGTAAAAATATTGAAGTTACAAAATAAAGTTGCAATTGTAACAGGTGGCTCGAGAGGAATTGGAGCTGCAATTTCAAAAGAACTGGCAAAAGAAGGTGCGCAAGTAATTTTGACTTATCATTCAAGTCCAGATAAAGCACAAAGTGTTCTTGAAGAGATAAAAAATTTTGGCGGAGAAGGTAGAATTTTTCAGGCTGATGCAAGTAGTTTTACTGATGCTCAAAAAACTGTAGATTTTGCATTGAATGAATTTGGTGCGTTACATATTCTCGTGAATAATGCAGGAATTACTAAAGATAATTTAATCTTGAGAATGACAGAGCAAGATTGGGATGAAGTGATAAATACAAATCTCAAAAGTGTTTTTAATTATTCTAAAGCTGCTGTAAAGCCAATGATGAATCAACGTGAAGGTAAGATAATCAACATTAGCTCAGTTGTTGGAATTATGGGAAATGTTGGTCAAGCTAATTATGTTGCTGCAAAAGCTGGAGTGATTGGTTTAACTAAAACTTTAGCTCGTGAATTTGCTAGTAGAAATATTAATGTTAACGCAGTTGCACCTGGATATATAGAAACTGATATGACTTCAAAATTAAATGATGTACAAAAGCAGGCAATTTTAAATTTAATTCCACTTAAACGCATTGGAAAACCTGAAGATGTAGCGAAATTAGTTGCATTTCTCGCATCAGATGATGCAAATTACATAACAGGTCAGGTTTTCTGTGTTGATGGTGGAATGGTAATGTAAATTATTCAGTAAGTATTTTTAATTAATAAATTATTATATTCACAAACAAAAAAGGAGATAAAAATGGATATACAAGCAAAAGTAAAAGAAATCATTATGGATAAGCTTGGGGTAGAAGAATCACAAATTACCCCTGAAGCATCATTCATTAATGATTTAGGTGCTGATTCACTCGATATAGTCGAGTTAGTAATGGCTTTCGAGCAGGCTTTCAACATTTCAATTCCCGACGAAGATTCAGAAAAAATTCAGACCGTCGGTGATGTTTATAAATACCTCGAAGAAAAATTGAAATCATAAAAACAAAAATTTGTTAAAGCTATGCAACGACGAAGAGTAGTCGTGACCGGTATTGGGGCTGTGACCCCAATCGGTCTTAATATTAAGGAATTCTGGAAAAATCTTATTGAAGGCAAAAGCGGTGCTGCCTACATAACTCGGTTTGATGCATCAACTTATGATACAAAGTTCGCTTGTGAAGTTAAAGATTTTGATCCATTAAAATATTTCGATAGAAAAAATGTTCAAAGACTCGATTTGTTTTCTCAATTTGCTTTGGTCAGTACCGATGAAGCCGTTCAGAATTCAGAATTAAAACTTGATTCGATTGATAAAAATCGTGTCGGAGTTGTTTTCGGTTCTGGTATTGGTGGAATGTGGACTTGGCACCATCAAACAGAAGTATATTTCAAAGGTGGTGGTCCACAAAAAATTTCACCTTTCTTCGTTCCAATGATGATTAGTGATATTGCAGCTGGTCATATTTCAATGAAATATGGCTTCAAAGGACTAAACTACGCTACTACCTCTGCATGCGCAACCTCAGCACATGCAATTGCACTTGGTGCGATTCATATACAAAGAGGTGATGCAGATGTTGTTGTGGTTGGAGGTAGTGAAGCATCAATTTGTCCAATGGGCATTGCTGGATTTAATGCAATGAAAGCAATGTCAACACGCAACGATGCACCAGAAAAAGCAAGTAGACCTTTCGATAAAAATCGAGATGGCTTTGTGATGGGTGAAGGTTCAGCTACTTTGATTTTAGAAGATTATGAATTCGCAGTTAAGAGAGGTGCACCAATTCTTGCTGAGTTAGTTGGAATTGGTTTAACTGCCGATGCATACCATATCACAGCACCAGCTCCTGGTGGTGAAGGTGCAGTTCGTTCAATGAGACTTTGTATTGAAGATGCTGGAATCAGACCAGAGGATGTTGATTATATTAACGCTCACGGTACATCAACTCCGTACAACGATAAAAATGAAACTGAAGCAATTAAAACACTCTTTGGTGAGCACGCATATAAACTGGTTGTTTCATCGACTAAATCAATGACTGGTCACTTGCTCGGTGCAGCAGGCGCTTTGGAAGCTGTAGTTACTGTTTTAACATTAATGAATGATATAATTCCACCTACGATAAACTATGAAGAACCAGATCCAGAATGCGATTTAAATTACGCTCCAAATAAAGCTATTGAGCGAAAGGTTAATTACGCAATTAGTAATGCATTCGGATTTGGTGGACATAATGTTTCATTACTATTTAAGAAATATCAGTAGAGTTGTTTCTAAGAAAAATTTTAAAGCTTTTTCGAAAACTTAAGAAATCAAGAAAAAAATCATCTGACAATTTAATCAAGTACCGACTAATGAAAGTAGAAAAATTAGTCGGTACTAAAATTTATAATCCAACAATATATTTAGAAGCTCTAACTCATCGTTCAGGGGTTAATATCTCACCTTTAGAAAAAAAGCAATCAAATGAAAGATTAGAATTCTTAGGAGATTCTGTTTTAAATCTTGTAGTGACGGAATATATTTTTTCTAAGTTTAAGGAAGAAGATGAAGGACAAATGACAATTCTCCGTTCTCGTTTTGTTAATAAAGAAATTTTATTAAGCGTTGCAAACAAAATTGAGATGTCAAAACTTCTTTTTGTAAATGATAATGCAGCTTCTGCCATCGAAGCAGGTGCAAAATCAATACTTGCTGATTCAATTGAAGCTTTGATTGGTGCAATATATTTAGATGCTGGTTTAGAAAGAGCAAAAAAATTCATAATGAAATACATTATTCTTCCTAATCTTAAATTAATGAAGTTAAAAGATCAGAATTACAAAAGTCAATTACTTGAATTCGTTCAAGCAAAGAAGCTTGCAACTCCAAGATATGAAGTAGTAAAAGAAGAAGGTCCGCAACACGCAAAAATTTTCACTGTTCAAGTCTCAATTGATGGCATTCCACTCGGGATAGGTTCTGGACAAACCAAGAAATCAGCAGAACAAATTGCTGCTAAACAAGCGATTGAGAAATTGAAAAATCCTCAATAATCACATCAGAATGGTAAAAATTTTTCTTACAATCCTTTCTTATATTTGAAAAAAATTTTGTCAAAAAATGGTTGAAAGGCAAAGTATGGATACAAAAAATTTATATGAACAATTCTCATCTCGTCACATCGGTCCTAATCAAAATGAAATAAACGAAATGCTTAAAGAAATTGGTGTAGATAGTCTTGAACAACTTGTTGACGAGACAATTCCTGAAAATATTCGTTTCAGAGGAAAACTAAATTTGGCCGAACCATTAACTGAGTTTGAGTATATTCAACACATAAAAAAAATTGCTGCGAAGAATAAAGTTTATCGTTCATATATTGGCTTGGGTTATTACGGAACAGTTGTACCGTCAGTTATAAAACGCAATATCCTTGAAAATCCAGGATGGTATACACAATACACACCTTATCAAGCAGAAATTTCTCAAGGCAGGCTCGAAGCTTTAATGAATTTTCAGACGATGATTTCAGATTTGACAAAACTTCCAATTTCAAATGCCTCACTCCTTGATGAAGGTACTGCTTGTGGTGAAGCTATGTCAATGTTGTATGCAATTTCACATTCAACCAAACCAGATGCGAATATATTTTTAATTGACTCAAAAGTTTTTCCACAAACAATTGATGTTGTAATCACTCGAGCAACACCACATGGAATCATTGTCAAAGTATCTGACAATATTGAAGATGAAATTAATGATCAAGTATTTGGAATGTTGGTTCAATATCCCGATGGTGATGGCGAAATAAGAGATTATTCATCACTTTTTGCAAAAGCAAAAGAGAAAAATGTTTTGATAGTTGTTGCTGCAGACATTATGTCCTTAGTCCTCCTTAAATCACCTGCGGAATTTGGAGCTGATGTTATTGTTGGTTCTACACAAAGATTTGGTGTACCTATGGGTTATGGTGGTCCTCATGCAGCTTATTTTGCAACAAAAGACGAATACAAAAGATTTGTTCCTGGACGAATAATAGGACTTTCTATTGATAGACATGGTGACCCTGCATATCGAATGGCTCTACAAACACGAGAACAACACATTAAGCGTGAAAAAGCAACAAGTAACATTTGTACGGCACAAGTACTACTGGCAATTATGGCAAGTATGTATGCTGTTTATCATGGTCCTGATGGGCTAAAGCGAATTGCAAATCGAATCCATCTTTATACAAATTACCTTAATAAAAAACTTATTGAACTTGGATACAAACAGACAAATAATTATTTCTTCGATACAATCAGAATTGATTTAAGTTCATCACCTGAATTAGTGCAAAAAATAAAATCATTAGCTGACCAGAAAAAAATTAATTTCAACTATTTTACAAAATGTTGTATTGGAATTTCTCTGGACGAAACTGTCACTCTTTCAGACTTAAATGATATTATTGAAATATTTTCCGAAGCAAAGGGAGTAGATTTCACACCACTCTCAGAAATTGAAAATCTAAGTCCAAATTTACCTGAACATTTAATCAGAACTGATGAAATTTTACCTCAAAAAGTTTTCAATTCTTATCATACCGAAACCGAAATGATGCGATACATTAAAATGCTTGAACAGAGAGATTTATCTTTAGCTTATGGTATGATTCCACTTGGCAGTTGCACTATGAAATTAAATGCAGCGACTGAAATGCTTGCTTTGTCAATGGATGAGTTTGCAAATATTCATCCTTTTGTTCCAGCTGAACAAGCAGAGGGTTATTATCAATTAATTGATGAACTTGGAAAAGATTTACTCGAAATAACTGGATTTAGTGGAATCTCATTTCAACCAAATTCTGGTGCCCAAGGTGAGTTTACAGGTTTAATGGTTATCAGAGCTTATCATCATTCTCGTGGTGAAGCACATAGAAATGTTGTTTTGATTCCTGCATCAGCTCATGGAACAAATCCTGCAAGTGCTGTGATGGCTGGTAATCAAGTTGTTGTGGTTAAATGTGATGAATCAGGTAATATTGATATTAACGACTTAAAGCAAAAAGCAGAGTTATACAAAGATAGATTATCTTCTTTGATGGTTACTTATCCATCAACTCATGGTGTGTTCGAAGAAGAAATCCAAGAAATTTGTGAAATAATTCATTACTACGGCGGACAAGTTTACATGGATGGTGCTAATTTGAATGCACAAGTTGGTCTCACTAAACCAAAATTAATTGGTGCCGATGTTTGTCATTTAAATCTTCACAAAACTTTTGCAATACCTCATGGTGGTGGTGGACCAGGAATGGGACCAATTGTTGTTGCCGAGCACTTAGTTCCGTTTTTGCCAAATCATCACTTCGTTAAAACAGGTGGTTCAAAAGGAATAACTGCTGTTGCTTCTGCACCATTCGGAAGTGCAAGTATTCTCACCATTTCTCATGCTTACATTAAAATGATGGGACCTGAAGGCTTAACTCATGCATCTAAAGTCGCTATTCTTAATGCAAATTATATCAAAGCAAAATTAGAAGCTCATTACAAAGTTCTTTACACTGGTAAAAGAAATAGAGTCGGCCATGAATTAATTTTTGATGTTAGAGAATTTAAACAAACAGCGAACATTGAAGTTGAAGATATTGCAAAAAGATTGATGGATTATGGTTTTCATGCACCTACAGTTTCATTCCCAGTACCAGGTACTTTGATGGTAGAACCAACGGAAAGCGAAAGCAAAAAAGAACTTGACAGATTTTGCGATGCTATGATTCAAATTAGAGAAGAAATAAAAGAGATTGAGATTGGCGAAGCTGATAGAGAAGATAATTTGTTGCGAAATGCACCTCACACTTTAAAAGACATTGTAAGTGATGAATGGAATCATAAATATTCAAGAGAACGAGCTGTATTCCCTACTAACTTTACAAAAATCAATAAATTCTGGCCCTTCGTTGCACGTGTGAATAATGCTTATGGTGATAGGAATTTAGTTTGCACTTGTGACCCAATTGAACTTTATATGGAGACACAAAACTAATGAATAATATTTGCGAAATCTTAAAAAACTCAAAGACAATTGCTGTTGTTGGTATTTCAGATAAACCTGGAAGAGATTCTGGTTTGATTGCCCGTTTCTTGAAAAGCAAAGGTTACATCGTTTATGGCGTAAATCCAACCATTAAATCATTTGATGGAATTCAAGTTTATAAGTCATTAAAAGATATTCCAGATCAAATTGATATTGTTGATATTTTTAGAAGATCGGAATTCGTTACTGAAATTGTTAAAGAGGCAATCGAAATCAAAGCTAAAGTGGTTTGGATGCAACTCGGTGTAGTGAATTATGATGCCGAAAAATTAGCACTCGATGCAGGTCTCAAAGTTATTATGGATCGTTGTATAGCGATAGAATATAGAATGTGTTTCGGATAAACTCTATGAAGTTGGTTTTAGTGTTTTTATTTTTCTCGTCTTTGATATATGCTACTAACAGAAATGACTCAACTCAAGCAAATTCAATTTCACAAAAAGTTGATGAATTAAATTCTGCAGATGTAAAGTATTACATTGACGAGATTAAAATACTTGGTACAAAAAAAACGAAACCAGAGACAATACTTAAAGAACTTGATATAAATTCATCTAAACCAATAACTAAACAAGATATTACTTATTTCGAAAAAAGAATTTTTAGTTTAGGTCTTTTTAGTGATGTAGAGATTTTTGTTGTTGAAGAAAATAAAAAGAATATTTTAGTAATTCTTGTTCAAGAAGCTTGGTATATCTGGCCCCTACCATTTGTTGATATTACTGATAGAGATTTTAAGAAACTTACTTATGGAATTAACCTAAGCATTCAGAATATTGATGGTAGAAATGAGCGCTTGAATACTGGTTTTAGTTTGGGATATGACCCAAAATTTTACTTAAGATATTACAATCCAAATTTTAATTACGAAAAAAATTTATCAATCTATTTTTCAACTTCAATCCAGAAAAGAAAAAATAGAAGTATTGAAGCAATCAAAGTAAATAATAAAAATTATGATGAAAAATATTTCAATTTAGAATTAGGTCTTGGTAAGAGATTAAACATCTACAATTCTATATCCACTTCAATTGGTTTTGAATATGTTCAGATTGATGATTACTTTCCTTTAAGAACCATATCAAGCTCAGGTAAGGATAAAGCAATCACTGTTCAATTGAATTATAACTACGATACAAGAGATTTTTCAGCTTATCCACGAACTGGTTCAAATTTGAATTTAACTTATAGAAAAGTTGGATTAACTGAATCAGAAATAGATTATAACATCTTTGTAGCAGAAACTAAAAAAATATTTTTCCTTGGATTTCCAATTCTTTATGTTAGAAATTTTTCAAGACTATTATTTGGTCCACAATTTCCATACTATGCAAATAGTTTCATAGGATATCGTGAAAGGCTACGAGGATACTTTAATTCTGTTTATGAAGGTAATTCTTTGACATTAAATACAATTGAAATCCGTTTACCCTTAGTTGAAAAATCTTTTTTTGAATTTGATTTACCACTAATCCCAAAAGAACTATTGACTTATAATATTAGTATAGACTTTCACGCTTTTTTTGATAACGGATTAATTGCTAATAAAAATCAAAAATTTAAGAATACTAAAGCGTTGAATGGTTTTGGATTTGGTATGTCCTTTTTAATTCTACCATATCGTGCTGTTAATTTAGAAGTTGCATGGAATAGTAAATTTCAACCTCAATTTATTTTTGATATAAACTTCCCATTTTGAAATGGATTTGTATTTTGTTCAGTCTTTAAACGAATCATCAAAAATAATCTCAATTTCGGGCGAAGAAGTTCATCACATAGTTAAAGTTAAAAGATATAAAGCAGGTGATCGAATATTTTTGACGAATGGTTGTGGATTAATTTCAGAAGTTGAACTAATAAAAGTTACAAAAGATTACTGTGAAGTTTCTGTTCTTGCTATTCAAAAATTTGAAAAAGCAAAGAGAGAGATTATCGCTTTATTTCCATTATTAAGGAATCCAGAACGATTTGAATTTGGGATTGAAAAATTAACTGAACTTGGAATTTCGGAAATCATACCGTTTTATAGTAAAAGGACTTTGAAAAAAAAATTAAAGTTAGAACGAGCACAAAAAATCTTAATCTCTGCCATTAAACAATCCATCAATCCATTCTTACCAAAATTACATGAACCATTATCACTTGAAGATGCACTAAATATAAACTTTAGAAATGATTTAATTCTTTTCGGAAACATTGAAGGTGAACGGTTAAGTGTAGTAGTAAATAAATTTAATCTGAAGTCTTTCGAAAAAATCTTTTTACTCGTTGGTCCTGAAGGTGATTTTTCGGAGGAAGAATTAGTTTTATTGAAATCTAAAAATGCTTGTCCTGTTAACCTAAGTAAAAACAGATTGAGGAGCGAGACAGCCTTAATTTGTCTGCTCGCTCAATTAAAAAATTTTCTTGATGAATAAAGTTATTCTAAGAATTCCAATTCTTTGGCAATTCCTTGATAACATTCTTAAGTAGTTTCGAAAACTTATCTTTAACTATATTCGCCGTCTCAGTTACTTCTTCATGACTTAACTTGTTCTCAGTAATTCCTGCAGCAAAGTTTGTTATGCAAGATATTGCAACAACAGGAATGTCGTTATTAGAAGAATAAAGAATTTCAGGAATTGTAGACATACCTACAGCATCGCAACCTGCTCTTCTTAAAAATTGAATTTCCGCAGGTGTTTCATAACTCGGTCCTGCAGAATAGGCGTAAACACCTCGCTTAAGTTCTATTTCAATCTTCTTGCTTATTTCAAAAACATAATCATTGAGTCTTTTACTAAGTGCAAATTTGTGTGTCGGATATTTTGAAAGAGATTTAAATTTTGATTTGTAATGAAGAAAGAAAATATCATCAATTAACATCAAGTCGGCTGGTTTAAGATTATCTGAAATTCCTCCAGCTGCATTTGTAACAATTAAATATTTTGTATTAAAAAGATGTGAAATAACTGCAGGCAAGATTACTTGTTCAGTTGAGTATCCTTCATAAAGATGAATTCTTCCCTTAAAAACAATATGATAGTTATTACTGAATTCACAAAGAAAAATTTTCCCAGAATGCCCTGGAATCGTTGAATGAGGATAACCTTCGATTTGATTTGTATCTATTGAAGTTACAAGATTTAATTCATCAGCAAAATCACCTAGTCCTGAACCTAAGATTATTGAAGTTTTAATCTTCACATCACCAAATTTTTTCTTAATTGGTTCAAAAATTTTTTGATAATTAATTTGCTTCATCACAAAATAAATCCTGCAATTGTTGCTGTTAATAGGTTAGCGAGAGTACCACCTGCAACTGCTCTCAATCCAAGAGCAGCTAAATCTTTTCTGCGTTCAGGTGCAAGTGGAGAAATTCCGCCAATCTGAATCGCAATGGATGAGAAATTTGCAAAACCACAAAGAGCGAATGTTGCCATGGTAATTGACTTTTCGGTTACAAATTTTCCTTGCTGAATTAAGCTTGACATGTCTAAATAAGCGACGAATTCATTTAAAACTATTTTTGTCCCGATTAAACTTCCAAAGTTGATTGCATCCTGCCATGGAATACCAATAGCAACTGCTAAGAATTGAAGTATTAAACCAAAAATTAATTGTAAATTAAGTGGTTGTTTGAAATGCTCCATTGTAATTGCATTCAATCCAGTAATTCCACCAAACCATTGTAAGATGTAGTTAATCAATGCAATCAAAGCAATGAAAGCAATGAGCATAGCTCCAACATTGAGAGCTAACTTAAGACCATCTGATGCTCCACCAGCTGCTGCTTCAATTGCATTGGAAGCATTTTTTTCAATTTTCACTTTAACAGTTCCTTTGGTGACTGGATCACCAGTTTCAGGAAAGATAATTTTCGAAATTGCGAGCGAAGCGGGTGCAGCCATCACGCTTGCTCCGAGTAAATGTGTCGCAAATTTTAATTGAGCAGCATCTATAGTTAAATTATGTGCTTGAGCATAAGCCGAACCCAACATTTGAATATAAGCTGCCATGACACCACCAGCTATGGTTGCCATTCCACCAACCATAATTGTTAGTAACTCAGAATTCGTTAAATCCTTAATAAAAGGTCTAATCATAAGTGGTGCTTCGGTTTGACCAACAAAAATGTTTGCACTATTCGAAAGCGATTCGGCTCCACTTGTTCCCATCAATTTTGCCATTACCCAAGCAAAAGCTTGAACAATTCTTTGCATTACTCCAAGATAGTAGAGTAATGACATCAAACTTGAGAAAAAGATTATTGTAGGTAAAACTTGAAAAGCAAAAAAGACGCCTAAACTTTCTGAATTTCCTGGACCAAGAGCAAGTTTACCAAAAACAAATTTTGCACCTTCCGTTGTGAATTGTAAAATTATCACGAAGAAATTAGCTAACCAATTAAAAAATAATTTAGGCCAGAGAAGTGGACCAAATAATTTTCCTAAATCATCACCTCTCAAAATAAATATTGCAAATGTAAACTGAATTGCTAAACCAGATAAAACTAATTTCCAATTAATCTTCTTTTTGTTATTTGACATTAAAAAAGCAATTAGTATTAATATAGCCATTCCAAAAATACCGTTGAGGATGTTTAAAAGGTTCATTCTATTCTCCGTAAATTGTGTGACATTTTCTACAACGGGCTTCATAGATGTCTGAAGCACCAACTATTACTCTGTCTTTTGCTGGAGTTTTTCTTTGTGTTCTATCAGCCGGATTTCCACAGACAACACAAATTGCTAAAGTTTTAGTGATGTATTCTGCAATTGCTAAAAGCTGAGGCATTGGTTCGAATGGTTGACCTCGATAATCTTGATCTAATCCAGCAATAATTACTCGTTTACCATCATCAGCTAATTTGTTTACAACATCTATAATATTCATCTTGAAGAATTGAGCTTCATCAATTCCAATTACTTGTGCATCCTTTGCTAATTCTAAGATTTCCGATGCATCTTCGATAACTTCAGATGGCATTGACAATTCGCTGTGAGATACAATTTCCCTTTCAGCGTAACGATTATCAATCTTAGGTTTGAAGACAATTACTTTTTGTTTTGCGATTTGAGCTCGGCGAAGTCGTCGGATTAATTCTTCTGTTTTTCCACTGAACATACAACCAGCAATAACTTCAATCCATCCAGTTTTGTTAGGTGTTTGATGAGGCATGAATTCATGCATATTTAGACTCCTTTCAGATTTTCATCACCGAATGGAAATGGAAGAAATTCCGAAGCTTTGAAAATCTTGTGATTACCAGCTCCATCAACCAAAATCACATCAATATCACCACACAATTCCCAAATGATTTGACGACAAGCACCACAAGGTGGACAAAAGTTTTTATCATCTGAAGTAATCGCAATTGCTTTGAATTTTCTTTTTCCATCACTGTAAGCTTTGAAGATTGCAACTCTTTCAGCACAACATGTCAAACCAAATGATGCATTTTCTACATTTGTACCTAAGATAATTTCATCATCTTCGGTGAGTAAGGCAGCTCCTACTCGAAATTTTGAGTAAGGTGAGTATGAAAAAGTCTTCGCTCTCTGAGCTTGTTCAATTAAGTTTTGTATGTTCATAATTTCAAAAAATTTTTGTGAATATATTTATATAACACAGATTAGGCAACTTAACTTTAATTTGCTTCAAAGAAAAAAATTTTTTAATAATTTGTCATTAAAAGTGTAGGAATATTTTATGGGGTAATTAAATATTTATTGATTGTTTCTTTAGTTTTGTTAGTTAGTTGTCGAAAAGATACAGATAATTTTTCAGTTGAGTATATCCCATCTATATCCAATGAAGAATTTAAAATTATATCTCCGAAATCTGGTGAAATTTGGCGAATTGGTGAGACTTATGAAATTAAATGGGTAAACTCTTCAAGAGCTAAACAGGTTAAGATTGAATTGTACAGAAAGAATGTCCTTCGTAAGGTTATTTCTAATCAAACAGAAAATGATGGCTCATTTTTTTATTCTGTGCCAATGAATTCCGAGATTTCAAGTTTATTTAGAATCAAAATTTCTAATTACGACGATCCTCAAGAATTTGTCTTTAGTGAGTATTTTTCAATTCGGTGAATAAAAATGATAAAGAAATTATTAATCTTTCTTTTTAGCATTTCGAATATTTTTTTATTTCAGTTTGATAACGATGAATTTAGAAAGCAAAGAGAAAAGATGGTAAACTCCCAAATAAAAGCTCGTGGGATTACAGACGAATCAGTTTTGGATGCTATGAGGAAAGTTCCAAGACATCTGTTTGTACCTAAATCAAGAATAAGCGAAGCTTATTATGATGGACCTTTACCAATCGGTTATGGTCAAACTATTTCTCAACCGTATATTGTTGCATACATGACAGAAGTCATTAATCCTAAGAAATGTAGAAAAGTTTTAGAAATAGGGACTGGTTCAGGATATCACGCTGCGGTATTGGCAGAAATTGTGGATTCAGTTTATTCAATTGAGATTATTACTGAATTATATAAAGAAGCAAAAGAAAGATTAGAGAAGCTTGGTTATAAAAATATAAAATTGAAAAATGGTGACGGTTACTACGGTTGGAAAGAACACGCTCCGTTTGATGCAATTGTTGTTACAGCTGCAGCAGAGTTTGTTCCACCACCATTGATTGAGCAATTAAAAGAAGGTGGAAAAATTGTTATTCCTATTGGCTCACCTTTCTTTACTCAAACCCTTGTCTTAGTTGAAAAACGAGAAGAGAAAATTTATTCTAAAAATTTGATGCCTGTTAGGTTCGTTCCATTTGTAAGAGGAAAATGAAATTCAAAAATTTCCAATTGTATCTTATTCTCTTTCTTATATCCTTTATTGTTATTTCAAATCAAATTGCATTGATGCAAATTTTTGCTTACCAGGAGTGGTATCATTTTGCTTCGATTGTAATTTCAATGGCGTTGATTGGTTTTGGTATTAGTGGTTTAATTATACCATTTATTCAAAGAAAATTTTTTACTGGTTTAGAAGAAGTTATTCGGTGGATAATTGCATTAACTCCTTCATCATTTGTTTTGTCCTTGAATTTGTACTTAAATGTTTTTGGCAAATTTGATTCATTTTTAATCTTTCATGATTTCAATGAGACTATAAAACTTTTCTTTATCATTTTGTCTTTCACAATAAATTTTACATTAATGGCTTTGATAATTGGAATTATTTTTTCAACTCAATCAGAAAAAATCAATAAACTTTATTTCTGGAATTTATTTGGTTCAGCATTAGGTGGGGTTGGTATTGTTTTTCTATTTTGGATAATCTTTCCTCAACAAGTTTTTGTGTTGAATGGGTTATTGATCTGTCTGTTTTTATTATTTGATTTATTTATTAATCGAACGAAAAATTTTTTTATACTTTTTGTTGTTGTTTTTTCTTCCTTATTGAGCATATATTTTTTTATAAATCCAATTGAATTTAAACCATCCCAATTCAAAACGATAAGTAAATTAAAGAATCTTCCAGATTTTAAAATCGAAGAAAGAATAAAATCACCTTATGGTCTTATCGAAAAAGCATCATCTGATTTGATAAGATTTGCTCCTGGACTCAGTTTAAATTACAATGATGAGATACCTCCAATTGATGTAATTTTAGTTAATGGTGAAATTGCTGGTTTCTTGTTGAAACAAAATCTTAACTTATCGAAAAACTTTTTAACAGAATCAACTTTATCTCTACCTTATCGAATTAGAAAGTTTGATAATGTACTCATCTTAAATTCACTCATTAGTTATGAGATACATCGTGCATTAGCCAATAAGACAAAAAAGATTTATGTAGCTGAACAAAATCCAGTTCTAATTCGAATAATGAAGGAAATTCCATTTGATAAAGGTGAAAATCAAATTTTCTTCGAAAATTTTGAACCAAGAATTTTTCTTGAAAGAAGTAATACTAATTTCGATTTAATTTTTTATCCTGCTATTGAACCTGTTGGAATAACTTCAGGACTTTATTCAGCACAAGAAAAATATTTATTTACAACAGAAGCTTTTCAAAAAATATATGATAAATTAAATGATGAAGGATACTTTTCAATATCCGCATTTATAGACAATCCACCAAGAACTTTCTTAAAAATTTTGACTTTGTTGCTCTCAATAAAGAACGGTGATGGAAATAATATTTCAAGAGAACAAATCGTTGCGATAAATAATTGGAATGTAATTACATTTTTACTGAAGAAGGGAAAATTTAGAAGTAATGAAGTTAACTTGATAAATGACTTCTGTGAGAAATATCAATTTGATTTTTTTATTAATCCAGAAACTGAAGATTTAAAAATTAAATTCAACGCAGTGTTTGATACTGCTATAATTAGTTTAGTCGAAAAAATATTAGACCGAAACTTCAGTGAAGTTGAAAATTATTTGTTCAATATTAAACCAACAACTGACAATAAACCATATTTCTCGAATTATATTAATTTGAAAAATTTCAATTCCTATTTAGAACAAATTTCCTTGAAATCAATTACTTATTCTGAGCTTGGATATTTTTTAATTTGGATTGCTTTTGGAATAATTCTATTCTTTACAATTCTGCTCTTTCTTCTTGCTTCCTTGTTTACAAAAGTCGAAAGTGAGTTGAAATGGAATGTTGTAATTTATTTTGCGTTAATAGGATTAGCTTACATGATTATCGAAATAAGTTTAATTCAAAAATTTAATTTGATTTTATCAGCAGATGTTTATTCGATTACTTTTATAATTTGTGTTTTGTTAATCTCATCTGGAATGGGAAGTTTGATGAGTTCAAAAATCTCAAATTGGATAGGTAATAAATTTTTAATTTTTGTAATGATTTTTTTCTTAGGTTTAGTTGCGATGCAAATTTTAATTCACTATTCTTCCTTAATACTTGCAAAAAATTTTTATTTGAAATTTTTAATCTCGTCGTTATTAATTTTTCCACTTGGTTTTGTGATGGGTTTTCCATTTCCATTAGGTATAAAATATTTTGCTGTGAGGGATAAAAACGCAATTCCTTTAGCATGGGTGATTAATGGTTCATTTTCGGTCTTCGGGAGTTTCTTTGCAGTGATTACTTTAATCAATTTTGGATTTGTTTTTAGTTTTGCTTCAGCATTAATTCTGTATCTAATATGTGGAGTTTTTGTGTACAAAAAAAAATTTTAATGGCAAGTATTTGTTTTAACTCAATTAAATGATTCTTTCAAATCACCTTAGGCAACATTAAAAATACCATTAAAATTAATTGACATTGTGAGATTACTTCACTATTTTTGTTTTCGTAACTTATTGAAAAATAATAAGTTAAAGGCTATCATTTATAAAGGTTAAAAATATGAGTACAAATTCTTCAAAACCAAAGAATATGACCAAAGCCGATATTGTGGATCGGGTTGCTTCTGGTACAGGTTTGACTAAAATTGAAACAGAAGCGGTCATTGAGGGATTTATAAGCACCGTTATTTCTATGTTAAAAGAAGGCTATGGAATTGAAATTCGTGGTTTTGGTTCGTTTAGAGTTAAAAAGAAAAAACCAAGAGTAGCGAGAAATCCAAAGACGGGTCAACAGGTTTATGTGCCAGAGCATTATGTTCCTACATTTAAATTTTCAAAAGACTTCAAACAAATTGTTGATAAGGGAATGAAGCTCGGAAAAACAGTTGAGAAAAATCTCGAATGAAAGTTTGTATTAATTGTGGTAAACAAGTAAACGAAACAGATAAATTTTGTCCAAATTGTGGAAACAAGTTATTATCCGATAGTCAATCATCTAATGAGATTGAGATAATTAAACTCAAAATATGTGATTTATGTGGTGAAGAAAATCCATTTAATTCTGAAGAATGTAATTATTGTGGAGTTGGATTTTCTGGGAAGGAAAAAGTAATCGAAAAAGAAATTACTAATGTTAAAACTTTTGAAACAATAAATCTCACTCAACAGAAAAATCAGAAAATAAGTAAATCATCCTCAAGTAAGAAAAAAGAAAAAACTTCACAAAAAGTTGAGTCTTCTTCACCTAAAAAGCTTGAAACAAAACATTACATCTTTTTAGCAATCTTTGTCTTAGGAATTTTTCTTTTGTTCTTATACCATAGTTTTGAACCTGAAACCAAACAAGTAGTAAATCAGCAACCGCAAATTCAAAATCAACCACAAGTTGATTTGAATGCAATCAATGAAATTAATCGGCTTGAAGAAGAAGTAAAGAACAATCCAAATGACAAAGATAATTTACTAAGACTTGCTAATCTTTTACATGATTCCAGATTTTTTGAAAGAGCAATTTCTTATTATGAAAAATATTTGAAATTAAATCCGAACGATTTTGATGCACAAGTAGATATGGGTGTTTGTTATTTTGAATTGCAACAATTAGAAAAAGCTTCGAGTATTTTTGAAAGTGTAATTAAGAAAAATCCAAAACATCAAATTGCTTATCTTAATCTTGGAATAGTTGCGCTAACAAAAGGTGAAGTAGAGAAGTCAAAAGAGTATTTTAAAAAATGTATCGAACTCGGTGAACATACAGATGCAGGTCATCGAGCAGCGGAATTATTAAAGTCACATTAAAAATAGAAGGAGTAAATTATGCCCTGCGGAAGAAAACGCAAAAGACATAAAATGGCAACGCACAAAAGGAAAAAAAGATTAAGAAAGAACAGACATAAAAAGAAATTGAGATAATTGTGCGTGTTTGAAAGCCACCTTAGCTCAGATGGTAGAGCAGCTCACTCGTAATGAGCAGGTCGAGGGTTCGAGTCCCTCAGGTGGCTCATCTTTTCGCAAATTTTTTTCCCTCCTTTTCTCTAATTTTGTAACGATTTTATATGACAAAAAATAAATTAATGCAAATTGCACTTGAACTTGCAACTAAGGGTGGAATTCAAACATTTCCTAATCCAAATGTTGGTGCTGTAGTCTTCAAAGATGGAAAAATTATTGGTCAAGGATATCATCGTTTTTTTGGTGATAAACATGCAGAAATTCATGCATTAAATGAAGCTGGTGCTGAAGCAGAAGGTTCAACATTAGTTGTAACTCTCGAACCATGCAGTCATTTCGGTAAAACTCCACCTTGCGTTGATGCAATAATTAAATCGAAAGTTAAAAAAGTTATTGTAGGAATAGTTGATCCAAATCCACTTGTGAGCGGTGAAGGAATAAAGAAATTAAAAGAAGCTGGAATTGAAGTTGAGATTGGAGTATTAAAAGAGAGATTACAAAAATTTTATTCAGATTATTCGAAAAGATTCAGTCGAAAAAAATCCTTTGTTGTTTTGAAATATGCAATGACATTAGACGGAAAAATTTCAACAGTCAGTGGTGACGCAAGATGGATTAGCTCAGATAAATCGAGAGATTGGATTCATAAATTTAGAACAGAGTTTGATGGAATATTAGTTGGTGTGAATACTGTTATAAAAGATAATCCAATTTTAACAAGTCACGGAAAGGGGAAAAATCCTGTTCGTATTATCCTCGACAATAACTTAGAAATTCCTTTAAAAGCACAAGTACTCAACGATGATTTAC
The DNA here is from genome assembly GCA_026415235.1 of Ignavibacteria bacterium. Classification (GTDB taxonomy): domain Bacteria; phylum Bacteroidota; class Ignavibacteria; order Ch128b; family Ch128b; genus Ch128b. The sequence continues at coordinate 39,131 of JAOAHM010000097.1, read as the reverse complement.
CTACTGTGATTATTTGTTCGAGTGGTTCTCAAAGAAAGATTGATAAAATAAAAAGATTGAATAAGATTGTTCTTCAAATAAAAAGTGATAATGAATTTATTCCTTTCAAGAAAATTATAGAAGAGCTGAGAAAGATTTCAATATTCTCAATATTGATTGAAGGTGGTGGATTGACTGCATGGCAAGCATTGAAAGATGAAATTGTTGATGAAATAATAAGTATTGTTGCTCCAAAAATTATTGGTGGAAAGCACGCAGTTACACCAGTTGAAGGCGAAGGATTCATTCGAATGAGTGATGCAATCAAAACAAAAATTTTGGAATTCAAGAAAATTGGTGATGATATTTTTATCCGTTCAAAAGTTATTAAGTGAATGAAAAATGTTTACAGGAATTATTGAAACTTTAGGTGTAATAAAAAACATTAATCGAAATGAAATCAGTGTTCAAATCTTATTAGATGATTTAAAGATTGGTGATAGTGTCTCAGTTAATGGAATTTGTTTGACTATTAGTGAAATTAAGAAATCAGACTCTTTTGCATTGTGTAATTTTAATATCTCACCAGAGACTTACTCAAGAACAAACTTAAAATTTTTAAAGGTTAATGATTCAGTTAATATCGAAAGAGCGTTAAAATTAAATTCCCGATTAGATGGTCACATTGTTACAGGTCATGTGGATGATGTATCTAAAATTTTGTCAATTAGAAAAACTGGAGATAGTTTTGAATTTGTTTATTCAATACCAGATGCACTTAATAAATTCATTGCTGAGAAAGGTTCAGTAGCTATAGATGGAATTAGTTTAACGGTTGCAAAAAAAATGGGAAATAAATTTTCAGTTGCAATTGTTCCATATACATTTCAGAATACAAATTTGAAATTTCGAAAAGTGGGTGATTATGTAAATCTTGAAGTGGATATTTTAGCAAGATATGTTGAGACACTCTTTTCAAAAGAAAATAACGAAAACAAATTAAAGTATCTTATCGGAGAAAAATGGTGAAGAGGAAGGAAAATATTTTTGCTGACATTTCAAGTGCAATTCGTGATATTAAAAAAGGAAAAATCGTAATAGTAGTTGACGACCCTTCTCGTGAAAACGAAGGTGATTTTGTTTGTGCAGCTGAAAAAGTTACACCAGAGATTATTAATTTCATGGCAAAGTATGGGCGAGGTTTAATTTGTTTACCAATTGTTGGTGAAAGATTAGACCAACTGAAAATTGAGCAGATGGTGGAAAATCCAACAGAAATTAAAGAAGCAAACTTCACTGTTTCAGTTGATGCAAAAAAAGGAATTACAACTGGAATTTCAGCTTACGATCGTGCACTCACAATCAAAACCATTCTAAATCCAAAAACAAAACCTGAAGACTTGATAAAACCTGGTCATATTTTTCCATTAAGATATCGTGAAGGTGGTGTTTTAGTTAGAGCAGGTCATACAGAAGCAGCAGTTGACCTTGCAAAACTTGCAGGACTTTATCCTGCAGGTGTTATTTGCGAAATTATGAACGAAGACGGAACAATGGCACGTCTTCCTGAACTAATTAAAATTGCACAAAAGTTTAAATTAAAAATCATAACAATTGCAGATTTAATTGAATACAGACGTAAAACTGAAAAACTTGTTAAGAAACTTTATGAAGTTGAGTTACCAACAAAGTTTGGTGAGTTTGTTCTTCATCTTTACGAAGACACAGTTTCTGGTGAAAATCATTTAGCATTGGTTAAAGGTGATGTGAGAGGAAAAAAGAATATTTTGGTTCGTGTTCATTCATCTTGTACGACTGGTGATATCTTCCATTCTTTACGATGCGATTGTGGTGAGCAGCTTGAAAAATCATTAAAGATTATTAATGAGAAAGGACAAGGTGTTCTATTGTATATGCATCAAGAGGGTAGAGGAATTGGTTTGAAAAATAAAATTCATGCTTACAAACTTCAGGAAAAAGGTTTGGATACTGTTGAAGCAAATTTAAAACTTGGTTTTCCACCAGACCTAAGAGATTATGGAATTGGTGCACAAATCTTAGTTGATTTAGGATTAAGTACTATTCAGCTATTAACCAACAATCCAAAAAAAATTATTGGACTTAGTGGTTACGGACTAAAAGTAATAAAAAGAATACCAATTGAGATTCCACCAACTGATACAAACAAAAAATACTTAAAGACAAAAAAAGTAAAACTTGGTCATTTATTAGAAGTAACTTAATTCAAATTAAACTTCAAGAACGAAGCAAAATTTTTGTATGAAAAAAGTTAAGGAGTCAATCATGATTCAAACATTTCAAGGTAAATTAGATGGAAAAAATTTAAAGTTTTCCATTGTAGTTTCTCGGTTCAATAGTTTCATTACTGAAAAACTTTTAGATGGAGCTATAGATTGTTTAGTACGACATAATGTCAATGAAGACGATATAAAAGTCTATTGGGTTCCAGGTTCGTTTGAAATTCCAGCTGTCGCAAAAAAATTAGCTCAATCAAAAAAATTTGATGCAGTGATTTGCCTTGGTTGTGTAATTAGAGGCGAGACACCACATTTCGATTACATTGCTTCAGAAGTTTCGAAGGGAGTGGCTCAAGCATCATTCGAAACTGGTGTACCTGTAGTTTTTGGAGTTTTAACAACAGATACAATTGAACAAGCAATTGAAAGAGCAGGAACGAAAGCAGGAAACAAAGGATTTGATGCAGCAAGTACCGCAATTGAATTAGCAAATCTTTATCAACAGTTATAAAAAATCAAAAATAATTTGATAAAGAAAAATCAATCACTTAAATTTGTAACGCAAATTCTTTGAAATGCTGCCGGGGTGGCGGAATTGGTAGACGCACAGGACTTAAAATCCTGTGGACCCTCGGGTCCGTGCCGGTTCGAGTCCGGCCCTCGGTACTTGAAAATTTGAATGGGCTCGTGGCGCAGTTGGTTAGCGCGCTTCCTTGACATGGAAGAGGTCACAAGTTCGAATCTTGTCGAGCCCACTCCTTTTAATTTTTATTAATTATGTGCATTTAGTTGAATTAATGATTGAATACCTCCCTTTAATTTTCTATTTTTGCAATGTTTTATTTGAATTAAGATTATATGGATAAGTATATAAAAATAAAATTTCCAGACGGTTCGATTAAAGAATTTCCTGCTGGTATAACCGGTGAAGAAATTGCTAAGTCTATTAGTCATCGCCTCGCTGAAGAAGCATTAGCAATTAAAATAAACGGCAAAATTAGAGAACTTACAACTCCAATAAATGAAGATTCTGAAATCCAAATCCTAACTTTTGATGATGAAGAAGGCAGGGAAGTTTATTGGCATTCATCTTCTCATTTGATGGCACATGCAATTGAAAAGCTTTTCCCTGGAGCAAAATTTGGAGTAGGTCCTGCTATTGAAAATGGTTTTTACTATGATGTTGATGTAGACCGAAAAATTACTCCCGAAGATTTAATCGAAATTGAAAAGAAAATGGCAGAGTTGGCTAAGGAAGCAAAGCCATTTGTTAGAAAAGAAGTCTCCGTTGATGAAGCAGTTGATTTCTTTAAGAAAAAAGGGGATGAATATAAATTAGAATTACTTAAAGATATTGATAGTCGTGAAGAACAAGTAAGCATATACGAAGAAGGCGATTTTGTTGATTTATGCAGAGGACCACATTTACCAAATGCGGGTAAAATAAAGTATTTTAAGCTACTCTCAGTTGCAGGTTCTTTTTGGAAAGGTGATCCAAACAACAAACCGATGCAAAGAGTTTACGGTATTTCCTTTCCGAAGAAAAAATTACTCGATGAATATTTAACTCAACTTGAAGAAGCTAAGAAACGTGACCATAGAAAATTGGGTAAAGAACTTGAGCTTTTCTTTTTCCACGAAATTGCACCTGCTGCTCCATTCTGGCTCCCAAAGGGAATGATTATCTTCAGAGAGTTAGAAAAATTTTTGAGAGAAACTTTAGATAAGCAAGGTTATCAGGAAATTTCTACACCAATAATGGTCAAGAAAACTCTCTGGGAAAAATCGGGACATTGGGACCATTACAAAGAAAATATGTTTGTACTCGAAGTTGATAATGAAATCTATAGTTTGAAACCAATGAATTGTCCCGAAAGCACCATCATTTATAAATCAAAGTTAAGAAGTTATAGAGATTTACCTTTACGATTATCAGAAATTGGTCGTCTTCATCGTAATGAGATTTCTGGTGCTTTAGGTGGAATGCTTCGAGTTCGTCAAATCACAATGGATGATGCACATCTATTTGTAAGGCCTGATCAAATTTTGGATGAGATAACTAAACTATTAAAGTTAATAAATGATTTTTATACTTTATTTGGATTTTCACCAACTTACAATCTCTCAACACGTCCTGAGAAAGCAATGGGTGACCTCAGTTTATGGAATCAAGCTGAGGAATCTTTAAAACAAGCACTTGAACTAAATAACATCACTTACAAAATTAAAGAAGGTGAAGGTGCATTCTACGGACCAAAGATTGATATTCAAATTAAAGATGCAATTGGAAGGTCTTGGCAGACTGCAACAATTCAATTAGATTTTCAGATGCCCGAAAGATTTGAACTTGAATACATTGATGAAAATGATGAAAGAAAAAGACCTGTTATGATTCATCGGGCAATCTTTGGAAGTTTTGAAAGATTCATTGGAATATTGACAGAACATTTTGCAGGATATTTTCCAACTTGGTTATCTCCAATTCAAGTAGTTGTTCTTCCGATTTCAGAAAATTTTGTAGATTATGCACAAAAAGTTTATGACATTTTATTCCAAAATAATATCAGAGTAGAATTAGACAAGAGAAATGAAAAAGTTGGTTACAAAATAAGAGAGTGGGAAACACAAAAAGTTCCTTACATGTTAATCGTTGGCGAAAAAGAGTCCCGAGAAAATACCGTCAGCGTTAGAAAACATAAAAAAGGCGATCTGGGTTCATATGAATTAACTAAATTTGTAGAGTTAATTCTAAACGAAATAAAAACAAAACAATTACACAATTAAATAGGAGATAGGTTATAAGCTCGAAAGATTCAAACCGCGAGTTAAGAATAAACGAACAAATTCGAGTTCCATTAGTCAGAGTTATTGACGTTGATGGATCTCAACTCGGAATAATGCCTCCGAGAGATGCTTTAAAATTAGCAGAAGCAAAAGGATTGGATTTAGTAGAAATTGTTCCTAATGCCAAGCCACCAGTATGCAAGATTATTGATTATGGTAAGTATAAATATGAAATCCAGAAGAAAGAGAAGAATCAGCGTAAGAAACAAGCTGTAGTTGAAGTTAAAGAAATTCGTTTTCATCCAAATACGGATGAGCACGATTTTGAGTTTAAGGCAAGGCATTGCAGACAATTTCTACTTGATGGTTATAAAGTTAAGGCGACAGTGATTTATAAAGGTCGAGAATTGATTTATCCAGAAAAAGGCGAAGAGATATTAAATCGATTAATTGAAAAAGTAAACGATATCGCTCGAGTGGAAAGTCCACCTAAATTTGAAGGTCGAGCGATGACAGCAATCCTAACATTAGATAAAAGTAAAGCGAAAAAATCAAATTGAGGTGTTCCAATGCCTAAGATGAAAACAAATAAGAGTGCAGCAAAGTCGTTTAGAAAAACTGCATCAGGTAAATTCAAAAGATCGAAAGCTTATAGAAGTCACATTCTTACAAAAAAATCTTCAAAACGTAAACGAAAACTTAGAAAACCAACATTAGTTTCTAAGGCAGATCAAAAAAGAGTTAAAATTATGTTACAACAATAATGATGAGGTAAATTGTTATGCCAAGATCAAAAAATAAAGTCGCATCGCATCGAAGAAGAAAGAAAATTTTGGAAAGAGCTAAAGGTTACTGGGGAAGAAGAAGCAAAGTTTACACGATTGCAAAAAATTCAGTTGAAAAAGCTTTGCTTCATTCCTATGTCGGTAGAAAATTAAAGAAACGTCATTTCCGATCACTTTGGATTACAAGAATTAATGCTGCAGCAAGATTGAATGGTACAACTTATTCAAAACTTATCCATGCGTTGAAAGAGAAACAAGTTGGCATTGATAGAAAATTACTTGCAAGTATTGCTTACGAAAATCCAAAGGCATTCTCCGAAATTGTAAAATTTGCGATGAATTAATTTGAATTCCCTGCACTTGCAGGGAATTTCTATTTTAAAAACTATGGAAACTCTTGAAACAATCAGAAAAGTTGCCGAAGAAGCTCTTAAAGATTTTGAAAAAATTTCTTCCTACCAAGAAGTAGAAAATTTTCGAATTAAATTTCTTGGTAGAAAAGGTATTCTTGCCAATCTTTTTGACCAACTAAAAGAAATTCCAAAAGAACAAAAACCACAATTTGGAAAAGAATTAAATCTCTTAAAAAGGGATTTAGAAGAAAAATACGAGCTTCTTCTTCAAAAATTTCCAAAGAAAAAGGAAATTGAACTTAAAGAAGACCTTACTCTACCCGGTATTAAACCGAGAATTGGGTCAAAGCATATAATCACGAAAACTTTAGATGAAATTAGGGATATCTTTAAATCATTTGGATTTGTAATTGCTGAGGGTCCAGAATTAGAAACTGATTACTACAATTTTTCTGCTTTAAACTTTCCTGAAGACCATCCTGCTCGAGATATGCAGGATACATTTTTCATTTCAAAAGATTTATTGTTAAGAACACATACTTCACCTGTTCAAATTCGTTATATGGAGTCTCATAAACCTCCAATTAGAATTATTGCACCTGGACGAGTTTTTAGGAACGAAGCGATTTCAGCTCGAAGTCATTGTATCTTTCATCAAGTTGAAGGATTGTATGTTGATAAACATGTAACTTTTGCAGAGCTTAAAGGTACACTAATTAATTTCGCAAAATTGTTTTATGGTTCTGATGTTTCAATTAGATTTCGTCCGAGTTTTTTCCCATTTACTGAGCCGAGTGCAGAGATGGATGTAAGTTGTATTATTTGCAAAGGAAAAGGATGTAGACTTTGTAAATACACTGGCTGGCTTGAAATTCTTGGCTGTGGGATGGTTGATCCAAATGTTTTTCAATCTGTTAACTATGACCCAGAAATTTACACTGGATATGCTTTTGGAATGGGAATCGAAAGAATTGCAATGCTAAAATATGGGATTGATGATATTAGAATTTTATTTGAGAATGATTTAAGATTTTTAAGACAATTCAGGGGAATATGAAAGTATCACTTAATTGGTTGAAAAATTACATTGATATTTCAAACTACACAGTTTGGGATTTAAAGAATATATTGACCAATGCAGGTCTCGAAGTAGAAGGAATTGAAGAGATTGGTAAATCTTTGGAAGGTTTTGTAGTAGGTGAAGTAATTTCGAAAGAGAAGCATCCAAATGCTGATAAACTTACCGTTTGTAGAGTAAACGACGGTAAAGAAGTCCATCAAGTAATTTGTGGTGCACCAAATGTTGAGGTTGGTCAGAAAATTGTTTTTGCTCCAATTGGTCTTGTAATACCTGGAACAGGTGAGAAGTTAAAGAAAGCAAAAATTCGTGGTGTTGAATCTTTCGGTATGATTTGTAGCGAAAAAGAATTAGGATTAGGAGAAGATCACACAGGAATATTAGTTCTTGATAATTCAGCTCCAGTTGGAATGCCATTCAAAGAATATCTTGGTATGGATGATTTTGTATTAGAGATTGGTATTACACCAAATCGGCCTGATGCTTTAAGTCATATCGGGATTGCAAGAGAACTTTCTGCCATTACTAAGAAAAAATATGTCCTTCCAAAAATTAATATTGTTGAAAGTGACGAAAAGATTGAAAAATATCTTTCAGTAGAAATTTTAAATGAGAAAGATTGTCCAAGATATTGTGCAAGAATGGTTAAAAATGTAAAGGTTAAAGAATCTCCACAATGGTTAAAAAACTATTTGTTAAATGTCGGTATAAGACCAATAAACAATGTAGTTGATGTATCAAATTTTGTGATGTTAGAACTTGGTCAGCCATTGCATACTTTTGATGCAAGACTTGTTGAAGGTAATAAAATTATTGTTAAAAATGCTGATGATGGAGAAAAATTTATTACACTTGATGGAAAAGAAAGAATTCTTGACTCATCAATGTTGATGATTTGTGATGCAAAAAAGAAGATTGCAATTGCTGGAGTAATGGGTGGTGCTAACTCAGAAATTTCTGAGCAGACAAAAGATGTAATTATTGAAAGTGCTTATTTTAATCCAAAAAGTATTAGAAGAACAAGCAAAAAACTTGGTTTGACTTCTGAGTCATCTTACAGATTTGAAAGAGGTGTTGATTATAAAAATACTTTGTTTGCAGCAAATCGAGCTGCACAACTAATTGCTGAACTTGCAGGTGGAGAAATTGTCTCTGGTTACATTGATGAAAATCCTGTCAAGTTCGATGATATTGAAATTGAATTAAGAATTTCAAGAACAAATAAAATACTTGGAATTGAGCTGACACGTGATGAAGTAGCTGACATATTACAAAGATTAGGAGTTCAAGTTCAGAAAACGAATGGTGATATTTTACTTTGCACTATACCTTCCTATAGACCAGATTTAACAAGGGAGATAGATTTAATCGAAGAAGTTGCTCGAATATATGGTTACGATAAGATTCCTGGTGACTCTCGAATTAATTTTGAAATTTCAATTGAAAAAATTCAGCAACGATACGAGGATAAAATCAGAGAAATTTTGACTGGTTATGGTTTGTATGAAGTGATGAACAATACCTTATTAAGTGAAGAAGAAGCGAATTTTGATGGATTAAAATCAGTAAAAATTTTGAATCCTATCAGTCAAGAACTTTCCAATTTAAGACCGAGTCTAATTCCAGGTTTGATTAAAACAGTTGCCTTAAATCACCGTTTCGGTGAATTTGATTTGCAACTTTTTGAAATTGGTCGAGTGATGATTGCTAAAAAAGATAAAGTTGAAAATATTGATGATTATGTTGAGATAGAAAAACTCGCTATATGTTTAACTGGAAGGTTAGTTGATAAAAATTGGAAAGAAAACGCAATTCAATCAGATATATTTTATTTAAAAGGATTAGTTGAAGCATTATTAGAAAAGTTGTCGCTTGACAATATTAATTTCACTTCTTATTATGCTTCAGAAAATGAATTCTATTCCATTGAAATTAAAGTATTTATTGATAAGACTTACATAGGTTCTTTATATAAAATGCATGAAAATTATCTCAAAAAATTTGATGTAGAAAAACCAGTTTTCATTGCTGAGTTTGATTTAGATTTACTTAGAAATTTACCGATTAAACAAGTAAGTTTTAGAAAATTATCAAATTATCCGAAAGTTGAAAGAGATATAAGCTTTTTTGTTGATAATGAAATTCCTTATGAAAAAATTGAACAAACAATTTGGAAGTCCGCAGATAAGTTGTTAATAAATGTCTATCTATTTGATTTATATTTTGATCCGAAGAAATCGAATAAAAAGAGTTTGGCAATACGATTAGAATTTCAATCTTACGAAAAGACTTTAACTGCCGAAGAAGTTGAAGAAAAAATTGGTCGAATAACAAAAGCACTTGAAAAAGAATTTAACATTGAGTTAAGGAAACTTAATTAATGGAAAATTCAAATCGGACAAAATTTTTAGAAGAACTATCAAGACTTGAAAAAAATCTTCAAGAATTTATTGTCCGATATAATAGTGTAAAAAAAGAGAATTCAGAATTAAGAAACGAATTATTAAATTTACAAAGCCAGCTGAACGAATTAAAAAGTCAGTTAAGCGAAAAAGAAAAAGAAATTGAAAATTTGAAGGATCAGCTGGAAAAAGCAAGAAATACGGTTGTTATTTCTGAAAAAGAAAGACAAAATCTTAAAAACCGTATTTCTGAGATTCTGGAGAGGATAGAAGTATACTTAAACAATTAACTCATTGGAAATGTCTTCAAATAAAAAGTTGAAAATTAAAATATTCGATAAAGAATTTACTTTAGTGGTTGAAGACGAAGAACGTGCTAAAGATGTTAGCGCATATGTAAATTCTTTGATGAACGATTTAAGTACTGATATGATGGGTCAACCTCCACAAACAATCGCTACAGTTGCAGCATTAAATATTGCTAACGATTTATATATTGAGAAAGACTTAGCGAATAAAACTTATCAAGAAGCAACTGAGCGATTGAATAAATTAAATTTGCTTCTTGAAGGCATTTCCGAATAAAAGATTCACTTCTAACCGCTCCAGACTTCTAAAGAAAAAAATTGAGGACTAACACCTAAAACCAAGGGAGTTAGACTTCAAGAGCGTATTACAGGCCTCACTCGCTTATGGCGAGAAGCTAAGTGAATTTGTTGCGAAAACAATCACTTAGCTCGGTGGAAGTAAAAAGCTTTTGAGCTAACACCCACTGTGTCAGAGATAGGTTCTCAATTCCTATCTTGAAGTTCTGGAGCGGTTTAATATTAAAGAAAGAGAGATGGCTTATGGAACTTTATATACTGATACCTTTGATTGTGATTTTTAGTATTGCTCTGTTCTTTATTGGTTGGGCACTTAATTCTCAAGTTGGAAAACAGAGCATAGCTTCTGCTGAAAAACAAGCAAAAAAAATCATCGAAGAAGCTGAAAGAGAAGCCAATAACATTAAGCGTGAAAAGCTTCTTGAAGTTAAAGATGAATGGTTCAAGAAAAAACAAGCTTTCGAACAGGAAGTAACAACTAAGAAGAATAATCTTCAAAATTATGAACGACAGCTCAAAATTCGTGAAGAAGCGATTGATAAAAAAACAGAGCTTCTTGAGAAAAAAGAGAAACAACTTCAAGAGCTTGAAAACAAACTAAATGAAAAAATTGCCGAGTTTGAGCATAAGACTCAACAACTAAATAACATAATAACCGAACAAACTCTCAAACTCGAAAAAATTGCTGGACTGACTCAGGAAGAAGCTAAGAAAATGCTGGTGGAAAATTTAATTAATGAAGCCAGAACAGAAGCTCAGCAAATGATTAAGCAAATTCGTGATGAAGCAAAAGCTGAAGCAAAAAAAGAAGCTCAAAAAATTATTGTTCAAGCAATTCAAAGGTCAGCAGCTGATCATTCAGTGGAGACTACGGTGAGTGTAATTCAGATTCAAAATGAAGAAATGAAAGGTAGAATCATTGGTAAAGAAGGACGAAATATTAGAGCCTTCGAAGCTGCAACAGGTGTTGATGTAATAGTTGATGATACTCCTGAAGCAGTAATTCTTTCGGCATTTGATCCATTTAGAAGAGAAGTTGCAAAAGTTGCCCTTGAAAGATTAATTGCCGATGGTAGAATTCATCCTTCACGAATTGAAGAAGTAGTTGAAAAAGTAAAAATTGATTTAGAAGAACAAATTATTGAAGATGGAGAAAACACCTTAATTGAACTTGGTATTCATGGAATGCATCCAGAGTTAGTGAAACTTATCGGTAAGATGAAATATCGTCAAAGTTACGGGCAAAATCTTTTACAACATAGCAAAGAAGTAGCAGTTTTAGCAGGAATAATGGCAGCTGAATTGGGACTTGATCCTGTTCTTGCAAAAAGAGGTGCCATACTTCATGATATTGGTAAAGTTTTAGATAAAAATTCTGAAGGTCCTCATGCTTTGTTAGGTGCCGAAGTAGCGAAAAGATTTAATGAACATCCAATTGTAGTCAATGCTATTGCATCGCATCACGAAGATGTTGAGATGGAACATCCAATTGCTGCAATAGTTCAGGCAGCTGATGCAATAAGTGGTGCAAGACCAGGTGCAAGGAGAGAACCACTTGAATCTTATGTAAAGCGACTTGAAAAACTTGAGTCTCTTGCAAAATCTTTTGAGGGTGTTGCAAAAACTTATGCTATTCAAGCTGGTAGAGAAGTTAGAGTGGTAGTTGAACATGAAAAGATAGATGACATTGCAGCAGAAAAATTAGCACAAGAAATTGCTGCAAAGATTCAAGAAGAGATGGAATTCCCTGGTCAAATTAAAGTTGTAGTTATTCGAGAAGTTCGCAAAATTGCATTTGCGAAATAATTTTTTGATTAATGCCAAAAGATAAATTCTTGATTGCTATTACTGGTGGACTTGGAACAGGTAAATCACTCTTCTCAAAATACCTGTTAGAAAAAAATGAGGTCGTCATTAATTCGGATCAAGTTGCAAAGAAGATAATGACGACCAAATCTATTGTGAAAGAACAAATAATCAAACTAATTGGAAATCAAGCCTACCTTAACGACAATGAGCTAAATACAAAATTCATAGCCTCGCAAATTTTTACCGATCCAGAGCTTTATAAAAAATTTAATAAAATAGTTCACCCACCAACAATCGTTGAAATTCAAAGACTCGCACAGAAAGAATTTAATAAACGAAATAGGAAAAGAGTTTTTGTAGAATCGGCTCTTGTTTTCGAAGCAAGTATTGAGAAAAAATTTGACTTGATTGTGTTGCTAAAGTCTGATTTGAATTTGCGTCTCAAACGAACAATTGAAAGAGATAAGACAACACCTGATGAATTTTATCAACGCATACAATATCAAATTGATCCTGATATTGCGGAAGAGCATTCGGATTTTGTCATTTACAATAATGGTACTCTCGAAGAACTTCACAAAAGATTTGAATTCATCTATAACCTAATAAAAATGATTACAGAAAATAAAAAATAGGGAGAGACTTTGTGAGACTTCTAAATTCTGCAATTATCAAAGTAGTTGAACTCTTTCCAAAATCTTTCATTTATCTTTTCGCATCTCGTTACATTGCAGGTGAAAAACTCGAAGATGCAGTGCGTACAGTTCGAGAATTAAATTCAAAAGGAATATTTGCAACTATGGATGTTTTAGGTGAAGATACTACTAATGTGGATGAAGCTAATGCTGCTGTCGATGAAGCAATAAAAGTTTTAGAAACAATTAACAGAGAAAATCTTAAATCAACTCTTTCAATCAAATTAACTCAAATTGGACTTAAACTCGATTACAATCTTTGCTTAGATAATATGAAAAAGATTCTGACTAAAGCGAAAGAGTTGAATAACTACATCGAAATAGATATGGAGGACTCAACTTGCACACTTGATACGATTAGAATTTTCAAAGATTTGAGAAAGGAATTTTCGAATTGCGGAATGGTCATGCAAGCATACTTAAGAAAAGCAGACCAATATTTAAAAGATGCTTTGAACGAATTAAAATCAAGTAGTGTAAGATTATGCAAAGGAATTTACAATGAACCTGCAGAGATTGCTTTCAAAGGTAAACAAGAAATTCGTGATAATTTTTTGAGATTATTAGAATTTCTTTTTTCAGAAAATATCTATGTTGGAATTGCAACACATGATATTAAATTGATAAATGGCGCAAAAGAGCTAATTAAAAAATACAATAAGACAAATGAACAATTTGAATTTCAGATGTTGCTCGGCGTGAAAGTTGATTTGAGAGATCAATTAGTAAAAGATGGTTTCAAAGTGCGAGTTTATGTTCCTTATGGAGTCCATTGGTATAAATATTCAATTAGAAGAATGAAAGAAAATCCTGAGTTACCAATTGCAATTATCAAAAATATTTTTTCAAAAAGAGGATGATAGTCTTAGGAATCGAAACTTCATGTGACGAAACATCAATAGGTATTATTCAAGACAACAAAATCATTGTCAATGAAATTTATTCGCAAAAAATTCATTCTGAATTTGGTGGAGTAGTTCCTGAAATTGCAAGTCGAGCTCATCTAAAAAAAATTGTACCGTTATTAAACGAAGCACTAAAAAATGCTTCAATAACATTAGAAGATATTGATTTGATTGCTGCTACCGCTGGTCCTGGATTGATTGGAGCTTTGATTGTTGGTTATTGTTTTGGCAATGGTTTGAGTTTGTCATTAAATATTCCTTTTGTTCCTGTTAATCATATAGATGGTCATATTTATTCTGTTTTTCTTGAGAATGAAGAATTAAGTTTTCCATACATTGCTTTGCTTGTTTCTGGTGGAAACACTTCCTTATTTCTTGTTGAAGATTATTATAAAGTTAGAGAGCTTGGAAATACACTTGATGATGCTGCAGGTGAAGCTTTCGACAAAGTCGGTAAGTTACTTGGTTTGAGTTATCCTGCTGGTGCAATTATTGAAAGATTAGCAAAAGATGGTAATCATGATTTTGTTAATTTCCCTATTGCTGAATTAAGTGGAAAATATGATTTTAGTTTTAGTGGATTAAAAACTGCTGTCTTGCGATACATTCAAAAAAATTTTCCAAATGGCTTAGCTGAAGAAACCAAAAAAAATATTGCTGCTTCGTTTCAAAAAGCTGTGATTGAAGCACTTGTTCGTAAAACAATTTTAGCTGTGAAGGAATTCGGTGTCAACAATGTAGCAGTTGTTGGTGGAGTTGCTTCTAACAGAACACTTCAAGCAAAATTACTTGAACTATTACCCTCAACTTCAAAACTTTTTGTTCCAGCCCCACAACTTTGCACAGATAACGGAGCGATGATAGCCTATGCTGGATTAAAATCTTATCAAACTGAGCATTATCTTTTAAATAAAATTACACAACCATTTCCAAATTAATTTCAATGGAAAAAAATAAAGTAATCGAAGTAATTGAAGTAGAAGATTGGTTGATTATTATTGCTACATTTATTCTCTTCTTGATGTTTGGATTAAATTGGTTCTTTAACAACAATGACTTAATTCAAAAAGAACCAATTACTATTCACATCAAAAAGGGAATGAGTTTTCATGAAATTGCTGACACACTTCATAAACATCGAATAATTAATTCTAAAACTGCTTTTCTTGCTGTTGGAAAAATTTTAGGTGCTGAAAGAAAAATTAAAAGTGGTTATCATCGATTAAATTATGGTCTGTCTAATTATGACTATTTGAATGTGTTAGTTACGGGAAAAAATTTGTCGAACATTTATGTAACAATACCTGAAGGTTTAACCTTAAAAGAAATTTCTGAATTGTTTGAAAAAGTTTTTGATTTCAAGAAAGATGATTTCTTAAGAGTTGCAAGCGATTCAACACTGTTAAGAAAATACGAAGTAGACCACATAAACTTTGAAGGTTACTTGATGCCCGATACTTATGAATTTGCTGAATTTGACAAACCTGAAATTGTCCTTGAAAGATTAGCATCAGAATTCAAAAAATTTTATGATGAAAAAATTAAACCTTTTGAAAAAAAAGTTGGAATGAATAAAAAACAAATAATTACGCTTGCATCAATTGTAGAAGCTGAAACAAATAATTTTGATGAAATGCCAATTATCGCAGGTGTATACTTAAATAGATTAAAAAAGGGGATGAAACTTCAAGCTGACCCAACTGTAGTTTACGCTTTAGGTGAACGAGTGAATCGAGTTACTTACAATCATTTGAAAATAAATTCTCCTTACAATACCTATTTGTATTATGATTTACCTCCAGGACCAATAAACTGTCCAGGCAGAAATGCGTTGCTCGCAGTGATCAATTATGAGAAACATAATTATTTGTATTTTGTTGCCAGTGGTGATGGTGAAACACATAAGTTTGCTCGTAATTATTCAGAACATCAAAAAAATGTTATTGAATATAGAAATTCAAAAAAATGAAAATTAATCTGATAACAATCATTACATTAAGCTTTCTTTTTGTTAGCTGTGCAAATCAGCTTCCTCCAGATGGTGGTCCAGTTGATCGAAATCCACCGACAGTTATTCGAACATATCCTGAATCAGGAACAACAAATTTTGATAAACAATATGTAGAATTTGAATTCAATGAATACATAAATAAAACAAATGTTTCCAACTCAATTTTTATTTCACCGTATTTAGAAGATGAACCAGAGCTCAAGTGGTCTGGAAAAAAATTGCGAATTTTATTTCCACAAAAATTAAAAGAGAACAAAACTTATGTAGTTACACTTGGAACAGATATCACTGATTTGAGAGGTAATAAATTATCCGAATCTGTTACTCTTAGATTTTCAACGGGAAATAAAATTGATGATGGTGTAATTTCAGGTAAAGTATTTGATGAAAAGCCAGATGGTGTGATGATATTTTTCTATCTAATTGATTCTTTGGGACAAGTTATAAAATATGATTCGATTAGACCAGATTTTGTTTGTCAAACTTCAAGAGATGGGAGTTTCTATCTTACAGGTCTTCCAAAAGGAATATTCAGAATAATTGCTGTTAGAGATCAAATGAAGAATTTGTTATTTGACATAAATGAAGATGAAATTGGTTTTCCCTTTCGTGATTATGAATTAAATGATACTGTAAAATCAATTGATGGAGTATTTTTTGAATTAACAAAAATAGATACTATAAGACCAGTCGTTAATTCTGTTAAGGTAGATGACTTAAATCATTTAAGAATTAATTTTAATGAACCAATTGATAATAAATCCATTTCCTTTGAGAGAATTGAGATAAGAGACACATTAAATCGTTCGTATAAAATTTTTGGTTTTTATTCTGTTGATAAGAACTCATTGATATTAGTTACCGAGCAATTACAAAATAGGACAGACCATAAAATTGAAATCAGTGGTGCGCGAGATTTGTCTGGAAATGAAATGGAAAAATCAACACATAAATTTTATGTAGAAGCAGATAAGGATACTCTTCCAATTAACTTAATTAATCTTACTTGTAATTTTTCTACAAATGTAATGGAATATTTTAATCCTCTTTGCTCTCTTTATTTCAATGATTTCGTTCGTTATGATGATTTCAAAAGTTCAATTATTGTTGAAGATACAACTGGGAAATCTGTTAATTTTAATGTTTCGAGATTTGATAGTTCGAGTTTCATTTTATCGTTTAGTGAGCTTAGGCAGAAAGATAAAATTATTTTGAAAGTAGATTTAAGACAACTTGAAGATTTAGCTGGAAATAGAATTGATTCAACTGTGAAGAGAACAATTGAAACTAATTCTGAATCTGACTATGGCAGTGTATCGGGACAGATTAGGAATAAAAACTTAGCTGGAAGAGTTTTGTTAGAGTTGAAGAATGTTAATCAAAAAAATGTTTACAAATTAGCAGTCGAAAGTGAAAAATATCAGATAAAGAATGTTTTGCCTGGTTCTTATCTGATGAAATTATCTATTCCAATAAATAAGGAAACAAAACTCGACAAATATTTTGCACAACCATTTGCATATTATAAAGATACAATAAAAGTTAAATCACGATGGCCCACCACAGATGTGAATTTTAATCTGAATGAACTATTCCGATGAAATTTCAACTTTTCTTACTTTATTACCTTTTGAAATCTTTTCTTTTTCGTTCTTAATTATGCCTAACGAAAATCTATCACCTCGCACTTCAATAATTTCAATCTCTCCAATTTTCTTATCAGTAACTCCTAAAAATTCTCCTGTAGTTTTGTCAAATATTGAATCTCCACTTGCGAAAACAGGGAGTATCATTCCAACTTGAAGATTTTCTTTCTTACCAAGATTGACGAATACTTCTTTAGTATCGTCATCTACAAATAAAATTTCTCCAGTAAGAATCTTTCTTTTCAGTTTTGAGTTTGTTGTGTCGAGCTTTTTTTCGGTTTGATTAAAATTTTGTTGTAACTCAATAATTGTTTCAACTTTTGATGAAAATTTTTCACAAAGTTTAAGAAGATTTTTTCCAACTAAAGTCTTTAGGAATTCATCTGACCCGAATTTAATTTTTTCTAATTGTTCAAATTCTTTTTTAGTTTCTGTTTCACGACCAAATATGGTTAAACCAACTCCAAGGTCAGAAGTTTTTTGTTCAAGAGATTGTTGAAAAATAATTTTATTTGTTCTCAAATCTGTGATTTTAAATTCAACCTCTATGTTGTTTGAATAAGATTCGTACTGTGCAACTTTTGGTTCGCCAGCAATTGAACGATTAATTGAAAAGTTGAGAATGATTCCTTCAATAAGATATTTAATGCCTTTGTTTGTTAAAAACTCTTGATAACTTATCTCAGAATTTTCTTTAATCAAATTTTCAGTTGTAGAAGGTGAAAGAATAATTGATGTGTATTTTTCTCTTAGATAATCTGAAATAAAATCAGGTAGGTCGTAGGAAAGATTCCAGTTTCCTTTATAGCTCGATTTGTTTTCAAAACTTAAAAAAGCAATCTGACTAAATAAGGAAACTGGAATCAAAATATTAATAAAGAAAATACTTAACAGCTTTTTTTTGAAATTCATCTGCTTCTTTTTCCCAATAACTCTTTATCGAATCATAAGTGTAATTTTTGCTAAATATTTTTCTGATTTCATCCCAACCTGTTGCAAGGTCAAATGAGCGGATTCGTTCAAAATCTGCCATTTGAAAGATTTCTTTATCAGGATATAATTTTTTTAATTCTTGTAAAAAATAAAATTGAATGGAAGTCAAATTACACTTTTTGAAATCTTCAATATGAATTTGAACACCTCGTAAAATTTTTCCTTGAAATCTTCCGTAGAATGGTCGCCACACAACTGGTCTAAATTTTACTCCAGGTAAATTTAGTTGATTCAATCTCTTTGAAACCTCAACTTCATCAATCCAATCAGCACCGAGAAGTTGAAAGGGGAGAGTGTATCCAACACCTTCAGATATCACACCAAGTTCACCTAAAATTCCAGATGCTGCATAAAACTGTGCAGAATAATAATGCGGAATATGTGGAGAAGTAGGAACCCATTGCAAACCAGTATCTTCCCATCTCATCCATCTTTTCCATCCTTTCATTTTAATTACTTTCAAATTGCATTTCACACCATTACTTAACCAACCTTCACTGTTAATCATCTGAGCAAGTTCTCCGCATGTTAAACCATAAACATAGGGAATAGGAAATTGACCAATAAAAGAAATAAACTCCTTTCGAACAATTGAGCCTTCAAATTTTTCACCTGTCAGTGGATTTGGTCTATCTAACACTACGAATTGAATGTTATTTTCGGCAGCAGCTTCCATTGCAAGTCCCATCGTGCTAATATAAGTATATGAACGAACACCAATGTCTTGAATATCATAAATTAATACATCAATATCTTTTAACATTTCTTTGGTAGGTTTTCTTGTCTTCCCATAAAGTGAATAAACTGTTAGACCAGTTTTTGCATCTTTATAAGATTCAATTTTTTCTCCTGCAGGAATATCACCACGAACACCGTGCTCTGGTCCGAAAAGAGCAACTAACTTCACGCCAGGTAAATTATAAATTATATCAATTGTAGAATTTAACTTTGAGTCGACCCCAGTTGCGTTAGTAATTAATCCAACTCTCTTACCTTTTAAGAACTCATAGTCTTCTTTCAAAACATCTATTCCAAGTTTTACTTTTGATTGAGAGTAAAGGGAAATAGATGTAAGTAAAACAAAAAAATAAGATGCAATTAAGTTTTTCATAGTTCTAATTTCTTTTTAATTGAATTGAGTGCTTCATCGGATATTTTGTCAATTTCGGTTAAGATTTGAGCAGCATTTAAAACTAAATTCATTGCTCGGTCACGGTCGTTAAGTGATTTTGTATTAATCATTACATTTAACATCGCACCTTCAGCACAAGTTTTGATTAATTGAATGGCAACACCAGCATCACTTAATGAATTTTGATTACCAATTTCACTCAATCTCACTAAATCTTTCAAAACATTTTTACAAGTTTCAATTACTTTGATTGGGACTTCAGTTGCTTTGACCGTTGCTTTCTCAATTGTTTCTGTTCTAAGTCTCTTTTGTTCTTCAGTTTCTTTTGGAAGTTTAAAGGCATCCATTACTTCGTCAAATGCTTTTGAGTCGCTATCGTAGAGTTCAAGGAATGAATTCTTATAACTTTCAAGATTATTCTTTATACTTAAAATTTCTTCTTGAACATTTTCATATTTCTTTTTTCCAATCGTAAGAGCACAAACCATTAAACCAAGTGAACAACCAAGAACTCCACAAAATGCAGAAACACTTCCTCCACCAGGAGTAGGTGAAGATGAAGCAATTTCGTCAATAAAACTTTGTAATGATTTGTTTAAGTCCATGTTTACTCCTCAATTAAATATTCTATGATTTTTTCTTTTGGATTGAAAGGTGCAAGATTACTCAATCCTAATTTTTCGATAGCAGTGTTAATTAATTCATTCTCATTATCAGAATTTGGATTATAAAATTTTCCTGCTTCCAAAATAGCTTCAAGCGGAACAAGTCCAACAATTTCACTACCCCAAGTTTCAACACCAAATTTACTTGCCTCTTCTTTTACTGCTTCAAAAACTTGATGCATGTTTGTTATTTTATAATTTACAAGATTAATAGAGACTTGAGTTATACCAAATTTTTCGAGCGATACACCCATCGCTTTCACAGCTTTGAACTTTCCTGGAATGCGTACAGTTTTTCCATCTTTTTTTACGACATTACCTTGTTCATCTCTCATCGGTTTGCCTGACTCTCTAATTATACCTGCAATTTCATCGGCAATTTTAACATCAGTTGTTTTCAAGTTCACATTATAAGCGATTAAGAAAAATCTACAACCAGTTACTGTTGCACCTAATTTTGGGTTGAATTCTGGTTTACCAAAATCAGGATACCAATTTGGATCGAGCAACTTATCTTTTAATCCTTCATATTCTCCTTTTCTTATATCCGCAAGATTTTTTCTTTCTGGTTTAGTAGCTGAGTATTCATATAGATAAACTGGAATGTTTAATTTTTCTGAAATTATTTTTCCATACTGTTTTGAGATTTCTACACAATCTTCAATCGAAGCATTTTTGATTGGAATAAAAGGAACTACATCAATTGCACCAATTCTGGGATGCTCACCCTTATGTTGAGTCATATCAATCCGTTCAGCTGCAATTACAGATGCGTTAATTGCACCATTTAATACACCCTCTTTTGTCCCAACAAAAGTCACAACAACTCGATTGTAATCTCTGTCTGGTTCAACATTTAACAATTTACAATTTGGTGTATTTTTAATTGCTTCTGCAATTGCGTTAATTGTTTCTTGATTACGTCCTTCACTGAAATTAGGTACGCATTCAATTATTTCTTTCATATATTATTTTACCTCTTTTTATTACTGTTTGAACAAAATTTTTTCCAAAATAATAGATTAAGTTCTTGTAGTCATTTGTATTTAGAATAATTATATCTGCTATTTTATTAGGTTCTATAGTACCAAAATTTTTTTCAATTCCAAGTGAATAAGCTGCATTAATTGTCACGGCGTTTATAGTCTCGTTTAATTTCATTCCATTGTACAAAGCTGCAAAATGCATCATTAATGGAAGATTTTGTGATGTACATGAACCTGGATTAAAATCTGTTGCGATTGCAACAATGCATCCTGCATCAATCATTTTTCTAACAGGTGCAAAAGGAATTTTGAGAAAATGAGAAACACCTGGTAAGATTACGGCAGCGATATCAGTTTGTGAAAGTTTATTTATATCATCATCAGTAATCATTTCTAAATGATCAATGCTTGTTACATTTAAATCTATCCCAAGCTGAACACCACCAATCGAATTGAATTGATCGCAATGAAGTTTGAGTTGAAGTCCATATTGCTTTGCTGTTGATAAAATGTCTTTTGATTCTTCTACTGAAAATGCGGTTTTCTCAAGAAATACATCACAGAATTTTGCAAGTTTTTTAGAGCTAATTTCAGGAATTAATTTTTGGGTAATGAGAGAAATATATTCTTTGTGATTGTTTTTAAATTCAACTGGTATTGTATGAGCACCAAGAAAAGTTGGAATTATGTCAAGATTTGTTTCCAAAGATAATTCATTTGCACATTCAAGCATTTTAATTTCGGTTTCGTAATCTAAACCATATCCACTCTTTATTTCGATGGTTGTTATGCCGTGTGAAATTGCTTCTCTGATTCTTGAAAGAGCAAGTTTTTTTAATTCCGCTTTTGATGAATTTCTTGTAGCTCTTACTGTTTTAACAATTCCACCACCTAACTGAGCAATTTCTTCATAACTCTTTCCTGCTAATCTTAACTCAAATTCATCAGCTCTTGAACCGTCAAAAATTAAATGAGTATGACTATCAATTAATCCAGGAAGAATTACCTTACCTCTACAATCTATCACTAAATCGAAATCAGATTTGTCAAAAGACTTTGACGAAGTTATTTCTGAAATTTTTTCATCTTCGATTATAATTGAACTATCTTCAAGGAGACCAAGATTATTTAATTCGTATTTTCGTTTGAATTTTCCATTCTCTGCTTTGCAGGTTAAAACTTGGTTTGCACGATAAAGAAGTATTTTCATTTTTGATTTGAATTTACTTTGAAGTTTCAGTTCGAATTCTGATTGAAGAAAAATTTTTACTTTCCAATATACTGAAAATTTCTGTTGCTTCAGATTTGGACTTGAAAGGACCAATCAGAATTCGATAAAAGGGGGCATCATATTTTATTTCAATTTTTTCATCGGGGAATAACAAAGTAATTTGATTTTTTAATTGCAAAATTTCTTCGTATGTATCTGTTAATCCAACTTGAACAT
Source organism: Ignavibacteria bacterium (assembly GCA_026415235.1). GTDB lineage: Bacteria > Bacteroidota > Ignavibacteria > Ch128b > Ch128b > Ch128b. Next base: position 16,598 of record JAOAHM010000097.1, on the reverse strand, counting down.
AATAAACTGATGGGGGAATTTGCTCTTTTGATTTTTGTTTTTCTTTGGTTTTAATCTTTTTCTCTGAATAACCTTTGAAAGTATCAAAATCTTTGAGCGATTCTTCTTCAATATTAAATTGAGCAAGTGGATCAATCTTACTTAAATCCACTTGCTCTTTACTCAATTCAGAATCTTTTTGTTCAATTTTGGACGAACATCCATTGAGAAGTATCAACAACCCAAGGATTAAAAAAATATAATATCTCAAGGTCACTTCACTTCAGTAATAATAAAACTATCAGTATAACCCAAATTAAATAAAGCGTCTTTAATTCCTTTAGCGTGTTCCCATTTGGAATAAGTGCCTAAGCGAACTTTGTACAAATTATCCTGGAATTCAACATATACCTGCTGATCAGGCATTCTCTCTCTAATTTTCTTTGCCTGATTTTCCGCATTCAATCTACTCTTAAATGCAAAGACTTGTACTTTATATAAATATTGAGGACCGACCTTGCTTTCAGTAGTCATCTCGGGTGTGGTTGGTTTTTCAGCTTCGAGGGATACTTTCACTGGAGGTGGAGGTGGTGTTGGTGGTCCTTGAGGGATATACTCAGGTTGGGTTGTGATGACAATATTGCTTTCCTGTTGAGTTTGCTTGGTTTCAGTCTGTGTTTTTGTTTCAGTTTTATAAGTTACATCTTTTTGTCCAGCTTCGTATTCTTCAGTCACTTCAGAGGCAGAACATCCAAAAAATAAAAAAGCCCCGAATACTAAAGAAAAGAAAATTTTATAGTATGCAGTTTTCATGTTAACCTCTTTTTTTATAGTGTAATAATAATTTTTTTTAATGATAAAAACAAGTTTTTCAATGAATTACAGATTTCTTTTAAAGTTTTTTAATAAATGAAAAAAGAAATTTGCTTAGTTAATTGATGGTCGAGTTTGAAAATTTTTGTGTAAAATTAATTTTTTCTAAAAATTGTAAATCCCTCAATATTTTTTTATTTTTGTGAAAAATTTTGTTTAAAAAATGAAGAATAAAAGTTTGAAAATCCTTTTCATCACATCGGAAGCATCTCCATTCGTTAAAACTGGTGGTTTAGCGGATGTATCAGCTGCATTGCCTCAAACCTTAATGGAGCTGGGCAATGAAGTTCGTCTCGTTCTTCCAAAATACGGGGCAGTTGATGAACGAAAGTTCAAAATACATGAAATTGTTCGTTTGAAAGATATTCCAATTCATCTCGGTAATGAAATAGAATTAGTTAGTATGCGGTCTTGTTTCTTAGTTGGAAATAAGACAAAGGTGCAACTATATTTCTTTGACAATCAAAAGTATTTTGGTTCTCGTAAAGGATTGTATCAGGATCCAAATAATAAAAAGGATTATGCTGATAATCACGAAAGATTTATTCTTTACGCTAAAGGTATAATGGAAATGATTAAGAAATTAGGATGGACACCTGATATAATCCATTGCAATGATTGGCAAACTGGATTAATTCCTGCTTACCTTAAAACTGTTTACGGTGATTTGGAAATCTTAAAAGATACAAAAGTAGTTTTCACAATTCATAATGTTGAATTTCCAGGAATATTTCCTAAAGAAGTCTTTAAATTAACTGGCTTACCTGATTATGTATTGAGCGAAATTTCGGTCAACGATGGAAGTTCTATAAGCTTCTTAAAAGCAGGCGTTGTTTACGCTGATGCGGTTACAACTGTTAGCGAAAAATACGCAGATGAGTTATGTACAATTGATGAGCTTGGTGGAATAATCAAAAACACACTGAAGAAGCGAAAAAATGATTTTTATGGAATCATAAACGGTGTAGATTATTCAATCTGGAATCCAGAAACTGATTCTTATATTCGAGCTAAGTATAGTGTAAAAGATTTGTCTGGTAAGCTTGAAAATAAAAAAGCTCTTCTTGAATACTTAAAACTTCCAGTTGATGAGAATATCCCCGTGATTGGAACAATTTCACGATTAGCTGAGCAAAAAGGTATTGATTTAATTGAAAAAGCAATTGATGAATTGCTTAGTCTTGATGTAAAATATGTTTTACTTGGAACTGGTGATAAAAAATATCAACAGTTTTTTGAGAAGGTTCAGAAGAAATACCCGAAAAAATTCGCTTTTTACTATGGTTTCAATGAAGAGCTTGCTCATTTAATTGAAGCTGGGGCAGATATGTATCTAATGCCTTCTAAATATGAACCATGTGGTTTAACTCAACTTTACGCTATGAAGTATGGAACAATTCCAATTGTTCGTTACACAGGTGGCTTAGCTGATACTGTTGTTCGAATAAATGGGAATAATGGTGATGGAACAGGGTTCGTATTCAAAAAGTATGAAGTCGAAGACATGATGAAAGAAATTAAGCGAGCTTTAAAGTTATATAATGACAAAGAGACTTGGTATAAATTAATGAAGAATGCAATGTCCAAAGATTTCAGTTGGTATAATTCAGCTAAAAAGTATATTGAGTTATATAAAAAATTATTAAAGGACACTAAATAAATTTGAAAAAGATTAAATCTTTATTCTGGTTACTGAAATTAATTTCTATTGTTTCGATTTCTTTGTTTTTAATTTCTTGCTCTGAAAATCCTACCATTACAGGTTACAATCTGCTTAATCCCATAGATTCTTTAATTGTAAAAAGATTTGATTCCACTCGAGACAGTGTGTGGATTTATCATAAACAACTTAATCAACACGATATCCTTGGAGGCACTCGAAGAATTTTAGTTGGAAGATATAACGATTTAACTGCTCATGCGTTAATAAGATTCAGAATTGGTCTGTCAAGCGAGTTAAGAGATGCTGTTAAGAATAACAAAGTCTCCATTACATCTGCAAGAATTAAAATGAATCCTGTCTATAAATTTGGAGATACTTTATCAAACAGATTTGGAATGGAAATCAAAGAAGTTTACACATTCTTTGAAGAATATAAATTTACGATTGATAGTTTGAAAAGTGGAAGGTACGAAATAGATCAAGATAATATTTTGACTCGAAGTATTGATGCAGATACATTATACTATTGTGAATTAGATACAAATAAGGTGTTAGGTTGGTTTCAACGAGTAGCTTTGGACTCTTCAAAGAAATTACAAGGGATTTTACTTACGCCTACTTTAACTACAAGTTATATCAAAGGATTTGCTTCGTCTAATGCGTATTATGTTGGTGACCCAATTGTAATGGAAGTTGTGGCAAAGTATAATTCCAAAACTGATTCGCTTATTTTTTATGTTGATGCCGATTTGCATGTCATTGAAACTTCTTCGACTATAGTAACACTTGATGAAAAAATAAAACTTCAATCTGGTGTGAAAACAAAATCATTCATTTATTTTGATTTAACAAATATTCCAAAAAACGCAATAGTGAATTCGGCTTTTATTCGTTTATATCTTGATACTCTTTCATCTCGGTTTGGTACTTCGAGACATGATTCCATTTTAGTTCAATACATAACGGACTCAACAAATATTTCAATTGATAGTGCTGTAACATTTGTCTTATCCAAAACCACTGGTGGATATTACGAAGGTCAAATAAATTATTATGTCCAGAAATGGATTGATAATAACTCAAACAAAGGTCTATTATTATCAACTCGTGACCCTGATGGTGGTGTAGATGAATTTGTCTTTTATGGTCCTAAAGCAGCTATTTTTGAAAAACGACCACAACTAATTATTAATTACTCATCAAGAAAATGAAAAAAATTTTTCTAACGCTTTTAATTTTTGTTAATCTTGTTTTAGCTCAATCGGTTTCAATTTATTCTAATTTTGGTTTAGGGGAATTAAATTTAAATCCAACTGCTCGACGAAGTGGTTTCGGATTGGGATTAGCTGGTGCTGATGCTTTTGATATAAACCCATTGAATCCTGCAAGTAATTATCAACTTAGTTTTGTAAAGTTTTTAGGTTCTCTTAACTATAATTGGAATAGTTATTCTGACAATAAATCTAAGAACAGTATACGAACTGCATCTTTCGATTACTTACTTTTTGCTTTTCCAATTCAAAGAGATTATGGAATAGTTTTAAGTGGTGGTATCTCGCCATTTACAAGGGTTAATTACAAAGTTTTATCTCCACAAAGCTATTTTGATACAATTCCTTATCAAGTTAAGTATGAAGGACTTGGAGGGATTACAAGTTATCATTTCGGTTTATCTTATAAAATCAAAGAGTATGGTGCAATTGGTGTATCTTCTAATTTCCTAATTGGCACAATCAACAATAAATTATCAACCGAGTTTCAAAATACTTCGTTCATAAATCCAGTTTTTACAACAGAGACTACTTATAAAGGTTTTGCTTTAAGGTTTGGATATATTTCAGAAAATCTAAAAAAATATTTTGATGATTTACCAGTACGGGAACTTCGAATTGGAGTTAGTTATTTAACAAGTGCAAATTTGAATGTTGAAAGAACTGACTTAAAGCAAGGAATTTTTATTGATACAACAGGTGAAGCTTCCTACAAAACAACCGTTCCTGCACAAATTTCATTTGGTTTGCTAACAAAGTTAAATGATAGAATGAATGTCTATGTAGATTATTTAAATCAGGATTGGACAAAATTGAATACAACTTTTCAATCGAATTATACTTTAGTGAATCAGAATTATTTTTCAATTGGATTTGAGTATTTACCAATTGCAAGACCTGAGAAATTTTACGAAGCAATAACTTATAGAATGGGTGTATTTTATAAAAACTTAGGAGTTGCTGTAAATAATGAAAAAATAAATGAATATGGGTTGAAAGCAGGCGTTTCACTTCCAATCGATAAGTTGAATTTAATAGATTTAGGTTTTCAGTATTCGATAAGAGGTAAAGTTGATTCTAATCTTGTAAAAGAATCAATTTTCAACTTTTGGGTTGGAATAAATTTTGCAGAACTTTGGTTTGTAAGAAGTGAAGAATAAAATTTTGAGGTAAAAAAATGAAAACTAAAATTTCACTTTTCGCAGCATTAATGATTTTATTATTCGGTTCAGATCTTTTAAGTCAATCAGTTCAACCAGACACACTAAAAATTTATAGACGATGGAGTCTTTTTGCTGAATATCATAAAAACGGTGATTATGAAACTGCACTACCTTATGGTTTTGAAATTTTGGAAATTGACCCATCAAAATTCAAAACTATTTTTCTACGAATGGAAGATTGTCTTGTTTATCTCCACGATTCAACTAATGCAGATGAAAAAACAAAAAAAATGTATGCTGATACCTTAATGTATATTTACAACTTAGCAATAAAAACTCAACCTGAAAATGCTGCTTATTACTATAAAAAGATGGGATACTATCTTGAAACTTGGTATCAAGGACGAGAGGAAGAAGCAATTAAAGCTTATGAAAAAGCTTATGAACTTGATAAAGACTTAGATTTCTACTATGTGGATCGCTTAGGTCTTCTTTATGTTAAACTTGCTACCAATGAAAATGATTATCGTCTTAAAGCTTTTGAAATCTATCAAGCAGCGTCATCAAAAGACCCGAATAATCCAGTTCCACTCGAACGAATGAAATCCTTAGCTGAAAATATTGAACAATTAATCGAGATTACTTACAATGCTTGGAAACTGGATAGAGATAATCTACAAAAAGCTTGGCAATATGCTTCAATAACTTATCAAACTGGTGAATATGAAAAAGCAATTGAACCACTTGAGTTTTTGGTGAAGAAAGTCTCAGATTCTGAAACTTATTGGTCTCGTCTTGCTACTTGTTATCAAAAAACGGAAAAATTCCAAAAAGCAATTGAAGCTTATAAAAAAGCTATCGAACTTAATCCTAAGGTTCGAGAATATCCATTGAATATGGGAATTTGCTATAAAGAATTAGGTCAATTAGCTACTGCAAGAACTTATTTTTATCGAGCAGCAGAGATTGATAAAAATTGGGGATTGCCTTATATCTACGAAGCAACACTTTATCAAGCAGCAGTCCAAAGATGTGGTAGTTTTGAATTTATGGATAAAGTAGTTTTACAACTTGCAGTAGATACATATCGAAAAGCAAAGAGCATAGACCCAAGTGTTGCATCAATTGCAGATGAAGCAATCAAATCACTCGCATCGTCTGTTCCAACAAAAGAAGATTACTTCTTCAGAAAATTAAAATCAGGTACAACTATTAAAATTGAAGGTCCATGTTATAACTGGATTGGTAAGAATATAACTGTTCCATAATTTTATGAAAGTTGCAATCGGTTCAGATCACGCAGGTTTTAAATTAAAAGAAAAACTCAAAGCCTTTCTAACTCAGAAAGGCTTTGAAGTTTTAGATAAAGGATGTTTCTCTGAAGAGAGTTGTGATTATCCCGATTACGGCGAAGCAGTTGCTTTAGAAGTTGTTAACAATAATTGCGATTTTGGTTGTGTGATTTGTGGAACAGGAATTGGAATTTCAATTGCTGCAAATAAAATTCCTGGGATTCGAGCTGCACTTTGTACATCTAAGGAAATGGCTCAACTTGCAAAAGCTCATAACAATGCAAATATTATTGCAATTGGCGCAAGAATAAATTTGCAAGACTCACCTGAAGAGATTCTCGAAGCCTTCATCAATTCTAAGTTTGAAGGTGGAAGACACGAGCGAAGAATAAACAAAATCACAAACATAGAAGAGAGATACAAATGTTAGAAGTAAAATTAAATGATATAGAAGCACAAGAAATTTTAATCAAAGAAATTCTCCGTCAGGAAGAAGGTCTTGAATTAATTGCATCTGAAAATTATGTAAGTCTTGATGTGCTCCGAGCTCTCGGTTCTGTTTTAACAAATAAATATGCAGAGGGTTATCCTGGTAAAAGATATTATGGTGGATGTGAGTTTGTTGATATGGCAGAAGATTTAGCCAGAGAAAGAGTGAAAAAATTATTTGGTTGTGAGTATGTTAATGTTCAACCTCATTCAGGTTCTCAGGCGAATATGGCAGTGTACTTCTCAATTTTGAAACCAGGCGATAAAATTATGGGATTGAATTTAGCTCATGGTGGACATTTGACTCATGGTTCTCCTGTAAATTTCAGTGGAAAATTTTTTGAGGTTATTTCTTATAATGTTAGAGAAGACAATCAATTAGTAGATTTTGATCAAGTAGAATCACTCGCAAAACAACATAAACCAAAGGCAATTGTAATTGGGGCAAGTGCTTATCCAAGAGATTGGGATTACAAAAAATTTAGAGAAATAGCTGACTCAATTAATGCATATTTGATTGCAGATATTGCTCATCCTGCTGGTCTAATTGCGTCTAAATTGTTAAATGATCCTATACCTTATTGTGATTTTGTTACAACTACTACGCACAAAACTTTACGAGGACCTCGTGGTGGAATGATTATGATAGGTAAAGACTTTGAGAACAGAGAAGGTATTCGTGCTCCGAAGAGTGGTAGACTTAAGATGATGTCTGAAATTGTTGATTCTAATGTAATGCCTGGTATCCAAGGTGGACCTTTGATGCATGTTATTCTTGCCAAGGCAGTGGCATTTGGAGAAGCATTAAAACCAGAATTTAAGGAATATTCAAATCAAGTAATTAAAAACGCAAAGAGATTAGCTGAAAGATTTATTGAAAATGGTTATAAAGTTACAACTGGTGGAACAGATAATCATTTAATTTTAATTGATTTAAGGTCTAAAGGATTAACTGGAAAACAAGCAGAAGATGCTCTTGGTTTAGCTGGCATTACTGTAAATAAAAATATGGTTCCTTACGATACTCAAAGTCCGATGGTTACAAGTGGAATTCGTATTGGAACACCTGCTGTTACAACTCGAGGAATGAAAGAAGATGAGATGGATGTAATTTTTGAATTTATTGACAATGCATTGAAAAATATAAATGATGAGGCAAAGCTAAATTCAATAAGACAAGAGGTGAAACAATTTTGTTCGAAATTCCCAATCTATAAAGAGTTGCTCAATTCAGTATATTAAATGAAGCAGGACACGAAGAATTCCGAACCTATCGATGAATTTCGAGAAATGACTTTTATTGAGCATCTCGAAGAATTGAGATGGATGCTCATTAAATCATTGTTGGGAATTGTCGTTTGTTCAATCATAAGTTGGTTTTTTATTGATACTATTATAAATGATATTTTGCTATATCCTGCAAAAAAATTTGGCGTAAAATTACAGAACTTAAAACCCTTTGGACAATTGTTTTTGTATTTTCAAGTTACTTTATTTAGTGGTTTGATTATCAGTTTACCTTGGGTTGTTTATCAAATTTGGAAATTTATTGAACCTGCATTACATAAACATGAGAAAAAATATGTTTCATCAATTGTAATTTTCACTTCATTGTTTTTCTTATTAGGTGCAGCTTTTGCTTATTTTATTATGTTACCATTTTCCTTGAATTTTGCTTTCACATTTGGTTCACCTGAAATTGAAAATAAATTTGCAATTGATGAGTACCTATCGGTAGTTTTAAGTTTGATTATTTTAGCTGGTGTAGTTTTTGAGTTACCGATGCTTTCTTTTTTTCTTACTAAATTAGGACTGTTAACACCAAAGTTTATGAGAAAGCATTGGAGATTTGCAATAGTATTTATTCTTGTTCTTGCTGCAATCATAACTCCAACTGTTGACCCAGTTAACCAATCGTTGCTTGCAATACCTTTATTTTTGTTATACGAATTAAGTATACTTGTTTCAAAATTTGCAATGAGAAAAAGAAGTGAAGGATAGAGAATTAAAAAATTTTATTGAACCGATTAAAGAAGAGCTAAAAGAATTTGAAAAATATTTTTCACAACAGATGAGGTCTCGTGTAGGCCTTGTGGAGTTGATTGTTAGATATATTCTTCGTCAGAAGGGGAAAAAAATACGACCGACTTTGGTTCTTCTTTCAGCGAAAACTCTTGGTGATGTAAATATTCATACTTATCGTGGTGCTGTTTTAGTAGAATTACTTCATACGGCAACTTTAGTGCATGATGATGTAGTGGATAATTCAGATACGAGGAGAGGTTTACCTTCAATTAATGCAATTTGGAAGAATCGAATTGCAGTTTTGATGGGCGATTATCTTTTAGCTCGAGGACTTCAAATTGCTGTTGATAATGATGAATTTGATTTTCTTAAAATCATTACAAATACTGTGAAGAGAATGAGCGAAGGTGAGCTATTACAAATTCAAAAAATCAGAAAGTTAAATAATGATGAAGAAACTTATCTCAAAATCATCTCAGATAAAACAGCTTCATTATTTGCCACATGCACTTCCATTGGAGCAATGAGCATTACCTCAGATAAAAATGTAATTGATGATTTTAGACAGTTTGGTGAATATTTAGGAATCGCTTTCCAAATCAAAGATGATATTTTAGACTTTGAAGGAACTTCCTCAATCATGGGAAAACCAACGGGCAACGATTTGCGAGATAAAAAACTCACTTTGCCAATCATTTATGCATTAAAACAAGCTGAAAAAAATGAAGTCAAAAATATTAAAAATCTGATTAAAGGAAGATTAAGTAGTAAGGATATTGACTCAATTTTCGAATTTGTTTCGAGATATAATGGTCTCGAATATGCAAATCAAAGAGCTAAAGAATTTGCATCAAAAGCAATTGACATAATTTCGAAATACGAAAATAGCGAAAGCAGACAGGCATTAATTGAACTTGTGAACTTTATTTTGAATAGGAAGAACTAATTATTTTGTATTCTTCTCACGAACGGTCAGGACAGGCACGGGCGATTTCCTCACCACTTTCTCAGCAGTACTACCAAATAAAATGTGTTCAATTCCTGTATGTCCGTGAGTTGCAATAATGATTAAATCGCAATCCAGCTCTTTTGCAGTATTAATTATTTCGAGGAATGGTTTTCCTGTTTTTACAACATAAGTTGCTTTGACATTTGATGGAACTTTTTCTGCTATAAGTTTGCTCAGTTCTTCTTCAGCTTTTGATTGAATTTCAAAATCAACTTGATTGATTGGAATTTGTCCCAATCCAAAATCACTTGGATAAACAATTGGTTCAATAACATAAATTAGTATCAACTCAGAATTAAATTTCTTACTAAATTCAATTGAGTAATCGAGCGCCATTTTCGAATATTCAGAGAAATCAACGGGAACAAGAATTTTTTCAATCTTTAGTTCCATAAGAACCTCACTTATCTAATTGTTTTTCATAATGCAAGAGTTCATAAAGATTCAGATAATCTTTATTCAGATTTCTTAACTTGTCAACAAAAATTTTAGAGAAACCTAAGAGAATTTTCACACCTAAAGAAGGTTCTCTTTGAATTAACTCAAGTAAATCAGGTCTGAAGATAATAAGAAGTCTTGTTTCAGTTAAAGCGCGAGCTGTTGCCATTCTATTTCCTTCAACAATCACACTGAATTCACCCATGAAATCACCAGCAAAAAGCAATGCAAGTTCTTGTTTAATACCAGACTTAAATGTATGATATATTTCAACTTTTCCACTTTCAATAATGAACATTGAGACGCCTGGGTCACCTTCGTAGAAAATTATTTCGTTAGGAAGATATTCTCTTACCTGAACCAATTTCCTAATCATCTTCAATTCTTTTCTTTTCAGCTCTGCAAAAGCAGGAAAGTTTCTTAGAAGGTCTAATATTTTTTCTTCGTCGCTTTCGAGCTTAAAAATATTTGACCAAAGACTGCTTCGAACTTTTAAGTTTTCATTTTCCATCGTTTTCAAATTATATTATTGTTCCATATTCTGCAATACGCCATAATTCTTGACAAGGAAATTTGTTTTCATAAAGAGCCCGACCAATTATCACAGAATCTACGCCAAGTGGTGTCAACTCAAGAAGTGAAATTAAATCTTTATAACCCGAAACTCCACCTGATGCTGTAATTTTTAATCCGACTTTCAATGCCATCTCTCTTAAAAGTTCTAAATTAGGTCCAAGCATTAAACCATTCCTTTCAACATCTGTTACTATTAGTCGTTTTATTCCCATCGTTTTAAGATTTAAACCCAAACTAACTGGATTTATTGCGGATGTCTCTTTTCTTCCACGAATTATGACAGAATTTTTAATTACATCAAGTGAGACGATTATTTTTTCTGCACCAAATTCTTCAATAGCTTGTTGAATTATTTCTGGATTTGTAACTGCAATAGTACCAACTACTACTCTTGCTGCTCCTATTTTGAATGCCTCTCTTATCTTTTCAATTGTTCTAAGTCCACCACCAAGTTCAACAGGTATTACAACTGATTGAATTAATTTTTCGATTATTGGTAAGTTTTTGTTTGAGCCGTACCATGCACCATCAAAATCAACAACATGTAAACATTTTGCATTTTCTGCACGCCATATTTTTGCCATTTCAACAGGATCATCAGGATACACCGAAGGCACTTTCTTTGGAATACCTTGTACTATACGAACCAATTTCCCATCTTTAATATCAATCGATGGAATAACTAACAATGGTGATTGAAAAACTTTTGCTGGCATAATCTGCTCTCTCTTAAAATCAAATTAAAAAAAAATTATGGGATTGAAAATTTTTTATCAATTCGATCAAATTTCTGTTCATAATTTTTGTCTAAACGTTAATTTTGTAAACTAAATGAATTTATTTTCAAAAATCTGTTTTCTATATTTATACAAAACAGGAGTGTATATGGAAATAATTCCTATTAAAGAATTAGAAAATTATCTAAGTGAAATGAAAAATTGGTTTATTGAAGGAAATTCAATTACAAAAAATTTTGTCTTTCCAAATTTCAAAGAAGCAATAAATTTTGTTAACAAAGTTGCAAATTTAGCTGAGGAAAAAAATCATCATCCTGACATAAAAATTTTTAATTACCGAAATGTAACAATTAATCTTTCGACCCATAGTGCAGGTGGAGTAACTCACAAAGACCTTGAATTAGCCCGTCTAATCGAGCAATTTTATTGATTATGACTTACGAGGAAAAGCTATCAATCTTCAAAAAAACTGGAGCACTTCAGGAAGGTCATTTTTTATTAAGCTCAGGACTTCACAGCAAAGTTTATTTTCAATGTGCTTTGGTGCTTCAATTTCCAGAATATGCTTACATTTTTTGTAAAGAAATTGCCGAATACTTCTCAAACTTTGAATTTGAAACTGTAATATCTCCAGCACTTGGTGGAATAATTGTGGGTCAGGAAGTCGCTCGCATTTTGAATAAACGATCAATTTTCACTGAAAGAACAGAAGGTGAGATGAATTTGCGTCGTGGCTTTTCTCTTAAGGAAGGTGAAAAAGTTTTGATTTGTGAAGATGTAGTAACAACAGCAAAATCGTCCAAAGAAGTGTTAAGCGTCATCGAAAAATTTGGCGCTAAAGCAATTGGACTTGGTGCAATTGTAGATAGAACATCAACGGACATTGATTTAGATTTTCCATTCTATGCAACAATGAAAATTTCAGCAGAAACTTTTCAACCAAATGATTGCCCATTGTGCAAACAAAATCTGCCAATTATCAAACCTGGTAGTAGAAAATGAAACTACTTTCAATTTATAATTTTCTTGAGAACTTAGTGAAGGATTTAATCTTAGTCGATATCATTATTGCAGTTATCATAATTGTTGGTGCCGTTCTGTTTGGGAAATTAGTTAATATCATTTCACGGCTTATCTTGAAACCAATCTTCAAAAAGACAAAATCAAAACTTGATGATAGAATTTTAGAACTGATTATAAAATCGGATAATCGAATCTTTTCAGTTCTTGGACTTTACCTTGGTGCTAACTATTTCACGCAAAGAATTAAAAGTGAAACAGGGTTAAAGAAACTTCTTTCAGTTGAAACTTATAATTTTTTGATTAGTGCCAGTGATGTAGTTTTTAATATTCTTTTTATTGCAGCTGTTATCATAAGCATTTACATTATTTCTAAAATTTTCAACATAGTGATGGATTACTATGTTGAGAAAAAAAATCTTGAAGACACAAGAGGAACACTTCAAGATTTTATTCCATTGTTGAGAAAAGTTTTTTTGATAATTCTAATTGTAATTGGTGTTTTGATTGTTCTAAATAAATTTAATGTAAATGTAAGTGGAATTATTGTTTCTCTTGGAGTTGGTTCTCTGGCGATTGCACTTGCTGCTCAAGAAACACTTTCAAACATGATTGCTGGTTTTGTGATTTTGATTGATAGACCTTTCCGTGAAGGAGATAGAATAAAGTTACCAAGTGGTGAGTTCGGTGATGTTTATGAGATTGGAATGAGAAGTACAAAAATTTTAGACTTCGACAACAATCTTGTAATTATTCCTAATGCTGAGCTTGTTAAATCAAGAATTCAAAACATCACTTATCCAAATTACATTTCAAGAGTATTTGTTGATGTTGATATTGCCTATGATGCTGATTTCGATTTAGCTAAGAATATCTTGATTGAAATTGCTAAGTCCCACCCATTAACCCTTCAAGAATTTGAGCCACAAGTTTATGTAACAGGATTTTCTCAGAATGGAATTTCGTTGCGATTAGTTTCCAGAACTGCAGATTACAGAAATGTTTATGACATGCAAAGTAATTTTAGAGAAGCTATCATCAAAAAATTCGCTGAACATAAGATTGAAATACCTTATCATCAAGTTGTTGTGCGTAAAAGACAAGAGTAATAATGGAATTTTTGATTATTTCACTTCTTATAATTGCAGGCTTAATTTTGATTATACTCGAAGTTTTGTTAATGCCTGGATTAATTACTGGAATTGTTGGTGGACTATTATTACTATCATCTGTGGTTTATGCTTTTGTTGAGTTTGGTTTTTCTGGTGGAGTAATTGTTTTGGCAATATCGTGTGCATTATTAATTGTAGTTTTCTTCGTGATGAAAAAACTAAAAGTTTGGAATAGATTTGTTCTCTCTGAAGAAAATAAATTTTCTATTGAAGAAAATATTCAGGATAATTTAACCATTGGAATGACTGGAATTGCCTTGACTGATTTGAAACCAACAGGATTTGTATTAGTTGATGACAAAAAATTCGACGCAACATCGAGTGGAGAATTTATTCCAAAGAATTCTAAGATTGAAATTGTTTCAATTCAAGGTTTTAAAGTTACTGTAAAAAAAGTAGAGGAATAAAAATGAAAAGAACAATTTTACTTTTACTTGTTTTGGTAATTAATCTTTTTTCTCAAATAAAGTTTGATGAATATTTCACTGACAAAACTTTAAGATTCGATTACTACAATGTTGGTGATGCAAATTCACAAACAATTGTCTTTGGTGAATTGAGAGAAGAACCATTTTGGGGTGGACCTAAGAAAAATTTAATTGAACTTTTCAACTTCGGAAATTTCAAATATGAAGTTTATGATAAAGCTTCAGGTAAATTAATTTTTTCGAAAGGTTATTCAACATTATTCGCTGAGTGGTTGACAACTCCCGAAGCAAAAAAAATTAAAAGAGCTTTTTCTGAAACTGTTATCTTTCCATATCCAAAAAAAGAAGTTGTATTAAAAATTTTTAAACGAGATAGAAAAAATGATTTTCAATTAGTTTATGAACTTGAGATTGATCCTTCAAATCCTTTTATCAAGAAAGATAAACCAAACAAATATCCAGCAATAAAATTTCTGTACAACGGAAACTCATCTGAAAAAGTTGATATAGTTGTAATTCCTGAAGGCTACACAAAAGAAGAAATGGAAAAATTCAAAAAAGATTTAGAAAAGTTTGTACAATCCCTTTTTGGTTCATCACCTTACAAAGAAAATAAAAATAACTTTAACATTTGGGCAGTTGAAGCACCATCAATGGAAAGTGGAACAGATATTCCACGACAAAACATTTGGAAGAATACAATTGTAAACACTTCATTCTACACATTTGATACTGAAAGATATTTGATGACCGAAGACAATAAAACTTTGCGTGACCTTGCAGGAAATGTTCCGTATGATTTGATTTACATTTTAGTGAACACATCGAAGTATGGTGGTGGTGCGATTTATAATCATTATTCTGTTGCTGCCAGTGATAATGAGCATCTTGAATATTTAATTGTTCATGAGTTTGGTCATGGATTTGCTGGACTTGGAGATGAATATTATACTTCACAAGTCTCCTATGAAGAATTTTATCCGCATGATGTTGAACCATGGGAAAGAAATCTTACTACTTTAGTTGATTTTGATAAGAAGTGGAAAAATTTAATTGATAAAGAAACTCCAATCCCAACTCCTGCAACAGAAGAATTCAAAAACAAAGTTGGTGTGTTCGAAGGTGGTGGATATGTGCCTAAAGGAGTTTATCGTCCGATGCAAGATTGTACGATGAAATCGAGAACTGTGAATAATTTCTGTGTAGTTTGCAAAAAGACAATTCAAGATGTAATTAATTTTTATTGTGAAAAATAATTATGGATCAAAGAAAACTTTATCGAACGATAGAAAAAATTACAAATCAACCTGCTGAGACTGAAGAGCAAATTTTGATTAATGTATTAAAGGAAGTTGTAGCAAGTCCAGAGTTCAATGTTAAAGGTGGAAGAATTTGGAAACTTACTCCATCGAAAACGAAATACAAATTAATTGCCCAAGAAGGTGCAATTGATAAAATTCGTGATGGCTTTACAATTAATGTTGATGATTATCCAATTTTTGAATTGATTGCAAAAGAAAGAACAATACTTGCAACAGAAACAAATGAATATCTTCGTAAGAAAGGTATTTTCAAATATTCGGCAACAGGAGTGGGAGAGAAAGTAAAAGGAGAAAAATTTCCTTTATATCAATATCTAATGGCTTTCTCTGCTGATGAAATTAATCAAGATTTGTTTTATACACTCAACATAATTGGAACTGCAGTCACCGCAACTCTTCGAAACAGAAAGCTTGAGCGAAAATCAAAACAGTTGATTGAAGATGTAGAAGATGCTGCTGAACTTCAGAAAAGAATTTTGCCTGCCCATGATTTCAAATTTTCTGATTATGAGATTTTTGGTGTTTCAATTCCTGATAGAATAGTCGGTGGTGATTTTTTTGATTATCTCGAAGTTGGTGATGATGGTGATCGACTCGGTGTAGCAGTTGCAGATGTTGCTAATAAAGGATTTGCTGCAGCAGCTGAAGCATTTTATGTATCAGCTGCTCTGAGAATGGGTGTGAGTTATCAAACGCAACTTTCATCGTTGATGAAAAGATTGAATAATCTTGTTTACAAAATTTTTCCAAACGATAGATTTGTTTCTCTATTTTACATCGAATTACTAAGCGATGGAAGTGGTTTCACAACTTATTGTAATGCAGGACACAACAGCCCAATTTTATTTAAGTCAAAAGAGAACTCAATCAAACTTCTCGAAGCAACAGGACCTTTGATTGGACCAGCTTATAATTCAAAATTTCAAACTTCAATAATTAATTTTGATAAGGGAGATTTTCTTGTTATTTACACTGATGGAATTACTGAAGCAATGAATGAAGAAGAAAAATTTTACGGTGAAGAACGATTAATTGAAAAAGTGAAGGAACTAAAAGGTCGTTCAGCAAAAGAAATAACTCAGCTTTTGATTGAAGATGTTCAAAAATTTAGCGCTCAAGGTAAGTATTCAGATGATAGAAC
>JAOAHM010000094.1 GCA_026415235.1 Ignavibacteria bacterium | reverse complement strand
CTTGGGACTCGCAATGGCTCAATCCTTTCCGACCAGAAAATTTTGGAACGGTTATATTTCAATGGGGTATAGTTATAATTCTTCTTTTAATTTTTAATAATTACCTTTATAAAAAATCAACTGGAGAAGAGAAATGAAAATAGAAGGAATTATAACTATGATTTTAGTAATTGGAATCGTATGGGGTGGATTGTTTTTATTACTTTATAAAGCATTAAAATTCGAACGCAGAAAAAACAATGTCTAAATCAAACTTACCTTCTTTTGTAGATATCAGATCTGAAATAAAATCAAAAAAACTTAAACCAATTTATTTTTTATTTGGTGAAGATTTATTTGGAATAAATAGAGCCGTAAGTGATATCAAAAAAATTGTTGAAGCTCAGATTTCATCAGATTTTGATAACGAAACTTTTTATTGTTCTGATAGAGATATTAATCTCTCCGATATAGTCTCAGTAGCCAAAACATTTCCATTCGGTGATGGAAAGAAATTAATAATAGTTAAAAATGCTGAAGAACTTAAATATTCAGATAAGGATGAAAATTTTTTAACTTATATAAAAAATCCGGCAGATTTTACAGTCTTGATTTTTATTTATGAAGGTAAAATAAGTAACCTAAATTCTGAGCCTTTTAAGAGTTTATCCAAAAATCAATTTTTGTATGAGTTTTCAGAGTTGAGAAGCGATATGCTTGTTAAGTGGGTAATTGAATTTGTTAATGATAAAAACAAAAGAATAACTAAAGAGAATGCAGAGTTTTTAGTGGATATTGTTGGTGAAAGTCGTGTTCTTCTTGAAAACCAAATTGAAAAGATTGTTCAATATATTGGAGAAAACGAAGAAATTACCTTTAAAGCAATTGAAGAACTTACTACAAAATTAAAGACATATACAATTTTCGATTTGCTGAATGCTTTAGATAAGAAAGATAAAAGTAACTCATTAAAAATAGCATATAACTTATTAGATAACTCTGAACTTGGTCTTCTTGGAATTATCGCAATGTTGAATAAGCATTTTACAACATTATTAAGAATAGATGAACTTGAAAAATTAAAAATGACAGAGGAAGAGAAGGCTAAAGCTTTAGGTATAAATAAATATTTCTATTCAAATTTTGCAAAAGCTACAAGGTTGTATGGATTAAATCAAATATCTAGATCTTTGAAAGCAATATATCAAGCAGATCTACGAGTAAAAACAACCTCACTTGACGATAAAACTATTTTAACAATTTTAATTGCTGAAATATTATCAGAATAATTTTTTAAGAGATCAATATTAATTCCTTTTGAGGAATGGATAAAAATTCACAGCCATTTTCAGTAATTAAGACTTCTTCCTCAATTGTAACTACGCCATAACCATCAACTGGCAAACGCGGTTCTATAGTAAATACTTGCCCAGCTTCTAATCTCATAAAAGGAGTTTGTCCATAGCGTTCCCATCTTGGGAATAACCCTGCCCCTCCATCGTGAACTTCTCTTCCAACTTGATGGCCTAATCCGTGTGGATATTCTGGATAACCTGATTGAACAATGTAATTCCTTGCAATATCATCCATTTCTACACCCATAACTCCCGGTTTAATTGCATCAGCAACTTTTTGAATAGCATCTCTTATAACTTCAAATCCTTTTTGAACTGGCTCAGGAGCTTGTGTTTCATTGTCTTTCAAAACATACCAACAACGTTGTAAGTCTGAGCAATATCCTTTGTACTTGATACCAAAGTCCATGCTTACAATATGTCCTTTTTCAATTATTCTATCCGTAGGTCCTGAGTGAGCACTTGATGGATTTGGTCCAGTGAAAACTGCTGGACAAGTTGCAGAATCCCAAGCTGTTTGAAGATTCCTTTCTTTGACTTTTTCTAAAACAAAATTTGCCACTTCAATTTCAGATTTTCCTGGTGTAATAAAGCTTGTTACTTCATCAAATATTTTGAGAGTTTCAGCTATTGCTTCTTTCATTATTGCTAATTCAGTTTTAGATTTTCTTCCACGGAGAGCAGAAATTATTTCTTCTGAACTTATTACTTCTTTTGGAAATGATGTATTTTTCAAATATTCGCATAGAATTAAGTACATTCCGTGAGTGAGTCCATCAGCGAGAACAGAATTTTTTGAATAATTAATTGCAATTGTTCTTGGTTTTTTAAGTTCGAGGTAGTTTAGCAATGGCTCTCTTATGGATTGAATGTATCCAGTAACTTGTCCGTAAAGCGCAAGTTTTTTGATGTTCTCTTCTTCGATACTTCCGACTAATGATGCAGTATCACCATCTTTATTTATAATAAAAGCTGATTGCCATGTTAGATGATCTCCAACAATCATATCAATGATTGGATCTTTAGATACTTTTGTTTCTCTAACAAAGGTTAACCACATATCAATATTTTTTTCATTCAAAATTTCTATTGCTTGTTGAATTTTTTCTTTAATGATATTAAGGCTCATACAAACCCCATCAATAAATTTTATTTCAAATTCTAATTCAAAAATAAAACTAAAAGAGAGGTATAAAAATTTTTTTGAAAGGCTTAATTAATTTTTAACAAGGGTTCTTGAAAAAATTATTTCAAGAAAACCAACTATTACAAATACGATTAGAGCGATCATTAAAGATAGGACATAAGAGTATTCAAATTCATAAATGTAGTAAGAAATAAACCAAGCAAGAGAACCGACAACAACAGATGAAATTGCGCTTTTTCCATTTCCAAATTTTCCAATAAGTCCAAATATAAAAGCGATAAAAATTCCACTACTTCCAAATGCAGATGCATCTTTGACCAATTCATAAACACCATCTGCTTTTGTTGCGAGTAAATACGCAACAACTCCCGCCAATATAACATTTATCCTTGAGATCTTAAGTTTTTTGTTTTCATCTTTTATTTTGAATGAAGGAAAAACAATATTGTGAGACAATAAAGCTGATGACGAAAGTAATGCACTATCAACGGTTGAAAGTATTGCAGAGATTAATGCTCCGATAAATATTACATAAAACATAGGCGATAAAAATTCTTTGGCAATCATTGGTAAAATTTGTTCTGGATGTTCTAAATTGGGAAACATATTCAATCCAATTAAACCAAGACTGAGTGGTATTAATCCAATCAAAATATAAATTGTTCCTGCAATTAACGAAGAACGTTGAGCAACTTTATGATTTTTAGCGGAAAAAACTCTTGACACCATCTCTTGAGCAATCAATGAACCGCAAATTGGTATAGCCCAAGCTTCAATATTTGATAATAGATTAATATGGAAACTTTGATCAGAAGCTGAGTTAAAACTCAATCGCTCAGATGGAATTTTCAAAAGCATTTCTCTGAATTCAGCTCCATTAAAAAAAACTAAAAAGGAAATAAACAATAGTCCGATAATCAAAATTGACCCTTGAATCAAATCTGTCCAAGCATCTGCTAATAATCCACCAAAAACAGTATATGTAATAACAATTATAGCAGAGATTAAAATTGAGATTTCAACAGTTAAGTCAGAGAAAGAAGATAAAATCAATCCAAATGCTCTGATTTGTGCAGCTCCCCATAAAATTGAAGTTGGGATCATTATTAGTGCAATAACTTTGGATGTGTTTTCTGAATATCTTTGATTGAAAAAGTCTGCAATTGTAGTAAGTTTCATTTTGTAAAGAGGAATAGCAAAAAACAATCCCATTAGGATAAGAACCAAACCATATCCAAAAGGATCAGCTTTGACACCAGACAATCCTTCTTGATAAGCTGTGCCAGCTGTTCCGATACAAGATTCTGCTCCAAACCAGGTTGCAAAGATTGAAAAAGTTGTTAGGAAATATCCGAGTTTACGTCCTCCGAGAAGATAATCACTTTCTGATTTGATAAATTTTGAAATGTAAAATCCTAAGAATAGTTGAAGAAGTATATATGCAATTATTCCGACAACAATTATGTTCAATTACTTAGTTGTTCTCCTCTTAAATTATTTCAAAGATTGTGGCAAATTTATATTCTGACGAATAACTATCAAATTTCCAATTAAAA
>JAOAHM010000066.1 GCA_026415235.1 Ignavibacteria bacterium | reverse complement strand
ATCAGAATCAAAATTATCATCTCCTACATCCTTCATCGTAAATTGATAACCTGATGGAAGCTCAAACTTAACATAGTAATTACCCGGCTGGAGATTTGAGAATAAATACTTCCCATTTCCATCTGTGTAAGTTGAGTCAAGTAAATTATCTGAACAATCGAAAAGTTTTACTAACACATTCGGTATTCCTACTTCACCTACATCTTGAATTCCATTCTCATTGAAATCAAACCAAACTCTATCTCCAAGTGATGCCTTCAAATAGTACATTCCTGCATCAATTGAATGGTTAACTTCACCATGAGAAAGTGTGAAGCATTGTGTTTTTCCAGTTAGTGGGTCAGCATCGGAGTCAAAATTATCATTACCAATATCTTTTAATGTAAATTGATAACCCGAAGGTAACTCAAATTTTACATAATAATTTCCAGGAATAACTTGAGTAAATTCATATTTACCATTTGCATTGGTAGTGGTCGAATCAACTAAGACATCACTACAAGTGAATAATTTTACTTTTACATTTGGAATACCAGCTTCGCCTAAGTCCTGTTTACCATTTTCATTAAAATCAAACCATACAAAATCACCTATTTTACCAAAAATATTTTCACCACAATCCAAATAATTTTTATTTACTTTTCCATTATCAAAATTTTCGTTAATTGCAGTAGCTGCATCATTAATTTGTGAATATGTAAATCCACCAAGAGGACCACCACCCAAAACTTGTTCAGCAAAACTTAAGAATTGACTTACCTTCCAACCAGTGAATGGACCTTGTTTAATGTACAAATCACCTAATGGAACTGGATTACCTCCCAAATATCCAGCAGCATTAAACATTACATTTAATTTAAGTGCAACAATTTGTCCTGCTAAAACACCTGCCGAAGTAGTTAATGGATTAACATAATTCTGAGTTAATGGACCAGCTGTTCCACCTTGAGGTAAAAAGTTTTTAACTGCAGTTGCACTTGTTAGAGTAATGGTGTAATTACCACCAACAACTAAGCCCGATGGAAATACTGTAGAGAAATACAAATCTCTAAGTTTACCAGGAACACTTGTGGAAGGTGAGCTCCAACCCCCTTGTGTATAAGTAATGTAACCAGTTAAATCACATGGCTGTGGTGTAAACCAACTTAAAGTATCTTTGATTTGCTTAGTATCCGTTGCTGGCGTTGCAAGTACTAATTTTTGTTTAGTATTTGGTGAAGTTTTGTGAACATATCGAGTACCTTGAGGAATTGTAACAAGAGAAGTGGCAGTTATCACTGCTGAACCTTGACCAGAATAAGTTAATTTAACCGGTCCACCTTTTCCAGTTGCATCGGTAATTACTGAATCAACACTCAAACTGCCCAATGAAGTCGTAAGTTTTATTACTGCATTCTGAACTGGATTTCCATTAATATCAAATGCATAAACTAAAAAATTAATTGGCGTCCCAACTGGAACTGAATAAGAGGTTGGAACAATTAACAAAGTGTTAATAGGCCTTACATTATTATGATTAGCAATAGCATCATTAATAATCTGGAGTGCCCTTGTCTTTACAACATTATCATTAGTAATGGTGTTAGCATCTACTCCATCTGTAAAATGCCAAATAGCAAATTGTATTGCAGCAGCTTCTCGAGTTATATCTGATAAAATGCCTGGGTATGTTGTTTTGAAAGGATAATAGTTATTTAAGATATAGGTGACTTCTGAACTTGTTACACCTTCATCCCAATAATCTTCGTTGTAGACTAAGTATTGCCTTAAATCAATACAATAAAATTTCTTCGGTTGAGAGTTGAGTGTACCATTAAAAGTTCCGGCAAAGTTTGTAACCGAAGATGAAGTATAAGGATTAGTATAAGTTATATTCTTCCCTTCTGCGGTGGAAGTTATTCGGGCAATACTTGTATAATCTTCTGGTTTATTTGGGAATTTCGTTTGACCGTAAGAGTAAACCGAAGTAAGACTAATAACTAAAAATACTAGAAATAGTCTTTTTAGCAAGGATGTATATTTTTGAGTCATATTTTTCTCCATCTTCTATTTTTTTAATTACAGTGCAAAAGAATTACCACAAAAAAACTTCTGTTTTTTGAATGGTTTTTAGGTTTTTTAGTTGGAGAAATGTTTCAAATTTGGATAGTGTTTGAATTTGAGAAATGGAATAAGATGAATAGGTAGTAAAAAAGGTCTTTTAGAAGGTAATTTTAATCTTCATTCTTTTTTGCATTATTAAAAAGTCTTAACCAGTAATTAATTTCCGAAGAACTTAAATCACTGGGCTTAAATTCATCTTTATTTTTTTGATTGAATATTTTTTGTAGAAATTCTGTAGATGTTATTACATGACATTTATAAAGCTTTGCTTTTGAAATTAATGCCAAATCGCTAGTCACAATTACAAGATTTTTGGTGTTCTTCGATTTTTCAATTGTAACTAAAATTACTTCATCTGCTGTTTTATCTTTTGCATGTTTAATGCTAACATTATTACTTATTTGTGTAAAGGAATGAATAAAATTAAATCCATCGAAGAAAATGGTTGCCTTGTTATTCTTGTTTCTGAAATAATCCAAGACTTTATTGATTAAGTAATTTTTTGCGTCCTCAGGATTTTCAAGGAATACTTTATTTAAATCTGGATTTGTTCTGATGACATTGTTACCATCAATTAGATAAGTAAGCATTTTTAATTCACCTACCTTGCAAAAATTCCACCTTGTTTGGTAATTTTAATGTCTTGAAGTTGTGGAGCTTTTACTCTTATTTCCAATCGGTAGCCACGGTAAAATCCAGTGGGATACCAATCAAAATTCATATTCCAACAATGAAGATCTCGTGAAATTCGAACAGTTGGTGCAGTTAGTTTTTTCTGGTCGAAGTCATATCCACCATTAACGGAAAATTTCCATTGGCTGGTCAAATTGAAACTCAAAGCAAAATTCATATTAGCCGATTTGATTGTATAATCTGGTGTTGGTTTATTTTCATTATATGAAAAGCCAACACTTAAATTCCATGGAATTGAATAATCTGGAATATCCTCTCTCTTTCTTTGTAAGAAATGAGTAGGTTCGGTTTCGTTTAATTGAACTGTATCTTTCTTAGTTTCCGATGATTTGGATTTAATTTGTTCTCCAGATAAAGAAAAGTTGAAACTCAAATAAAAATTAGTCAAACGAGCCAGACCCAATCCCTCTTTAATCATGAGTTTATTGACACGCATTTTTTTATTTTGATCGTAAACATAAGGGTCGTAGGTCATTCCCCCATTGATGCTGAAATTATTCCCAATGTTCGAGAAGAAATTTATGTTTAGATTCGATAATCTAAATTCCGATGCTGCAAAGTTGTAAGATAATCCAGCACTAAGATTCATTAGTTGAATTTTTCGTTCTTGTTGAGCAGTATCAGATTTTGCTGGTTTTAGTTTCATTTCAAAGTTATTCCCTATGCTCAATCCAAGACTTTGAACTTCACCAATTCCTGGTCCACCAAAAATCTCTCTTTCATAATAACTATATCGAACTACTTCACCTCTTGAATTGACATAACTGCCAAAGTAACCCCATTGAGGTTTAGAAAAATCTGGTTGATAAGAATAATTTAAGGATGGATTAAGAGTATGTCTAAATGCTGTTATACCAAGAATGTTTGGACGAAGAATTCCGTAAAGTTTTGTATTCACACTTGTACTGAAACGAAAAGTTCTTACAGCACTAAGTTTTTTTACATCATTTGTAACTATTGAATCTTGACCATTTGAACCGATATATGCAATTTTTTCTATTCTTTTGTTGTACCAATTCTCAGTATAATTCAATGAATTAGTTATATTGAAGTAGCCAATTTTATTTGAAATGAATGCAGATGCATTATGATTAATACCACCTCGAATTTGAATGTTTCTATTTATAACCTCTCTTCGATTTGAAAATTGCATTCCATAGTTGACACCAATTCTTTCATACCATTTCTCTTCGAGTAATCCTCCTTCTTTGATTTTTTTCTTTATATCCTTTTTGAATGGATAATACGGTTGAAATGATAATCTCAAATCAGGTAGATTTTCACGGATATCACCAGTTCTTAAATTTTGATTTCTGCTATAGTAAAGTGAAAGATTAATTCCAGCATCTTCAAAATTTTTGGTGTAGCTTGCTGAAGAGTTGATTTGGTCATTTAAAATTTCTGATAGACTTGAACTTTTATTTTGAAAAAATGAATTAGACAGAAAATTCAAATTAACATTTATTCTTGAAGTTGGGTCAATTTCTTGATTGTGAGCAAAAAATATTCGATACTCTTTTCTTCGAATGTAATCTGGATCACCTTCTTCGCCATAATCGTTATCAACATAACTTAGTTCTAATTGACCATTGTAATCATATCGCTTGATATATCTGAATCTTGAATTGATAGCATATCCACCTTTTGTATAGAAATCGCCATAGAAAGCTAAATCCATGTAATCGTTTATTGCCCAGAAATAACCCAGATTTGAAAGATATCTTCCGAAATCTTCACGATAACCAAAAGACGGAGTTATAATTCCACTTCTTCTTCCTGATTGATTCGGAAATACTGCAAAAGGTAAAGGAATTGGAAAAGGAATATCAACTACATAAAACCAAATCCATTTTGCAATGATTTGTTCTTGATGAATAATCTTCATCTCAGGACTGAAGAAATGAAAATGAGGTTCCTCTGCGGTACAAGTTGTATAAATACCATCTCGAACTAAATAAACCTTAGTTTCAATCTTTTTTATTTTTTCACCATAATATTTTTGACCATCCGTTTCTGTCTCTGCATAAGAAATTGAACCTTGTTGAGTTTTGAAGTTGTAAGTAATCTCTGTTCCTTTATATTCTTCACCTGCATCTTTAAGAATTGGAGGATTAATTAATATTGTTTTATTTGTATCAACTGTGTCTTTGCCCATCACACCATAAGACCGCAAAGTATTTATTGTCCAATCAATATCAATTTGAGCTGATTTCAATTCCATTGACTTGTATTTAATCTCAGAATTTCCATACAAAAACATTTTTTTGTTTTTGAGATTATATACAATTGAATCCGATGAAGAATAAAAAATAACATCATCAACGCCCGACTTTTTTTTGAGAGTATCTTTAGATGCAGTTGTATCAACTTGTGCAAAGAGGAAATTAAAATTTAGGATAAATACGAGAAGATAAATTTTCATTTTTACTTCAAGTTGCTTAATACAAGTGATGCAGCACCAAGAATACCTGCCCTATTTTTCAATTTTGCCGAATACACTTTTACATCTTTCACAATATTTTTTACTCCATGTTCTTTGATAGAATTTTCAATGGCACCTAAGAGAACAGAACCAGCTTGTGAAATTCCACCACCAATAATAAAATGTTTTATGTCAAGTATGTTAGCGATATTGGCAAGTCCAATTCCAATATAAAAACCAGTTTCCTTTAATATCTTTATGGCTAATACATCACCTTTCTGAGCAGCATCGTTTATAACTTTTGGTTCAATTTTATCTAAATCATGATTTATCAATTCTAAAATTAAAGAGTCAGGGTACTCATGAAGTTTATTAATTGTTCGTTGTTTGATGTAACTATTTCCTGCGTAGGCTTCAACGCATCCTTTTTTACCGCATTTACAATTTGGACCTGAATAGTCAATGGTAATATGACCAATTTCGCCCGCACCACCGCTTTCTCCTCGAAAAAGTTTTTTATCCAAAATAATTCCTCCACCCACACCTGTTCCAAGAGTAACCATTACAAAATTGGAAAGCTTCATTCCACGCCCAAAATATAATTCACCTAAAGCAGCACAATTAGCATCATTATCAATAAAAATTGGAAGATTAAACTTGGAAAGTGATTTTCGAACTTCAACTCGTTTCCAATTCGCAAAGTTCGGTGCCGAAGTAACAATTCCCGTCTTTGGATCAACTACTCCAGGAAAACCAATTCCTATTCCTAAAAAATCCTTATTCGAATATTTACTAAAAATTTGTTTAACACCACTCTCCACTTGCGATAAAACTTTCTTTGGGTTTTCATAAGCATAAGTTGGTAACGATATCTCACTTAAAATTTTATTTTTATTTACTACTCCAAATTTTATTGTAGTTCCACCGACATCTATTCCTAAAATTAGTTTTTCGTTTTTCATATAAAAGTCCTTTTTAATTCACAAATTTAATTAAAAGAGATTGATGATTTATTCCTTTTGAAATTAATTACTCAACATTTTTAGAAACTTATCGAGATTGTAGAAATGTTTCATGTGAGCTTTTGCATCATTTCCATAAAAACCAAAGACCTTAAAACATCCATTAAATCCATAATATTTCTGTACAAAATCATCATCAAAAAATTTTTCGGAAAAAACTATTTCAGTATTTGTTGATTTAATTAGATATTGAGCTGTCTCAGTCGTACTTGAATAACCATCTGGAATGATTTCAGAATGAGTTAGAATAAATTTTTTACGACATTTGCATGCATCAAGAGCAAACTTCAAAAAATTTTCCATCTGATTTGGATTGACCATTTTATTTGAATTAATATTCACATAATCTGTATGAAGTCCATCGAGCAAAATCAATCCTTTTATCATTTTGTAATATCTATCATACTTAAGAATTTCTCTAATTGCAGCATATCCCGCACTGAAAGATGTTAAATATAATCTCAAATTAAGAGTTGGAATTTGTTCTTTGGGAAGGCTCAATTTCATCAAAGCATCTTCTAAAATTTTTTCTAAATAATTTGAGTCAGAAAAAGCATTTTTATAAGGACTTGAAAGCATTCCAAGATGAATAGTGATTAATACTCCATTAATTTTCGATTTTAAGAAAGCATCTTGAACAACCGTATCTCGACCATGAAAGTGAACGAAGACATTCAAATAATTATTATGAATTTTAAAATCAGAAGGAATTAACAACTTACCAACATCTAACTGAATAACCACTGTATTAGCATAATATTCTTGTCCATGAACATAAGTGATTAATAAAGTTAAAATCAGTAGAGAATAAAATTTTCTTTCCAAAATGATTAACTCCAAAATCGATTTTTGACAATTCAAGTATAATCTTCAATTAGAATTTTATGAACTTGAAATTGAATTCTGTTAAATATAATTTGGAAAAAAAAGAGGGGTAAAATATGGCAGCAAAAAAAATATTAATGCTTGTTGGCGACTTTGTAGAAGATTACGAAGTAATGGTTCCATTCCAAGCACTTCAAATGGTTGGGCATACAGTTCATGCAGTTTGTCCAAACAAAAGAGCTGGAGAAAAAGTTAGAACCGCAGTTCATGATTTCGAGGGTGACCAAACTTACAGTGAAAAACCTGGACATAATTTTACATTAAACGCTACTTTTGACAACATCAATCCAGCCGATTACGATGCACTGGTAATACCAGGTGGTCGAGCACCTGAGTATATAAGACTCAACCCAAAAGTAATCGAATACACAAAACACTTCATTGAAAACAATAAACCAATAGCTGCTATTTGTCATGGTGCTCAACTACTTGCTGCTGCTGGTGGATTGAAAGGTAAAAAAGTCTCTGCTTATCCTGCTGTTGGTCCCGAGGTTAATAATTCAGGTGGTGAGTATCAGGATATTCCAGTTGATAAAGCTTTTGTGGACGGAAATTTAGTCACAGCCCCAGCCTGGCCTGCTCATCCAGATTGGTTAGCAAAATTCCTCGAAGTCTTAGGAACGAAAATTTCACCATAATCTTAGCCTTAAAAAACAAAAACCGCCGTTTAGGCGGTTTTTTTATTTTATTATAAATATTTTAAAAAGGTGATTTATTTTCTACAATCTGTATTGAGTCTGTTATTTGAACCAATTCGACTTTTAAATTTCTAATACCTGGCTTAATTATTCCCAAAGCTTTGGCAGCCCCGAAAGATAAGTCTAAGTCCCTTCCATTAATATATGGACCACGGTCATTTATTCTTACAATAATCGAGCGATTGTTTTCCAAATTGGTGAGTCTTAGTAAAGTACCGAATTTAAGGGATTTATGAGCTGCCGTAAGCTCATATTGATTATAAATCTCACCATTTGCTGTCATCTTCCCATGAAACCCTGGTCCATACCAGCTCGCTCTCATCAAACCGAGAGGCTTGTATGTGATTACAGGAATCATTTGGGAAAACTGTTGCTCTTGTTTCTGGTTTGAAGTGGATAAATTAATCTTTGACTTAGCAAATTCATTGGTCTCATTATCTGTGACAACATAAGAAAAACCAAGCAACGAAATCAGAACCAGCAACAAAATAATTCTATCAATGAACTTCAAGTATCCTCCGTTAATTAGTTAGTGATAATTCTTAAATTATGTCCCTCAATTGCTATCCAAAGATATACAAGACCTATCTAAATTACAATAGATTATTTAACAGTGTTAACTATTATTAAGATAAAATAAAAAGTGGTTTATCTACCACTTACCTAATTCAATAAATATTTAATCAGAGATTTTTAGAAGAGTTAATTAAAACTTTTAATGAATTTATTATTGCTGACTGAGTAAACTTTTCAAGGGCGTATCGAAATCACCGTAATGATGGTGGTCTCGATACGCTACGCTACTCGACCACCGAAAGTATTTGCGGTGATTGAGTAGCCTCGCCATGCGGAACGTATCGAAATCACCGCAACTGTGTGGCTTCGATACGCTGCACTGCTCGACCACCGAATAAATTTGCGGTGATTGAGTAGCCTCGCTCTGCGGGGCGTATCGAAATCACCGTAATTATGTGGCTTCGATACGCTGCGCTACTCAGCCACCGAGCTTGGATATGCTAAAGCTACTCAGCCACCGTAAAGATCATTGCCCACTTGAATTTAAATCAGGGACACTAATAATAAATTCAGTTCCAAATCCTTCTACCGAGACAAAATCTACTTTTCCATTCAAAAATTTTTCTGTCAAAAGCTTGATACTGTAAGTTCCAAGTCCCCTCCCCTTACCTTTCGTACTGAAGGATCTTTTGAAAATCTGTAACTTAACCTCTTCTGGCATTACTTGTTCGTTATAAACTTTTAGAATAGTAATATTCTCAGATTTTGATGCAGTTACTTTTATCATCGAATTCGAATTGGAAGCTTCAATCGCATTTTTGATTAAATTAATTACAACTCTCCTTAAAATTGTTTTATCTGTGAATAAGAAAAGTTTTTCATCAACTTCTATGACTAAGTTTATACTTTTGAAGTTAAATTGATTCTTATAAAGCTGGATAATTTCTTCAATTAGATTATGTAATTCAAATCCTTCGACTGTAATTTCCAATGTACCAGTTTCAGCATAAGAAATAATTCTCTGGGAATTAATTTCATCAATTAAAATATCAGTGAAGTTAAGAGCTGTCTTTATTAATTCATCTTGAGTGTCTTTTTCTGAAAAATACAATTGTAAAAATCCCTTTATTCCACTTGCTTTGTTCAAAATATCATGATAAAAAATTCTTTCGAGCATTTCCCTACGCTTTTCATGAGTTATATCAATAAGAGTAAATATTAAAAATCTCTCTCCATTTATTTCTTTTGGATAAGTCCAAACTCGAAAATCAAACGCTTCATCTTGTATTGTTAAAATTCTACATTCCTGAATATCTTCTCTACCTTCAAGACTACTTGCAATTGCTCTTGCAGCACCACAGGTCTTACAAAAAACGGTCGTACCACAACCTTCATTCTCATAAGAGTGTTTACATTTAAAGATTTCGCCAGGTCTATGTCCGAATGGTTCTTCATCAATTAATCCTGGGAAGTTTTGTAATAATGCATCATTATAATAAACGACTTGTCTAAGTGAATTAAGAATTAAGATCGGGTAAGGAATTTTTTCAATTATTTCACGAAATATTTCATCTTTTATAATTAAAGATTTTTGTTCTTTTAAAATGTTTAATGGATATCTTTCTGCAGGTAAGTATTCAGTTGCCATTTTTAACTCTAATTTTGTTTACTCAAACATAAAAAAATCATAATTTAGAATTAATTCAAAAATTTAAGGAGTAGAGATGAAAAGAACTTTGTTTTTCTTAGCCCTAATCATTTTAAATCATTCACTTTTTTCTCAAAACAATCTGAAAAAATTTACTTTAGAAGAAATATGGAGTAGTCAGAAATTCTCTTCACAATCACTCCGAATGGTTAAATGGATTGAAGGCGGAAACAAATTCACTTATCTGGAAACTGATTTCCAAAAACGAACCACTAACTTAATGGTCTTTGATATACAATCGAAAAGCAAATCTATTTTACTTTCAAGTGACGAACTGAAATTGAAAAACGAACAATCCAGATTCACTATAATGAATTATGAATTCTCACCCGACGAAAATTTTATACTCTTCACAGGTTTATTACCAGCTCGTTCGATTAAAAGTGGTGGGAACATATTTCTTTACAATAGAACGACAAAAGAATTCTTTGAAGTCGAAACAGGTGATAATGTAATTAATGTTAAATTCTCACCTGATAGCAAGTATCTTGGTTATGTTAAAAAAGATAATCTTTTCATTTACGATATTCAGAACAGAACGGAAAGACAACTTACTTTCGATGGAAATGGTATTGTAATTAACGGTCATTTCGATTGGGTTTACGAAGAAGAATTTTCAATTATTGATGGATGGAGATTTTCACCTGATGGAAAACAGATTGCTTTCTGGCAACTTGACCAATCACCTGTTCCTGAAATTGAAATTCAACAATTCGATTCACTCTACTTCAATTCAATTAAGATGCGATATCCAAAAGCTGGTGCGAACAATTCAATTGTTAAAATTGGCGTGGTCAATCTTAGCGATGGGAAGATTCAATTCATGGATATTGGAAGCGAAACTGACATTTACATCCCAAGAATTTACTTTACTCAAAGAGAAAACGAACTTGCAATCATTCGACTAAATCGCCTTCAAAACAAGCTCGAGCTTTTACTTGCTAATACACTGAGCGGAACGAGTAAAGTAATTTACACCGACACAGACACATGCTGGGTTGATGTAGAAAATTTAGATGTGGTTTTTCTAAAAGATAAAAAACATTTTCTGATTACTTCAGAAAAAGATGGTTTCGCTCATATCTATCTTTATGATTATTCAGGCAAATTAATCAGGCAAATAACAAAAGGTTCATGGGAAATTGATCAAATCATTGATGTGGATGAAAAGAATCAATTAATCTACTTTACATCTGGACTTGGCAATCCATTAGTGCGAAATCTTTATTCAATAAAATTTAATGGAAAAAATTTGAAGCGAATTACAAATTTCGATGGTTGGAACTTCATTAATCTTTCGCCCAATTTGAAAAATTTTATCGTTACAAATTCTTCCGTCAGTTCAGTACCAAAGATTTATTTAATGGAGCTTAATGGTAAAATAATTGAAACTTTAATTGACAATAAAAATCTTGAAAACACTTTGAAAGAATATTCTTTCTCTAAACCAGAATTTCTAACATTCACCACAAGCGATGGTGTTTCAATAAATGCAATGATGATTAAACCGCCAGACTTTGACCCAAACAAGAAATATCCTGTTTTGTTTTACAATTACTCAGGACCAGGAAGTCAAATTGTTCGAGATATTTGGGGAGGTGCACAATACCTTTGGCATCAAATGCTTGCACAGGAAGGTTACATCATTTTTATGATTGATAACCGTGGAACTGGTGGACGAGGTAAAGCTTTCAAGAATATTGTTTACAAAAACCTTGGTCATTGGGAAATTAACGACCTTAAAGAAGCAGCTAAATTTTTACAAACTCTTCCTTATGTTGATGGCGAAAGAATTGGTATTTGGGGATGGAGTTATGGAGGTTACATCTCAGCTTTAACCATTTTAGAGGGAAATGAATTTTTCAAAACAGCAGTTTCGGTTGCACCAGTTACTCATTGGAAATTTTACGATACAATTTATACCGAAAGATACATGTCAACTCCTCAACTCAATCCAGAAGGTTATGAGAAAAGTGCCGTAATAAACAAAGCTGAAAAATTGAAAGGTAAATTACTTTTAATCCATGGAACTGCAGATGATAATGTTCACTTTCAAAATACTGTTGTTTTAGTTGACGAGTTAATTAAAGCGAATAAACAATTTCAAGTAATGTTCTATCCTGGCAAAGACCATGGCATAAGTGGTGGTAAAACAAGGTTACAGTTATTCACTCTTATAACTAACTTTATAAAAGAAAATTTATAAATAACTAAAATCTATTCAGGAGAATCAAAATGAAATTATCATTAATTAATCTTCTCCTACTGATGAATTTTCTTTTCGCCACAAACTTCAATCAGAAAGTTCACTACAAGATTGATGCGGAATTAATTCCAGCAAATAAAATTTTGAAAGTCAAATCATTAATGACTTACCAAAACAATTCACCTGATGAATTAAAAGAACTTTACATTCACATCTATTGGAATTTATACAGCAAAAATAGTTATGCAAGAAAATTAGCAGAACGACGGAAAGATTATTACTCTCAAGAAACAAAAGATGTAGAGATAAAAAAAGTTAAGCTCATTCAATCAGATAAAGTTCAAGAGAATGTTTACGAACTTGATAATACAGTAATGCGTGTACCTTTAATTAATCCTCTCAAACCTGGTGAAACACTTCAACTTGAAATTGAACTCGAAGAAGAAGTTCCACCAGAAGGACTAAGAATGGGTTACTACAAAAGAAATTTTTCAATTGCTCATTGGTTCCCTTCGGTTTGTGTTTACGATAAGTATGGCTGGCACAAAGACCAATATCTTGGCACTGGTGAATTTTTCGAAGAATATTCTGATTTCGAAGTTAATTTAACTTTACCTAAAACTTATCTCGTTTTCCACACAGGCACCTTAATTAATCCAAATGAAGTTTATGACCAATCAATCTTATCTCAACTCGAAAAAGCAAAATCTTCTGAACAATCAACGAGAATTTTCGAACCAAAAGATAAAATCCAAATAAATGACGAATTGAAAAAAACATGGCGAATGAAAGCTGAAAATGTAAGGACTTTTGCTTTCGCTTGCTTTGAAGATTATTTGTGGGATGCATCAAGTGTGAATGGAATCTTAGTTCACACTGTCTATCCTAAACAACTCGAAAGTTACTACAAAATCGAAGGAATGAAAGCAGCTCGACACGCAATTAAATTCTTGAGTGAGAAAATTGGTCCTTATGTTTATCCACAAATGTTTGTTACCGTTGGTGGCTCAACAGGTGGGATGGAATATCCTGGAATTGTTTTCATGGGTCGTGGTCAGATTGGTGGAATTATGGCGAAGAATACTTCATCAGTCATTATTCATGAGATTTGTCATAATTGGTTTCCAATGATGCTCAATTCAAATGAAGTTGAATACGCTTTCATGGATGAAGGTTTCACAACATTCATGACAACCTTAGCAATCGAAGAACTTTACGGAGAAAAAAACAACAAATTCAATTTAGAAGGATGGTTGGCTAAAGTAATCTCTAATACTGATGAAAGAACCAGTTCCTACGCTGAAGTTGTTCGATACTTAAAAACAGGATACACTGAACCAGTCATTACTCATTCCGATCGCTACGAACAAACCAATGCTTACTATGTCAATTCTTATCCACGAACTGCTATGAATTTGTTCATGCTTCAATACTTAATGGGCAATCAAGCTTTTGATGAATTGTGGAAAGAATACTACAAAAGATTTTTGTTCAAAAAAGTCTATCCCGAAGATTTCTTCAATCTTGTTGATGAAATTTATCAGAAAAATCATTCACAAAAATCTTTACGATGGTTCTTTGATCAATGGTTTTATAAAGATTATAAGCTCGATTTAAGTTTGAAAAAATTTAAAGTAAAGAAGGAAGATGATAAATATATCACTACCATTGGAATTCAAAACAACGAACAAGCAATAATGCCTTGCGATGTTGAAATAGAATTTAAAGATGGAACTAAACAAAAAGTTTATTTTGATTATAACGACTTTGCTGAAGGTTCTAATTACATTGTCAAAAAATTTGAGTTCGATAAAAAGCCTATCAAAGCTGAAATTAATCCCGATAAACGATTACTTGATATCAATCGCTTGAACAATACATCTGGATTTATTCCCATAACTATTTCGAGAAAGCCATTACTCGACTTAGCAGAAAATCCATACAAATATCGTTTAATGTTTTCACCTTATTTCTGGTTTAATAATGTTGATAAGTTGAAATTTGGTTTAAACTTAGAAGGAAATTACTTAGGCAACGAAAAAACTTTTGAGTTGACCTTATCAAAAGGAATGAAAGAGAAAGCACCTTTAAGTGGTGAAATAAAACTCGGAGATAGACTTGATTTTCTCGGAAGGTTAGCCTATGGGACAATTAGATATTTTAATCTTGAAGGAAGAAGGGGCGCTCAACTTTCTGTTGAAAAAATTTTTGCACGATATTTCAATCGTAATCCACAATTCAGAATAAAACTCTCGGCAAATTACTTCGATGCCTATGATGATAGATATTTTGACAAAGAAAAATTTGATTATTACTTTTCACCACCGGTTCTACCTGGAGCTGAGTGGGTTGAATTCTTTTATTCACAACGAAAGTTTTTATTCACATCAACTAATTTCACTTACACAAATAATTGGGAATATTTCAGCACAAAATTTGATGTTTATTACGAAGCTGGAACATTCAGAGAAAATGTTAAGGAATATCTTCTTGCTTTCGGTTATGGAAATTTGATTAAAGATGTTTCAGAAAATAAGTTATACCAAAAACTAAGCATTTCTTTTATTCAAACATTCAAGCCAAAATCATTTTTAACTTCAGTTAAGTTCAGACAATTTATTGGTGTAACTCCACGCAAACTTCCCAAAGCTCGAGAATTTTATCTCGCTACAGTCAATCCAATTGATGAATTCAACTTGCCACTATATAGAACTTACGGAATTCTATCTCGCAACTACATCACAAATCATTCTATCCCAAACGGTGATGGATTTATGCGAGGTTTCTATAAGAACAACATCTCAGATGATTTTATCACAACTTTCAATAGCGAAATTAACTTCACCAAAACTTTATCTTATTTAGGAACAATTGGAAACTTAATTGCAATTCTCAATCCAAAATTCTTCTTTGACATTGGAAATGTTTGGCACAATCAAAAAGCATTCAATTTCAAAGCATTGAAATACGATTGGGGATTAAGCATCTCTCCACTTCCTCAAATTGACGAACGAATTGCAAGTGAATTACAGAAATTAAATCCATTAACAAAACTTGGAATAAATGACTTTAGAATTGATTTTCCTTTGTTCATAAGTCATCCACCACTTGGAGAAAAGAAATTTGAATTTCGTTGGTTAGTTGGACTTAGAAGCGAATTATAATTTAATTAAAGCCGTTACAAACTTTTGTAGCGGCTTTTTCAATTTTATACTCAAAAGTAGAATCAACAAATCGAATATCAACCTTCTCGATTTATTTTATCTACTCAACTAATCTTTCCTAATCTTCAGTCAAGTTAAGGCAAAAAGTCTAATTCAAACAAAGTCAATTACAAATCAGGTTTTTGAAATATAAATCCAAAAATTGGTAAAAGTTTTCCTACTGATTTAAAGACAGACATAAACAATCTTAAAATTTCAACGAACAGAAAAACTTTCAATAAAAATATACTCAACTTCAATTAAAGAATTTTGAAAATCTATAAAAAATCCAACTCAATATATATTAGGGAAGATTAACCTAAGGTAAATAAAGACATGAAAAACAACATATATATCTTTTCAAATTCTATACTAAGCAGAAAAAACAACACTTTTAAAATCGAAAAGATGTCTGATGTTGAAGCGATTCACGAAATAGATATTTTCGAAAGTGAACAAGAAAATGTCATTCTTCCTTCACCAAAATTTGAAGGTAATGGTCAATCAAAATACCTTCCTGCAGAAACAATCGAAGCATTCTTTACATTTGGAGAAATTAGATTTAACTCTCAATTCTTTAAATGTCTAAGCTATTATTCCATTCCTTTGCACATGTTCAACTATTACGGTAATTACATTGGTAGTTTTATTCCAGTCGATAGTGAAGGCGATGGTTCTATTCAACTCCTTCAGTCACAATTTTATTTCGATTATCAAAAAAGACTTTACATCTCAAAAAAGATTATAGAAGCAGCTCTTCGAAATATCTTAGATAATCTAAATACTTATCTTTATGAAGGTATAGAATTGGAAGAGCAAATAGAACTAATTAATCATTTCTTAGATCAGGTTCGACTTTCAACTTCAATTGATGAATTAAAAGGATACGAAGGCAACGCACGAAACATTTACTACCAAAGTTTTAACGATATAATAAAAGGAAAATCCAACTTCGAAAAACGAATCAAAAATCCACCAATCGGTCTTATTAATACTTTGATTTCTTTCGGTAATTCAATCCTATATGCTGTTTGCATCTCTGAAATTTATCGAACAAGACTTAATCCTTACATCGGTTTTATTCACGAAGGTGGTAACAAGAAACACTCCCTTGCTTACGATATCTCAGAAATCTTTAAACCAATTATTGTAGACAAAGTGATATTCAGACTACTCAACTTAAATATGATTTCTGAAAAAGATTGCAAAATTAAAGATGACTATTACTACCTTAACGATAATGCTAAACAAAAATTTGTAGAAGAATTTGAAAAAAGATTAAGCACAGTCATAACTCATAAAAGACTAAATAGAAAAATTTCTTATCGTTCCTTAATTCGTATGGAAGGCTTTAATCTAATCAATTTTATGACTGGTAAAATTAAATCTTATGAACCTTATTACTCAGCGTAAACAAAGTAAAAGAATATGAACTTCAAAGTCCCTGAGGGAAAAGTGTTTTACATAGCAGTATACGATATTGCCAATGAAAGAAGACTTCAAAAAGTTCTAAAAGTCTTTAGAAAATACATGACTTGGGTTCAAAACTCTGCCTTCGAAGGCGAATTAAATTCTAAACAATTTCATGCATTAGTTAATGATTTAATGGAAGTTATAAATAAGCAACAAGACTCAATCATTTTCTATCACGCTGAAGAACAAAAACATATTGGCAAAAAAATTATTGGAATTGAAAAAAACGAAATAATAAAATTTTTCTAAAACTATGGAATACATTGTCATTATCTCAGTTTTCGACCAACGATTTTTTAATAACTCGAGATTGTTTTGGAACAATTCTATCTCACAAAATTTAAGAAAATTCTTGCCAAAAGAAGAAAACCTCATTAACAATATCAAATCAGGTTATCTCTATTTAATTGATAGAAAACCAAACAATCAAGTTCTTAATAAAACTTACTCGCTTCAAATTAAATCAATCAAAGTAACTACAAATTATATTTCAATTGATTTCGAAAAAGTTACAGAAATCGATATAAATCCAGCTGTATTGAAACTTGCTTCAAGAAAATATCTAAAAGATAAATTCGATATTGATAAGAATGAAATTACTCCATTTCTAATTTTTGCAGAACGAAAGGAATTCGAAAACATACTAAAACAAAATAAAACTAAACTCGAAATAGAAAACTATTTCTTAAATAAAAATTGGGATGGCATTAAAAAAATTATTCATTCACCAGAAAAACTAAAATCAACAGACCTTTGGAACGACCCACCTACACTTTGGAAAATTAGTTTCGCTCTAAGCAAACTATCAGA
The DNA here is from genome assembly GCA_026415235.1 of Ignavibacteria bacterium. GTDB lineage: Bacteria > Bacteroidota > Ignavibacteria > Ch128b > Ch128b > Ch128b. The sequence continues at coordinate 1,455 of JAOAHM010000066.1, read as the reverse complement.
ATGTTCAATCAACCTAAAAAAGAGTTTTAAATCCAATGAAGAAATAAAAAAATTTTTATCAGAAAAAAAATTTCTAAGAAACTTCAATGAACTAATTCTAAATAGATGTATTGAATTAGACCCTCAAAATCCCACTTACTACTCGTCACTCTCCTACTTTTACTATCAATCTGCATTAGAACTCAACTTTCCAGGTGGTAGAAGAGATGAAAACTTCTATGAAGTTATAGACAAAGCATTAATAAACATCGAAAATGCAATTGAAATAGACTTCAAAAGACCAAATGATCATTTCAGAAAAGGATACATCTTATCAAATTTATTAGCATCAAGAGTTCGATTTAATCCAAACAAAGAAAAAATACCATCAAAATTCTCAAACCTCAATTTGATTATTGAAGAGAGTATACAATCGTACAATAGAGTTATTAATATCTTCGAAAGTTCAAATTCAAATGAAGAAATAAGAAAAATTTACTTTAATACTTACCTAAAGACATTATACAACTTGGCTGCTTTATACGAAGAGAACATCATAACCAAATCGGAAAAATACATTTTAATTCTTAACAAAATCTTTCCAAACATAAATTTTGAATCGGTCTTAAATTGGAAAGAATACAAAATCAAAAAACTTACAACTGCACTTGAATTCATTATTAAATGCTTAAGATGGATTAACAAAAAATATTATTCAGAAGAAGAAGAGCCAAATGTAATCCGCTTAATTGAAATAGAAGACTCACTCAACCAACAACCATTAATTCAAACACATTACAAGTCACATCAATTAGCAAAAATCTATTTTAAGCTCTACCTAATCACAACAGAAAAAAAATATCTTAACGATGCAAAAAATATTTTATTAAAAACTCTTCAACTAAAAAGAACTACATTTCAAGACAAATTATATCTTCAAAATCTCCTTGCCACAATTTATATATTAGAAGATAAATACCAACTAGCAATTAACTCACTCAAAAACATAAGTCAAATAAAATCACTGCCCGATTACATAAAAATTACTTTATCAATTGCTTATTTACTAAATAAAGATTTCAAAAATGCAATAGAACTTTTAGAAACATTGTATCAAAAGAGTAATAAACTTTTAAGAGATGAAATTATATTTTGGATGATAATAGAAAACCTTTTAGAGAACAAAATAAATAAGAAACTTTTACAAGAAATGGATTTGCTAAAAAAAGAAACGCAAAATTTAAAACTGGAGAATTTAGAAGATATAAAGGAATGTTTAAACACAAATCAAAATAAAATCTTTCAAAACCTTTTAATCAACATACTAAATCAAAATAGATAGTTAAAAACAAATGGAAATTGTATCAAATTTGAACATGGTTTACATAATTTCTCCCGAACCTATGGACAAAAAAGTAGACACAAAAGCAGTTAAGAAGGCAAAGTTGCGATTTTTTAATTTTTTCGCAGAAATTT
>JAOAHM010000092.1 GCA_026415235.1 Ignavibacteria bacterium | reverse complement strand
ATTGTGATATCTCATCCTTCGTTCTAAATCATTCGTATGACCAACATAATATCGATTTGTATGGGGTGAGTATAAAATGTATGTGTAATACCTTGTGCCCATCTATCTTGTGGAGCCAGGGGGAGTCGAACCCCCGACCTCTCCGATTACCATCGGAGCGCTCTCATCTTCGTCTATGCCCTTCTATCAACTGCTCAATATATTCTCTGCTCTTCTTACGCTTTATCTCTAATTCTCTTCGATACGCTAATTCCTTACTCTCAAATTCCTCAACATAAACCAACTCCCAAGGTACTCCATACTTCGTTGATTTATTATACCCTGAATTGTGATATCTCATCCTTCGTTCTAAATCATTCGTATGACCAACATAATATCGATTTGTATGGGGTGAGTATAAAATGTATGTGTAATACCTTGTGCCCATCTATCTTGTGGAGCCAGGGGGAGTCGAACCCCCGACCTTCTGAATGCCATTCAGACGCTCTCCCAACTGAGCTATGGCCCCAAAATTTTCATTGCAAAGTTATTAAAAATTAGATGAATATGAAAATCTTGTAGAAAAAAATATGTAAACACCCAATGCTATTTTAATGCATTTATTACTACAACAAATTCTCCTTTCAATTTTAAATTCTTAAGATCCTTCATTAGGTCAGATACTTTTCCTCTTGTGACTTGTTCAAATTTTTTTGTTAGTTCTCGACATAAAGCGATTTCTCGTTCAGGACATAATTCATTTAATTCTCTTAACAATTTTTCTATCCTAAATGGCGATTCAAAAAAAACCGTCATCTCTTTTCTTTTACAAATTTCTTCTAATAATTTTTTTCTTCCTTTCTTTTGAGGAATGAATCCTTCAAAGTAAAAATTTTTAATCTCAAATCCACTCAATACGATTGCTGCAATTAAAGAATTAGGACCAGGAATTGGTTTAATTTCAATATCGTGTTCGATGCATGTTTTAACGAGTTTTGAACCAGGGTCAGAGATGCAAGGAGTACCGCTATCGGAAATTAAAGCAATTGATTTTCCAGCTTTTAAGTGGTCTAACACAAAAGGTATTTTTTCGTCTTCTGAATATGAATGATAACTTATTAGTTGTTTTTTTATTCCATAGTGATTTAGAAGTTTATAACTTTCTCGAGTATCTTCACATAAAATAAAGTCAACAGTGCTAAGAATACTAATAGCTCTTTGTGATATATCCTCAAGATTTCCAATTGGTGTTGAGACTAAATAAAGTACTCCACTCATCTTATTTCTTTTAAAGATTTTTTGATAATATTAATTGCCTCATCAATATTTTCTTTTGTGATTGAGAGTCTCGGTCTAAATCTAATTGATTTTTCACCACAACCTAAAATTATCAAACCATTCTTAAATAATGTTTTTCTAAGATTATCTCTTAATTCTTTATTTGGTAAATCAATTGCACACATTAATCCTCGACCACGTGAATTAGAAATTAATGCAGGAAATTCTGCTTCTAAACTTTGAATTGATTTCAGCAAGTATTCACCCATGATACGAGCATTATCAACTAAATTTTCTTGATTAATTATTTCCAAATATTTTTTTGCACGAAACATATCAGTGAGATTTCCACCCCAAGTCGAATTAATTCTTCCACCTTTACGAAAAACATGTTCTTCTACATCATCAATTCTATTACTACAAATTACACCACCTACTTGCAATTTCTTACCGAAAGCTAAAATATCTGGCTCAACAAAATGTTCAAATGCCCACATTTTACCTGTCAAACCTATTCCAGTTTGGACTTCATCAAAAATTAAAAGAATTTCATTCTCCTCACATAACTCCCTCAACTTCACAAAAAATTCTTTTCTAAAATGATTATCACCGCCTTCACCTTGTATTGGTTCGATAATCAAACAAGCAACATCATCTTTATCTTCTTTAAGAACTTTTTTAATCTGTTCGATGGCAAGATTTTCTTTTTCGATAACCTCTTGAATTACAACTTCAGTAGTAGGAAATTTTAATTTCGGATTAATTATTCTTGGCCAATTAAATTTTGGAAAGAATTGAATTTTGTTTGGATCAGTATTGGTTAGCGATAAAGTATAACCACTTCTTCCATGAAAAGCTTCTTGAAAATGAATTACTTTATGACCTTTCTCCGTAGTTAAACCTTTTTGAAAATTTTTTCTGACTTTCCAATCGAAAGCAATTTTAAGAGCGTTTTCAACAGCAAGTGCACCACCTTCAATAAAGAATAAATATTTTCCCCACGATGGCATTGCAATTTTTATGAAAACTTTCACAAACTGGTAAAATTCTTCTGTGAAAAAATCTGTATTGGAAGGTTTATTGATAGCAACTTGCTTTAATCTTTCCAAAAATTCACTTTCAAACATTCGTGGGTCGTTCATTCCAAGAGGCATAGTTGCAAAAAATGTAAACATATCGAGCAAATAGCGTTCATGCTTTTTGTCATAGAGGTGTGAAGGAGTACTTTTTTCTAAATCGAGCACTAAATCAAAAGAAGCTTTCTGCAAGTATTTGTGTAGTTCATTGTGAATAAAATCTTTGGTCAACATTGTTCTTCAAAAATTTATTATTAATTACCCTGCAAACGATGTATCGTGAAAACAAAAATTTTGAATATGATACACCGAGTGCAGGGCGGTTAAATAATTAACTAATTTTTTCTCTTTTCTCAACCATTTTGATATTTAATTTCTCCAGTTCTGCCATTACTGGTTCATAAATATCTTTTGTATTTGGAATTCTAACTCCAACATCTTTTATCTGACCATTGGCTATCATCTTCACAGCAATTGCCATTGGGAGACTCACAGTTCTTGCCATTGAAGTATCACCATAAGGAATACCAAAATCAATTAATGTTGATGTAATTCTATCTAACGAACCATCTTTATTTTCAACTATAAATGTATGTTTCATTAGCAACATGTCCACTTCACCTGGTTTATAAACCAACTTTTCTTGCAAACGATTACTTAGCATATCTAATAAATTATCAGCATTCTGAACTACTTCATCACTAAATAATCCAAGCCATTCAAGTCTATAGATAACTTCATCAATCTTTTCGATTTTCACTTTATCTTTTATTATATCTTTAAGATTTGACTCTGGACTTACACCAAGAACTTTCGCAGTGATATTTTTATATGTATTTCCATTTACAAAATCTCGTGGTGTTTCATCAATAAAGCCGAGTTGATTTAGAACATAAAAAGTATCACACCAACCAAGATTTCGATAAGTTCCTCTTTTTACTGTCAATGCATCTTTCAATCCGTATAAATCTTTGTAAGGAACGGAATCACGATTTGGATAAACTTCAAATTTTCCTATTCCATCAACTTCTTCAACGATATAGTTTCTGAACAAATCTTTTCCATCAATCTCAACAATTTTACCATTCTCTAAAAATCGAGCGGGATTTCTTGAAGCAAGAACTACTCCTCTTGGACTCCAACTAAACTTATAACCGAAAGGATTGTCGTTATGTTGTGGTGCAGGTAATCCACCACAGTAAGAGTAAAAGTGCAGTACCTTACCTCCTTCATTTTCGACTTCGTTAATAATTTTCATGGCTGACATGTGGTCAATGCCAGGGTCGACACCAATCTCATTCAAAAACAAAAGTCCTTTTTCTTTAACCTTTGGGTCAAGTTCTTTCATTGCAGGACTAACATAAGATGTAGTTACCATGTGTTTTCCAAATTCCACACAAAGTTCAGCGACTTTGATATGATGTATCCATGGCAACAAACTAATTACAATGTCATTTTCTTTTATTAATTGAGCAAGTGCATCGTGGTCTTCGACATTAACTTGTTTTGCTTTTCCGTTTGGAAATCCTTTTACTAATTCCTCCGCTTTGCTTACTGTGCGGGATGCAACTGTAACTTCAAGTTCAGGTTGATTTAATAAATAATGTACTCCAGGACGACTAACCAGTCCTGCACCAAGAACTAATATTTTTTTCATGTGTGTATCTCCCTTAAATATTTTTCAATGTATTTGTATTCATCGGTCAGTTGACCTTTGTGCAAAATCATTGCTTTCTTGATTGGATATGGAAGATTGATTTCTGAGAAATCTTTGTCAAAGTGATTGCTTAAGATTTGTGGAATAAATTGTTTTAGAACTTTTGAAAATTCTGAAGAAGATTCTCTTGCAAACTCACATGGTAAGTTATCAACTGCCATAACGGTTATTCCATCTTTCTGGACATCATCTGTGAATTCATTAAGAAAAGGATTAAAAGTAAAACAAGGCAAGTCTGGTTGAGTTGCTCGATAAGTTATTTCAATCGCTCCTTCAATGTCACAACTTATATCACCAATTATTAAAAGTGTTTTACTGATTTCTGGATTTTCAAGTAAGAATTTTTTTGTTACAAGTCTTGGATATTTTTCAGTCCAAAAAATACAATTGACTAAAACTCTTAACTTATCGAGATAAATATCAAATTTTGATTCATAATGTTCTGGCTGATTAAAAAATTCTTGAAGATTAAACTCGCCAAATTTTCTTCGTACAGTATCTTCTTCTTTAAAGACAATTTTTATAAGACGATGTTTTTCTTTTTTTAGTTCATCATATTTTTCTATAAGTTCTGAAGGTGATACTTGAACATGAGGAAGCAAATCAAAAAATTCTTGCGCACCTTTCGAAACATTTCCATATCCTGCAAAACCAATTGTGAAAGGTATGAATACTTCAGGCAAACCTTCTTTTTGAATAAGATTTCCAACTTCCCGTAATTCGTCTTTTGCTTCTTCAATACCTGAATATTCGTATGGTTGTTTAATCCTCGAAAAAGGATTATTTATTCCCAGTAATTTCAATTTTTTACCTAATGCATGAAGAGTTTCAATCAGACCAGCATAACCTGCATACTTACCGAAAAATATTAACCTTTTCCCTTGTTCATCTACAATTCGCTCATAATCAATAAGATTACATTTCAATTCCATCAATCGTTTTAACATTGGCATGTTATGCTTTTGACCTTTAATTACATGAGCAAAAAAAACATAGGTTTTCTCAGGCAGTAATTTTTCTACAGGAACTTCTTTTACACCAAAAATAATTTCCGCTTCGGATAAATCTTCTGAAATAACTGCTCCAGCTTTTTCATAGTCACTATCCTTGAAGATCCGAATTTCAGAGGGTTGAACTAAAATTTTAATACCTAATTGCTGTATTAATTCTCTAACATCATCTGGTGTGAGTGGTGTTCTCTTTTCCCAAATATTTTTGTCTTCTCTTCTTATTCCAATTACCATAAGAGAGTACTCCTATTTTTTGATTAATAAAGAGATTAACTAAGACGGAGGAGTAAGGAATTATTTAGAAGACATTTTCGTAGCGGGAAGGAAGATAATTGCGATGCTTTAGGAGATAAATAGAATTGCTGACGAAATAATTTTTAATTAAGTTTTTCAATAAATCTTTCATTTGGTTGCAACTTAAAAAGTATAAAAAATTTTTTCAATTTGGATTTTGTTATGATAAATCTGTTTTTTTGATTAGAATTTGTTTCTCTTATCTACTCAAGCTCATTTCGATTTGATAAAATAATAGTCACTTCAATAAATTTATCGTGTTTTTAGCAACGAGGTTTTGTTTTCAGTATTATCTTTTCCTTTGCCGTGACATTCAGAACAGTTTATTTCTTGCCAATCGTCACCAATATCAACAGGATGAATGTAATTAAGTCCATTTAGAGATAATCGGACTGGTTCATTTTCAAAGCTTTGTGATAAAATAGTATGACAGGTATTACAATCTTTGGTTAAAACTTTTCCTTCTGAATTAACATGCTTGCCATCGTGACAGCGGAAACATCCTAAATAATACATGTGACCAATATTGTCTAAATGATTTTTCCAACTAACTTGCATCTCAGGGAAATAATTTCGTTTGTAGATTTTTTGAATCTCACTAATAGCTTTCTGAATTTCTGATTGTCTTTCTTTATATAAATCTGGATAATTAACTGAATAAAAATCTTCAACAAAACTTTTAATTCCAGTCAAAGCTTGTTCAGTTGTTGAATAGTTTTGTTCCAAAGCTTGAACGGCAATACTTTTGATGTAAGGTAAATCTCTTGAAATCCATCCAAGTGCAATGTAATGATTAACTGCTTTTGCTGGTGGATGATAAATATGGGTAGGTCTGTTATGACAATCAATACAATCCATTCTGCGTTTAATTGCGTTTTTTAAATCTGCTTCAGAATATTTTATGTCTAAGCTTTTATAAGTGGTTTTTGAACCATCCATTCTTTCAACTTCAATAAGAGGAATAATTTGTCGTTCCCGATCAAGAGCATAGTAATAGATAGTATTTTTAATATTCATGTGCCAATGAATTCCAGATGTAGGTCCTGCTTCTTCATTCCCTCCACCTATTTTCATCAAAAGATATAAATTCCATCGAGTGTTTTTTTCATCACTTTCGTAATAGTCGTTAACAACTTGTTTTTCACTAAAGAAGTGTTTAGGCCAGTGACATTGTTCGCAAGTTTCTTGAGCTGGTCTCAAATTTTCTATTGGAGTTGGAATTGGTTTTGGATATTTATTGAAAATTGTCGCATAAACTTGATAAGCTCCTGAAAGCTTCGACCGTACAAACCAATCTGCACCTGGACCAATATGACATTTCACACAACCAACTCTTGAGTGTGGAGAAACTTGATAAGCTGTGTACTCAGGATGCATCACTGAATGACAAAGTTCACCACAGAATTGATCTGAATCGGTATACTCATAAGCTTTATAACTTCCAAAAGCACTGAAAAGAAGTAACAGTATTCCAATAGTAAAAAATGTAATTGTAGTTCTTCTTTGAATTGGATCATTGAAATCAATAATTGGTAGTTTATTTTCTACTTCTTCTCCTTTGATAATTTTTTTTCTTTCTCGTATCGCACCATAGAAGAAAATGATTAATCCAATAATCAGGAAAACAGGTAAAATTACGAATGCAATGATGCCCATGTATGGTTTTGGTTCTGTTGCAAGAAGTTCTAATACCATTAGGAAAAGTATAAGACCAAAACTTATGATTGCGAGCATCCCACCTGCAATTGAAACAGGATTATAAAAAATTTTAGGAAATGTTTTCTTCATAGTGAAGTCCCTCCAAAAATTTTTATCTACATTTAATAAAAAACAAAGTCGCTTCAAATTGTGAAGCGACTTTTAATAACTTCAGAAAAAGAAGTATACAATTAAATTTTTAATTCTCACTTTCTTCTTTCTTTTCTTGTTCTTGTTGATTTTTAATACGTTCCAGTTCAAGTGGATGCTCATCAGCCATTTCTTCTTCAGTAAGATAACCTTTAATCCAAGCAAGACTCATTGGATAAACATCAGGATTGAAAATAACGAAGTAGAAATGCCATACAATTATTGCGAGAAATGCTAACCAAGCTTCGAAATAATGAATCGTTCGAGCGATATCATAACCGAGTTTCGTAAAAATTCCAATGAAAGTATTTTCAAACCACATTATAAATCCAGTAATACTCATTACGATAGTTCCCCATATCAAAGCCCAATATTCTGCTTTCTCAACATAACTAAATCTATCCAGCTTCGGTTTTACTGGAGATAAACCAAGATTATATTTCATAACTCCAATTGCGTCTTTAATATCTTGAGCCTTTGGTAATAAATCTTTGAATAATTGACGACCTCTTTCTGTAAAAGCTAAATAAAACACATGATAAATTGAATCAGCAACCATCACAACGGCAGCAATTCGATGTAATAAACTTCGCCATTCAAAGAAACCGGGAATTAAATCTCTTAAATGTCTTACCCACCATGCTTCTGGAAATCTCAGAGCAAAACCAGTGATAACAAGTGTGAAGAAGCTAATCATTAATAGAAAATGTTGTATTCTTTCGTTTACAGTCATTCTCAAGTAAAGTGCATGACCATGATATTCATGTTTAATCAAACCTCTTTGAATCATTTTTCGTCGTTTTGCTCGTTTAATGAAATCTAAAACATTATGTATGGTCATGCTTCCAATTGTTGTGATAATCAAGATAATGTAAATCGTTGAAATCCAATAAAGAATTGGTTCTTCTTTTTCAGTTTCGGTTATGTGAATTTTACCCATTGCAAATCTTTCATTTGCACCGGGATGACATTTTCCGCAAGTCTTAACAAGATTTGATTTATGAATAGTTGAAGTTGAGTCAGTAGAAGGTTTGATATTATGATATCCGTGACAACTTGCACAGTTAGCAGCTTCGGTTGCACCGCCTCTAATTGCTAATCCGTGATAACTTAATCTAAATGTTTCAACTTGTTTGGTGCTCAAACCATATTTTTCGGTTAATCTTACTGAAGCATGACATGGTGAGCAAACTTGAACGGAAACATTTCTGAAAGAAACAGGTGCTCTTGGATCGTTAGGACTAAGAATATTATGCTCACCGTGACAATCCGTACAAGTTGGTGCGTCAACGTTTCGTCTCTTAAGTGCAACACCATGAATGCTCTCAGAAAATTCTTGTGCAATTTTATCGTGACATTTTCCACATGTAGCTACGACATTAAATTTAGAGACTGGTGATTTTTCATCACTTGATTTAATAATTAAGTGTGAACTATGACAATCAACACAATTTGCTGCATTTGGATTTCCACCGAGTAATGCTTTTCCATGAACACTGTTTTCATACGCTTTTATGAAAGATACTTTTGTTGGTACTAATTGAGAGACTTCAGGTTTTTCAACGTGACAATTTAGACACAATTTTTCTTGAGCAATTTTTACCTTTAGTGTATCTGTACCAATAAAACCTTTCGATATTCTCGATTTATGACAATTTAAGCAACCCGGTGCGAATGGATTATTTTCCGTTAATGATTTGAAATGAATTGAATTTGTAAAATCATTTTTCGTTTGTATGTGACAGTTACCACATGCATCCGTCAATTTAGAAACATAAAATTGGGATTTTGGATTTTTTGTGGATATCACATCATGCGTTCCATGACAACCTTTACAATCTAATGCTTTATCACCACTCCGTTCACCCATCTTCAACATTTTCGGATGGAAGATATGTTTTGTTGGTGCATCTTTATGACAACTTGAACATCGAATAGGTTCAATTTTTTCTTTGTGTGGAATTTCATCAGGTTTGAAATCACGGTGACAGGAAACACAACTCAACTTTCCATGAACTGAATTAGCCAAAACATTAACATCTACATAAAGTGAAATTGTCTTTCCTTTCCTTTCCATTGAGAGGTCTTTATCACTATGACATGCAAGACAATCATCATTCGTTTGTGCAAATAAGTTTGTATGAAGTAGACTTGTAATTGTAAGAATTAAAATCGTTAAAAATAATTTTTTAACCATACAACACTTTCCTCTCTGCTTAATTAGAATTCGAAGAAATCATCTGGTTTGTATTTCAGATGTAATTCTTTTTCAACATCTTCTCTCGTTAAGAATGAAGTTGAAAATTCACTTGGTTTAACTGTAAGAACAGGAATTGGAGAATATCTAACAATTTTTTCAGCAACACTTCCCATAAGCAAATGAGAAAAACCAGTTCTTCCGTGCGAAGCAACAACAATTAAACCCACTTGATTTTCAACTGCAAATCTCAATATCTCTTTATATGGATTACCATCGAGTAATACAATTTCAACTTCTTCTGCAAGATTCAATTTTTCAATTGCTATATCTTTGAGTTCTTCTTTAATTTTCTTTTTTAATTCCTTTATGTTCTCAGTCAATTGAGGATATTTCTTCTGTTTTTTTGGTGAAGGAACATTTTCACATACATAAACAAGAAAAACTTTAGCATCGTAAGTTTCTGCTATTGAATTTGCATATTCAAGAGCAACTAAAGACAGTTGGGATAAATCAGTTGGTACGAGTATTCTTTCAAGAACTTTAGGTTTCTTTATTTGAACGAGTATTTGTGTTTGCTTTTTGGAAGTCATGACTTATAGTAAATCATTTTTAATAATTAAGACTTTTGATTTGTCAAACGCATAAGTGAAAACATTTATGCGCAAAAAAGATTTATTCATTTTTTTAGAATCTAATCTTTGATGGATCAAATGTTTGAAGGATTTTCATATAATTTGCTCGTTCAAATGCAGCTGGATTTTCAACTGCTTTATGGCTCATACTTCCTTTCATCTGTTCAATCGATTCGTATTCGTGTTCTTCCATCCATTTTTTCATATCATCTAAAATTTTTGAAATGTAATTTTCACCGTGTTTGATTAAAACTGAAAACATTTGAGTTGCGCTTGCACCAACCATAATCATTTTAATGACATCTTCTGCTGATGCAATTCCACTCGAAGCGGCAAAATCAACATTTACTCTTCCGTACAAAATTGCTATCCATCTTAACGGTAAACGATTTGCAAATGGAGTACTCAAGATAATGTTAGGTACAACTTCGAGGTTTTCTAAATCAATATCTGGTTGATAAAATCTATTGAAAAGTACAAGCCCATTTGCTCCAGCTTTTGAAAGTTCGTTTGCAATCCATGCTGTTGAACTGAAATATGGACTGAGTTTGACAGCGATTGGAATTTGAACTGCTTTTCTAACTTCTTTAACAATATCAATGTATAATTTATCTATTTCTGCACCACTTTTATTTGGATCAGTTGCAAGAAAATAAATATTTAATTCCAATGCATCAGCACCAGCTTCCTGAATTTGCTTAGCATACTCAATCCAACCACCCATTGATTTTCCGTTCAAACTTGCAATGACTGGAATGTTAACTGTCTCTTTTATTTTTCTTAATTGTTCTAAGTAATAGTCTGGTCCGATTTTATATTCAGAAAATTCAGGGAAATAGTTTAATGCTTCAGCATAACTTTCAGAATGAATTGAGGTTCTAAAATGAAGTTCTAATTGTTCCGATTCGATTTCTTCCTCAAAAAGAGACCACATAACAATTGCCGAAGCACCAGCATCTTCAAGTTTTTTTATTTTTCCCAAATCTTTTGAAAGAGGACTTGCAGAAGGCATCACTGGATTTTTTAATTCTAATCCTAAGTATTTTGTTCTTAAATCCATTTTGTAACTCCTTTGAATAATTATTTATAAATGGATTGCCGAACTTAGTCGGCAATCCAAAAATTTCATTTGTTAATTCTCTTCTTTCTTAGCTTCACCATTTCCATTGAAGGAATTAAAGAAAATTTCGTAAATCCTTGAATTAGCTAACTCTTCATATTGACGATATCTGAATTCAATTTCTTTCTGAGCCTCTTTCATCAATTTTTCAGCAATTTCAGGATTAGATTGAGTTAACATTTTGTATCGAGTTTCGTTATATGCATATTCCTTAAATGGAATCTTGATACCTTTCATATCAAATCTAAATGGATTCTTACCTTCTTTCAGTAAATCAGGATTATAGCGATATAATTGCCAGTATCCAGAATCAACAGCAAGTTTTTGTTGTCTTAGTCCTTTTTCCATATCAATACCGTGAGCAATACAATGACTATAAGCAATGATTAAAGATGGACCTTCGTAAGCTTCTGCTTCAAGAAATGCACGAACAGTATGAACATCATTTGCGCCCATTGCAACTTTTGCTACATAAACATTACCATAAGTTAACGCCATCAAACCAAGGTCTTTTTTAGCAGTTGGTTTTCCACCCATTGCAAATCGAGCTACGGCACCTTTTGGAGTCGCTTTGGACATCTGTCCACCAGTATTGGAATAAACTTCAGTATCAAGAACTAAAATGTTTACATCTCTACCAGATGCAAGCACATGGTCTAAACCACCATAACCAATATCATAAGCCCAACCATCACCACCAATTATCCAAACCGATTTTTTAACTAAATAATCTGCAACTGCTAAAAGATGTTTTACATCGTCTGGATCAACATTTTTAATTTCTTTCAATCGTTTCTTTAATTCTTCAACCCTTTGTCTTTGTTCATAAATACCTGCTTCATCTTTTTGATTTGCATTTAAAATTTCTTCAACTAATGTTTCTCCGATTTCAGAAGCCATCTTTTTCAAAAGATATTTTGCAAATTGATTATGCTTATCAATCGCTAATCTGAAACCATAACCGAATTCTGCATTGTCTTCGAACAATGAATTAGACCAAGCAGGACCTTTTCCATCTTTATTGTATGTCCATGGCGTAGTTGGAAGATTTCCACCATAAATCGAAGAACATCCAGTTGCGTTAGCGATGATTGCTCTATCACCAAATAATTGAGAAACTAATTTAACATAAGGTGTTTCACCGCAACCTGCACAAGCACCTGAGAATTCAAATAATGGTTCAAGGAATTGTGAGTCTTTAACATTCTCAACTTTTACAATTCTACGATCAATCTCAGGTATGCTAAGGAAGAAATTCCAATTAACTCTTTCTTGTTCACGAAGTGGCAATTGTGGTTGCATGTTAATAGCTTTAAGGCGAGTTTCTTTTTTATTCTTCGCTGGACAAACATCTACGCAAAGTGCACAACCAGTACAATCTTCAACTGCTACTTGTAATGAATAAAGTAAATTTTCACCATATTCTTTTGATTTAAACTTCGTGTATTTGAAGGTTGGAGGTGCATCTTTGATGTATTGCTCTTCATAGACTTTTGCTCTAATTGTTGCATGTGGACAAACAAGCACACACTTATTGCATTGGATACAAACCTCTGGATCCCAAACTGGGACTTCCAAAGCTATATTTCGCTTTTCATACTTTGCGGTTCCAGATGGAAATGTTCCATCTACAGGCATTTTACTTACTGGGATATAATCACCTTTACCAGCGATAATTTTACCTAATACTTCTTTCACGAATTCAGGTGCATCTTCAGTTACTGGAGGTTGTAATTGCTTATTGCTTGTAATTTTATCTGGAATTGGAACTTCGAAAAGATTATCAAGTGTCTTATCAACAGCAGCAAAATTCATCTGCACAACTTTTTCACCTTTGGCACCGTAAGTCTTTTTAATTGCATCTTTAATTAATCCAATTGCTTCGTCTTTTGGAAAGATATTTGAGATTGCAAAGAAACATGTTTGCATTATCGTATTAATTCTTACACCCATTCCAGTTTCTTTTGCAACTTTGTATGCATCAATCACATACAATTTCATCTTTTTATTAATTAAATCCCTCTGAACTTTTTCGGGCAATGAGTCCCAAACTTGATCAGGTGGTACTTGTGTGTTTAATAAGAATATTGCACCTTCAACTGCATCTTCGAGCATATCAAATTTTTCTAAGAATACTTGTTGATGACATGCAACGAAGTTTGCAGAAGTAATTAAATATTCTGACTTGATTGGTTTAGGACCAAATCTTAAATGTGAGATAGTAGTGGAACCAGATTTTTTGGAGTCGTAAACAAAATATCCTTGAGCATAATAATCTGTTCCTTCACCAATAATTTTAATTGAGTTTTTATTTGCACCAACTGTTCCATCGGCGCCTAAACCATAGAATTTGCAACGAATTGTTTCTTTTGGTTCGATATTAAATTTTGGATCGTATTCTAAACTGGTATTTGTAACATCATCATAAATTCCAATTGTGAAGTGGTTCTTTGGTTTGGTTTTAGTTAATTCATTGAAAATTGAAATTACCATTGATGGAGTGAATTCTTTTGAAGATAAACCATATCTTCCACCAATCACTTTTGGTAATCGGAAAGGTAATTCGTCGCTATTGAATTTTTCAGTTAAAGCATTTACAACA
>JAOAHM010000076.1 GCA_026415235.1 Ignavibacteria bacterium | reverse complement strand
CATTGTTACAAAGTTAAAGATGCAATGAAATTTTATCAATTTTCATTAAGTAAATTATCACTGACAATCAGAATTAGAGTATATAAGTAGATACAAGTTGAGTTGAAAGACAATTCATTGATAAAATTATGTGAAATTAATTTCAAAGATGTTTTTAAGGAAATTCATAATTTTGGATTTACTTTTTAATCATATAATTCTTTACGCTGAATTGTTCAATTAAAATTTTAGGAGTTCTCTTCATAAATCTTTGTTGACTTACTGTCGAAAAAATTTTTTCACAAAATCGCACTGATTAATTAAAATTTCTGGTCGGGGAAAGCACCAAACCTGTATAAAGAATTAAAGATCTTTTAGAATACCAAGGTTAATATTAAAGCAAATAAAAAAACTTGGTGAATTTTTTTGTGATTTATCTTAATTCTTGTCGGGATTATTTCTTTAATATTGGAAAGAATCCTAACAACTCTTCTATGGAATTAATTATGAAATCTGCTTTGGTTAGATATTCTCTTCCAAGCGTTGTTTCAATTGCAATACAAATCATACCAGCATTTTTAGCTGCTTCAATACCCAGTGGAGCGTTTTCAATCACAACACATTCATTAATTTCCACACCGAGTTTTTTTTGAGCTTCAAGGTATGGATCAGGATTTGGCTTTGCTTTAGTGAAACTTTCAGCAGTTAAAATTACATCAAATAATTTTCTTCTATCTTCTGGAATTGCTTTCTCCATATTTTTTTTTGCAGAAGCAGTTACTAATGCTGTTTTTAAACCTCGATTTTTCAATTCTGAAATTACATCAAATGCATTGGGGAAATATTGAATTTTTACAATCGAACGATAGTATTCCCTTTTCTTTTCTATGAAATCATCCCATTCATTTTCTGGAATAAACACCTTTGCCTCTTTCATTAAAATTGGTAGTATTTCTTTAGAATTCCTTCCTTCATGAAGCAGTACAGTATGCTCTGAAATAATTCCACCTCTATCTTTGAACATCTTGTCCCAAGCTAAGTAATGAAAATGAAGTGAGTCGACAATTATTCCATCCATATCAAAAAGAATTGCTTTTACCATTTATCACCTTAAATTTTTTGCAATTATACTTAACACAAAAAGATAAAAAAACTCCCTACACTTAATAAGCATAGGGAGCGATATGTTTAAGGGAATGTTAAGGGGGGAAATTTTTAATCCATCAACTTACGAAGTAATGCTGAACTATCATCTTCATCATCTCTTTTATTTTTCTTTTTCTTCAAATCGTCAAAAATATTTTTATCTTCATTGTTATCCTGTTCAGGCTTTTCATCTTTTTGTTCGTCATCTTTTGGTTGACCTTTGATTCTTAGGTAGGTCGGAATCTGATAAATACTATCATCATCTGGATTATAAACTGCTACATCAAAATCCAACCCATCATCGGGAACAGTGGTTACTGGGTTAAGATTTGGTGGAGTTGAATCTTTGATAAAACTAAGTTCATTTTCCTCGTGAGGGATTGATAATCTTGAAATTCGATTGTAACCTGTTGCAATTACAGTAACAAAGACTTCATCAGCGAGTGAGTCGTCGTACACTACACCAAATTTGATGTATGCATTTGGATTGACCATTTCACTAATTCTTCTCATTGCTTCTTTGATTTCGTTGAATGTCATTGATGCTGAACCTGAGAAATTAATCAAGATACTATGAGCATTCCTCAAATCAATTGCTTCGAGTAATGGTGAGCTAATTGCGTTATTAACCGCTTCAATTACTTTATTTTCGCCTTTTGCTCTGCCAATTCCCATCAATGCTTCGCCACTATTTCTTAATACAGTTTTGACATCAGCAAAATCAACATTTATTGTACCGCTTTTTAAGATTACATCACTTATTCCTTTTACTGCATTAAAAAGTACTTCATGCGGTTTATCATAACCTTCACGTGCCGAAGCGTTTTTATCAATTGCTAATTCAATACGATCATTCGGTACAACGATAATACTATCACAACTATCTCTTAATTCGTATAGACCTTTTTCCGCAATTTTTCTTTTTTGAGGACCTTCTTCTGTCATTGGCATTGTTACAACTGATACAACTAAAGCACCAGTTGATTGAGCAATACTACTAATAACTGGCGAACTTCCAGTTCCAGTTCCTCCGCCCAATCCAGTTGCGATAAAAATCATATCAGCACCTTCAAGTGCTTTTGAGATTTTGTCTCGATCTTCTTCGGCAGCTTTTCTACCGAGTTCAACATTACCTCCTGTCCCGAGCCCTTTTGTAACTGCTGCTCCAATTTGAATCTTATTAGGAGCAAGACATGTATTTAGGTTCTGGACATCGGTGTTAATTGCAATGAATTCAACTCCACTTAATCCCCAAGAAATCATACTTGAAACTGCATTGCAACCTCCACCTCCAACTCCAACGACTTTAATTCGAGCCACTGGTTTTTCCTCTTCTGGTGCAATGAAGAAAGCATAATTTCTTCTGGGTTGTAAGTGGTCAAGACTTCTTTCAAACATGGTTCCTCCGTTTGGTTTGTTTTTGTTTAAAATTCTTTAAAGAATTCAGAAATTTTTTTGAAAACTTTTTTAATTGATACTCTTTGAGTTGAATATTTTTTTTCATCTTCTTTGTTTGCCGAAATACTTGGAATTCCATTCAGCAGTAATCCAACGGCTGTTGAGTAAATAGGATTTTCAACTCTTTTTGCAAATCCACCACCAATATCCATTGGGATACCAATTCGAGCATGTTTACCAAATACTTCTTCAGCTAAATCAGCACAACCTTTTAATTGCGAACCACCTCCAGTCAAGACAATACCAGCATTGATGTAACTCTTCAAATTTGCATTTTTTAGTTCGTTATCAATCATCACAAAAAGTTCTTTCATTCTTAATTGAATAATTTCGGTTAAAACGCTTATTGAGATTGGAACTTGCCTAACTGGGCTCACTCTTACATTTATTTCATAATCTTGAACTAACGCTTTTGGTGTAGCGTATCCATACTCGCATTTGATTTTCTCACTTTGTTCAGTAATAATATTAAATGCTGCTCTGATGTCATTTGTAACATGACTTCCAGCAATTCCAATTACACGAGTATGTTTAATGCTTCCATTGACATATACTGCTATATCAGTTGTTCCTCCACCTATATCAATGAGCACAACACCAAGTTCTTTTTCTTCTCTGTGCAAAACTGCATTAGCGGAAGCAAGAGGTTGCAAAATCATTTGGTTGATTTTCAAACCTGCTCGTTCAATTGCTTTCTTCAAATTTTCGGTTGATGTTTTTTGTGCTAATACAATATGATGTGTAGCCTCTAACTTTCTTCCTGAAACTCCAATTGGATTTGAAACAACATTTTCACCATCCACAATAAATTCTTCTGGAATTATGTGAAGTATGAAATAATCTGATGGAATTCTTGAAACTCTTACATCTTCAATTAATTTTTCTACATCTGATTGACTTATTATGAAGTCAGGTTCTTTAATCAAAACGAAATTTCTATATCTCATTGAATTTATATAGATACCTGCAACACCAACATTAACTGCATTTATTTTAACTCCAGCTTGACTTTCTGCTAAACTGACTGCTTGTTTAATTGATTCAGATATTGTGATAATGTTCGCAACAGTTCCTTTTGTCATTCCCTCAGATGGAGCTACACCAACTCCAAGTATATTCAATTTATTATCTGGCAATCTCTCTGCTATGATTGCACAGGTTTTAGTTGTTCCAATATCTAAACTTGCTACAATATTTTTTTTCATATCAACTTGAAATTGAATTTTGAGATTTCACGATTATTTGATCATTAAATCTTAAATCAATGTACTCGTAGTTTTCTTGAGATTGTCGCAGAATAACTTTTCTCCAAAATTCTGATAAATAAATTGCCTTTAATTCTTCAAAATCTTTGCCTAACAATATTTTTACTTTTGGTTTTGTTAAATACAACACCATGTTAGAATTATTATTTATGTTCAGTTCAGAAATAATTTCAAAAAGTGCAATATCAGTATTGTGTATATTCAGGAAAGTTTGATATGCTTCATCTATCAATCTTTTATTTACGGATAGAATTTCTTCGTCTAAAGTCAGAATAGGTAAATCAATAATATTCAGTTTTACATCCTCAGGAATTAATCTTTTATCTTTTGTTAAAATGAAATTTTTACCTTTTGTTATTACTAAAAAGAACGGTTCAACTTCATACACATAAACTTTCAAAGTAGTTGAGTCAACAAATATTCCTTCAGCTTTTTTTACATAGGGATGTTTTTCAATTCTATCTATGATTATTTCTGCGCTTAATTCATTCAGGTCATTTTTATCACGAATATTGATGAATTCTAATAGAACATCCGATGGAATAATCTTATTATTTTCAATCACAATGTTTCGTAAATAATACTTTGGTTCATACTCTTTTGCAGTTTTTACAATTAGAATTACAATAAAAAGAAATACTACAGCCGATAAATAAATTGCAAAGTCTTTCATGCTCTCACCTTCTGATTGTTAAATCCAATCATTTTCACTTCTGGTTCGAGCATAATTCCAAATTTTTCAAAAACAGTTCGTTGAATGATATGCATTAACTCCAAAACATCTTTTGCTGTAGCGTTATTGAAATTAACTATGAAGTTTGCATGTTTCTCTGAAACTTTGGCACCACCAATTGTCAATCCTTTCAAACCTGCTTGCTCAATTAATCTTGCAGCATAATCGTTTGGTGGATTCTTGAAAATACTTCCAGCGTTTGGTAGTTCAACTGGTTGAGCTTGATTCCTTTTTAGTAGTAATTCTTTTCGTCGTTGTTTTGCTTTTTCTTTATCACCAAATGGTAAAATAAATTCAGCTGAAAGAATTACTTTTCCTTCAAGATTCGATTTTCTATATGAGAAGCCACATTCTTCTTTATTTAGGAATACAATTCTATCATTGTCTATTACTTCAACCTTTTTAATGTAATCAGAAATTTCACCACCATAAGCACCAGCATTCATTAAAATTGCTCCACCTAATGTACCAGGAATACCTGCAAGGTTTTCCAATCCAACTAATGAATGTTCAAGACATACATCAACAAGTTTTGAGAGACGAATTCCAGCTTCTGCATAAACATGATTTTTTTTCACTTCAATTTTTGTGAAACCAAATTCGAGATTAATAGCAGCACCTCGTATACCTTCATCACTAATCAAGACATTACTTCCATTACCAATTACAATGTATGGGTAGTTTATTTCTTTCAAGTATTTTATAAGCTTTAATAAATCTTCACGATCTTTTGGTTCGAGATAGTAATCTGCAGGACCACCAATTCTAAATGTGGTAAATTTACTCAGAGGTTCACTAATCGAAATATTTCCTTTGAAAAATTCTTTTACTCTTTCAATCGAAAACATTCTTAATTCTTTTCTTTCAATTTGTTAATGAATTCTTCTCCAAATTTCCAGATATCACCTGCACCCATCGTAATTACTATATCACCAGGTTTTACTATCTCAAGAAGTTTCTCTGGAATTTGTTTTTTGTCAGGAACATAAATCACATTTTTATGTCCAAATTTTTCTGCTGAATCAGTAATCAATTGACCAGTTACACCAGGAATTGGATTTTCTCTTGCAGGATAGATATCAGTACAAATAAATACATCTGAGTCTAAAAAAGCTTTTGCAAAGTCTTGATAAAAATCTTTTGTTCTTGAGTAAAGATGTGGTTGAAAAACCGCAACAACTCTTCGATCCCAACCAGTTCGTATCGCTGATAATGTTGCAGAAACTTCAGTCGGATGATGTGCATAATCATCAATTATCATGATATCATTAATTTCAGCTTTAATCTCAAATCTTCGATAGACACCTGTAAATTTCTTTAATGCAGATTTAATTGTATCGAAATTAACTCCCAATTCCTTTGCAATTGTTACAGCAACCAAAGAATTTTTTACATTATGAATACCTGGAACATTCAATTCAATTTCACCAAGAAATTCACCATGATATTTCACTTTGAACTTGGATTGATTTTTATTGAATGAAATATCATAAGCTCTCACATCAGCTTGAGCACTTGTTCCGTAGGTAATAACTTTCCGATTGATATTTGGAAGAATCTCACGAAGTCCTTCTTCATCTAAGCATAACACTACAAAACCATAAAAAGGAACTTTGTTTGCAAATTCTATGAAGGCTTGTTTTATATCATCCAAATCTTTGTAAATATCGAGATGCTCCTTTTCTAAAGTTGTAATTGCAGCAATGACAGGAGTTAATTGTAAAAAACTTCTATCAAATTCATCAGCTTCAACAACAATAAATTCACCTTTTCCAAGTCTTGCATTAGTTCCGCCTAATCCACTTAATTTTCCACCCACAATCACCGTTGGGTCAAAACCAGCTTCCAACATTACAAGTCCAACCATTGAAGTCGTTGTAGTTTTTCCATGGGTTCCTGCGATACCAATACCATACTTTAATCTCATTAACTCAGCTAACATTTCTGATCTTTTAATAACAGGAATTTTTCTTTTCAATGCTTCTTGAATTTCCACATTGTCCATAGTCACTGCTGATGAGTAAACCACGACATCAACATCTTTAAGATTTTCTTCACTGTGTCCTTCATATATTTCTGCACCTAAAGCGACGAGTCGATCGGTTACATCACTTAAACTTCTATCTGATCCAGAGACTTTGAAATTCATAGCAAGTAAAACCTCTGCAATTCCACTCATTCCAATTCCACCGATACCTATCATGTGAACTTTATTAAAGTTTTTAAGCATTCTTCACCTCAGAAGTTTTTACGATTTGATTTTTTATTCTTATTAATTCGTTCATTAGTTCATCCTCGTTTTCGAAATCAAAAGGTCGAATGACAATAGTTTTCTTTTTTCCATTTTTAATTTTGATTTTAATAGTTCTTAATAAACTGGACAGATAAAATTTGTTTTCTCTGCTAATTCTAATTGTTTCGATTTTATTGAATGGTATTTGAATTGTTTTGAACTTTGAATCCAGAACAATTTTATCTTCTTCGATTCGGATTACCTTTTTCTTAATTAAATAATAAATCGTCGTGAGTAGAACATATCCGAGAAGAATTAAAAAGAGATAAAATATGGAATCATTTGTTACTCGTTTCCAATCGAATCCACTGAACTGTAATCTCAACAGTACATAGACTATTAATGAGACAAAGTAAACAGCTAAAGATTGATAATACAAAGTCATATTGTATTTAAATATTTTTCTACTCACTTTTTTCTAAATGTTTTATGATTCTATCAACAATTGTTTTAGTTGCATCAGGTTTAGCAATTGAATCAAGATTACGAGAAATCATCGTCAGTCGGTTTTCATCTTCAAGTAAACTTATTATTTGATTGTATAACTCTTCAGAACTTTGATTATCTAAATGAATTTCAGCAGCGTTTTGCTCAACTAATTCCATTGCATTATGATATTGATGATTTTCAGTTACATTTGGAGACGGAATTAGAATTGATGAAATTTTTTGCGTTACAATTTCAGATATTGTTGATGCACCTGATCTTGAAACCAACAAATCACACATCGAATATGCATAGTCCATTCTTTCGATAAATGGAAGAATTACTACTCTTTCATTGTGGTCAAGATTTTTATATAAATCGTAATCTCTCTTACCAGTTTGCCAAATCAATTGATATCTTTCAGAAAGTTTTTGATAAATATTTCTAATTTTCTCATTGATGCTTCTTGCTCCAAGACTACCACCAAGAACCAGAATTGTTTTAAGTTCTTTAGATAGATTAAAATATCTTGCTGCTTCTTCACGATTTTTTTGAATTAAACTTTTTCGAACAGGTGTGCCCGTTACAAACAAGTTAGATTTATTTTTGAAATACTTTTTGCTTTGCTCGAATGTCAGGTAAATTTCTGTTGCAAGTGGAGCAAGAAATCTTGTTGCTATTCCTGGCAATGAATTCGATTCGGTTAGGAAAATCTTTGCACCAAAAAATTTAGCTGCTAAAAGTGGTGGAACTGATATATAACTACCTGTACCAATTGCTACATCAGGTTTGAATTTAAACAATCTAAAAAGTGACTCAACAAGTGCAACAATAAAGCTTAAGAAAAATGAAATTAAACTTAGACCAATTTTTCTTGGCAAACCCTTAATTGATGTCCCAAAAAAATTGTAACCAAGTTTTGGTAATAGTTCTGCTTCCATTCTTTTCTTAGTTCCGACAAACAATAAATCAACTAAAGGCATTCTTGCTTTTATTTCCTCAGCTATAGCAATAGCAGGAAATAAATGTCCACCTGTTCCACCTGCTGCAATTAAAATTTTATGTTGATTATTAGACTTCATAAAAATTATTTCTTACTGATAAAAAATTTGACTGAACTTGTGGTTCAGATTTTATTTGAGATGCAATATTTATCACCACACCTATTCCAATTGCATGCATCACAGTTGCTGAACCACCATAACTTATAAATGGTAAAGGCAGACCAGTATTTGGAAGCAAACCAACTACCACAAGTGTATTAGCAAAAACATAAAACATTAAAACTATCACTACACCTGATACAACCAGTTTTGAAAACATATCTTTTAATTTTAGAACAATGAAAAAACTCACAATGAAAATTCCCAAGTAAAGACTTAGAATAATCACAGAGCCAACAAAACCTAACTCTTCTCCAATTATCGCAAATATGAAATCACCATAAGATTCAGGAATGAACAATTCTCTAAACCGACTATTACCAAATCCAACTCCAAGTATTCCACCTGAACCAATTGCATAAATGGAATATCTTACTTGAGGATCTGGATCAACAACATTCTTACCTAATAAGCGTTGAATGTAAATCATAATTCTTTGATAACGATATTCAGCAGAAAACAAATAGACTAACACAAAAGGCAAAGATGCTAAGACGGTTGAAACTAAATGTTTGATTTGTGCTCCACCAAGAAATATCATACTCAAACCAACAAAAATAATGATGGATCCTTGAGAGAAATTCGGTTGCAAAAAAACTAATGTTGCAATTACTCCAATCCATGTTAACATTGGAAGATAACCTGTCTTAAAATCCCTAATCCTCTCACCTTTTTTTTCAATCAGTCGAGCGAAATGAAAAATCATTGCATACAAAGCGACAAAAGATGGTTGAAGTTCGAATAACTTTAAATCAATCCAGCGATAAGCACCTTTTTTCTTTTCTCCAATGATGAAGACAGCAACTAATAGAAAGATTGAAAAAATCAAGAAGAAATGTGTAAAGTCCTTCCAGAATTTAATTGGTAATCTTGCAGCGATAAAAAGAAATACAACAGCAACAACTGTCTTTGCTGTATGTTTCATTGCTAATTCATGTGAATCTTTCTTATCACCCATTAATTCAGAATAGCGCACACTGGCAGAATAGACAAGCGCAAGACTTAGTATCATTAAAATCAGAACTAATACATACAAAACAACTTGAAGATATTCTAACTTTAATAGCTTCATAGTTGATTAACCAATTCTTTGAATTTTCTTCCTCTATCTTCGAAATCAATAAACATGTCAAAACTTTTACATGCTGGTGAAAACAAAACTACATCACCTGGCAAAGCCAATTCTTTTGATTTCAATACAACTTCTTCAAGAGAATTGCACACTAAAACTTTAGTGATTGTATCGAAGTAATTCTTAATCTTTTCTTTTGACTCACCAAATGCAATAATCAACTTGACCTTTTGTTCGACTAACTCTTTTATTTCTGAATAATCATTGCCCTTTTCCCTTCCGCCTAAAATCAGAATTATTGGTGCATCATAACTTTTCAGTGCATAATATGTTGAACGAACATTAGTAGCTTTTGAATCATTAATGTAAAGAACTCCGTTAATACGTCTTACAACTTCGAGTCTATGTTCAACACCTCGGAAAGAAGCAAGCCCTTCTCTAATTTGATTAAGCTCTGCTCCAACAAATTTAGCAGCTAAAATTGCTGCCATTGAATTGTAATAATTGTGAATGCCTTTGAGATACATTTCATTAGTATCAATTACGAATACATTTTTTTCTGTCATTGCTTCAGGTAAATCTTGAATCTCACTCTCGTGAATGAAAATCTTTCCATCCGAATAAAATGCAGTTGCAAAATTTGTATCAATAACTGAAAATGACTGAGTTAAAAATTCACCTCTTCTGAAATTCTTAGTTATGCTTTCATCATCACGATTATAAATGAATAAATCGTTTTGGGTTAGATTTTTTGTAATTCTAAATTTTGAATTGATGTATTTTGAAAAGTCGTTATCATATCTTTCAAGATGATCTGGAGTGATGTTCAGTAGAACAGCCACATTTGGATGAAATGTATCAATCAAATCAAGTTGAAAACTGCTAACTTCTAAAACGCTTATAGTGTCTGATTTGGTCTGGTCAACAAAATTGGAAAATGCTTCGCCAATATTTCCACCGATAAAAACATTAAATCCAGCATTTTTAAGAATGTGATAAGTTAAAGCCGTTGTTGTTGTTTTTCCATTTGTACCAGTAATAGCAATAATCTTTCCTTGTGCAAACCAACTTGCGAATTCAAGTTCAGAATAAACTTTTATTCCTCTCGAAAAAGCTTCGCTTAATACTTTAGAATTAAGCGGAACACCAGGACTTGTTACAATAAAATCGCAATCATAAACTTTTTCTGTGTGACCATTGAATTCAATTTCAACCGATGCATCTCTTAACTGATTAAAAACTTTTTCAGTAAGATTCGGATTACCACCATCGCTCAATAAGACTTTAGCACCTTTCCGTGCTGCGAGTAATGCTGCTGCAATTCCACTTCTTGCAGCACCAATAACTGATATCTTAAGTTCTCTAATATTTTTTTCCATTATCTTATCTTAAATGTTGTTAGACTAACAATCGCTAAAATTATTGCAATGATGTAAAATCGAACAACGATTTTTGGTTCAGGCCAGCCAAGCAATTCAAAATGATGATGCAAGGGAGCCATCTTGAAAACTCTTCGACCTTCACCATATTTCTTCTTCGTGTATTTGAAATAAGCTCGTTGAATAATTACGGACAAAGTTTCAGCAAAGAAAATTCCACCAAGAATTGGAAGTAAAAGTTCTTTTTTCACAAGAACAGCTAAAGTTCCTAATGCACCACCTAATGCAAGTGAACCAGTATCACCCATAAAAACTTGAGCTGGATATGAATTGAACCAAAGAAAACCAAGTGTAGCGCCAGCTGCTGCTGCACAAAAAACTGTTAACTCGCCTGAACCAGCAAGGTAGATGATGTTCAAATAATCAGCATAAACAACATTTCCTGTTACATAACTAAAAATTGCAAGAGTCAACATTGATATTGCAACAGTTCCTGCTGCAAGTCCATCTAAACCATCAGTTAAGTTAACTGCATTTGCCGTTCCCATAATGATGAAAATGACAACTGGTATATAAAACTCAGAGAAATCTAAATTTAAGTTTTTGAAGAATGGGAGTGTTGTTTCAGTTCTGACTTGTTCAAACTCTGGTGCAAAGTAAACTGCAAGTCCAACTATAAGTCCAATGATGAATTGTAAAATAAGTTTATATCTTTCAATTAAACCTTTTCGATATTTTTTAATTACTTTCAAATAATCATCAAGAAGCCCAACACCAAAGAGCCATAAAGTTGCAGCTAAGATTATCCAAATGTAAACACTCAAAATATCTGCCCATAAGACAACCGGTACAACTATAGCAAGAACAATTATTATTCCACCCATAGTTGGTGTGCCTTCTTTGGTCCAATGAGTTTGAGGAGCTTCAACTTTTTTCAATTCACCAATTTGATTCTTCTTTAACCATGCGATGATTTTTGGTCCGAAATAAAATGCAACAATTAATGATGTAACTGCAGCTGCTGCAGAGCGAGTTGTGATGTACTTGAAAGCGCCAAGTCCAGGAATGTCGTATGCTCGTTTTAAAAATTCAAATAAATAATAAAGCATAATTAACCTTTCAAATATTCGATGATTTCTTCCATTTTCATTTTTCTTGAACCTTTAAGAAGAATCAAACTTCCTTTTGGAACTGAATTTTTGATTTCATTGGCTAAACTTTTTTTGTCATCAAAAAACCTTGCATTGAGATTTAATCTTTTTGCTTCATCAAAACTGTGTCTTGTTAATTCTCCAAAGAAAAATGAATAGTCAATTTTATTTTCACATAAGTAATGAGCCAACTCTCGATGAAATGTTTCAGAAAAATTTCCAAGCTCAAGCATATCTCCCAACGCAGCAACTTTCGCTTGAAAACCTTTCATCAAGCTTAATGTTTGAATTGCTGCTTTCATCGAATCAGGATTGGCATTGTACGCATCGTTTATGATTGTGTAATCACCTACTTCAATTACTTGCATTCTTTTATCGTATGATTGAAATGTTTCAAGTTCTTTTTTGATTTGCTTAAGACTAATTCCAAACTTTAGTCCAACTGCAATTGCACACAAAGCATTTTGAGCAGTATGAACTCCAAATGTTGGTAAGTTTATAATTTCACTTTTTCCTTTATATTTCACTTGAATTGAAGGTTGAGCTAAATTGTTAATCGAAACAATTTTTCCTTTTACATCAGCCTTTGAATTAAATCCAAAAGTTAATTTTCTTTTTATTCCCTTAGCTTGGTCTTTGATTAATTTCTCATCTGAATTGACAAATACAAATCCACCTTTCTTTCTAAGATATTGGAAAAGTTCACCTTTCTCTTTTGCAATTCCCTCTCGACTTCCTAAGAATTCAATGTGAGCTGTTCCGATATTAGTAATCAATCCATAATCTGGATCTGCAATTTCACAAAGCCAACGCATCTCATTAAAATGATTAATCCCCATTTCGATTACAGCGAATTCGTGATTCTTTTCAAGTCTAAAAAGATTAAGTGGAACACCGATGTTATTGTTCAAATTACCTTCTGTTTTAAGAGTATTAAACTTTGATGAAAGAACTTTCGCAATCATTTCTTTTGTTGTCGTTTTACCATTCGAACCTGTGAGACCAATCAATTTCAAGTTAAATTTTTTTCGATACACATTAGCCAATTCACCTAATGCTTTTATTGTATCATCAACCACGACTAATGGAAATTTTTTGTCCGCAAATTTTTCTAATTGAGATTTTTCAATTACAGCTCCAGAAGCACCTTTCGAGAAAACTTCTTCGACAAAATCATGTCCATCAAAATTTTCACCTTTAATAGCAAAGAATAAATCACCTTCATTAATCTTTCTCGAATCGATAGATATTCCTTTAATAGGTTTTATTAAATCTTTATTGATGAAATTTACATTTGAAATTTTTCTAAAGTCTGAAATAGTTAGTTTCATTATCCATAAACTCCCCGTAAATGTTTTTTTGCGACTAATCTATCATCAAATGGGATTTTCTCGTTTTTTATAATTTGATATGTTTCATGACCTTTACCAGCAATTAGAACCACATCATTAGGATTAGCTAACACAATTGCTTTCATAATTGCAGTATCACGATCTTCAATCACTTCAAATTTCCATACATCATAAATACCACTTAAAATATCAGCAAAGATTTCATTAACATCTTCATTTCGAGGATTATCACTTGTAATGATTGCATAATCACTATATTTCTCGACGACTTTCGCCATCTTTGGGCGTTTAGTTTTATCTCTATCACCACCTGCACCAAAGACTGTAATCACTCGGGATTTTGAATTATTTTGTTTTAGTATTTCACGAATTGTTAGTAGAACATTTTCTAATGCATCATGAGTATGAGCATAATCAACAATAACTTTTACAGGATAATTTCCAATCACTTCAAAGCGACCTGGAACTTGCGAAAGATTATTAACTGCATCTTGAATTGTTTTTATATCAATTCCAAGTTGATGACATACGGCAATTGATGCAGTAAGGTTATAGACATTAAATGTGCCCGTAACATTAGCTCGAATAGGATAAGCAACTCCATCTATAATCATATCAAAATTCAATTGCTCAAATGAATAAGTTGGATTTACAAAACGATAATCAACACCTTCAGTCGAACCATAACTAACTACTTTTGCTTTTGTGTCTTTAATAATTTCTCTACCATATTTATCATCAAAATTTACTACTGCAATTGAGTCCGAATCGAGATAATCAAATAACTTTTTCTTTGCCAAAAAATAATTTTCCATAGTACCATGGAAATCTAAATGATCTTGAGAAAGATTTGTGAAAACTCCAACCTTAAATTTCAGTCCATAAACTCTGTGTAATTCAAGTGAATGAGAAGAAACTTCCATCGAACAATATTTACAATTTTCATTAACCATTCTTTCAAGCAATTGATTCAGTTCGACCGATTCAGGAGTTGTTTTTTCAGAAGGAATAATTTCATCACCAATATAATTAGCAATTGTTCCAATTAATCCTGATTTATAACCAGCTTTTTCTAAAATTGATTTAACAAAGTAAGTAACGGAAGTTTTACCATTTGTTCCTGTTACTCCAATCAATTGAATTTTTTCAGAAGGATTTTTGAAGAAATTTTTGGATAAATGAGCGAGTGCTTTTCTCGAATCTTTTACAAGTATCTTAGTTACATTTTGATGAATTAAATAATCATTAGAAACTTTTGAATCATCTTCCAGAACTACGACAGTTGCACCTTTTGAAATTGCATCCATTATAAAATCGTGTCCATCAAAATTAAAACCTTTAATTGCAACAAAGAGCGAATTCTTTACAACTTTTCTTGAATCATAACATATCATTCCAATGTCTTTTCTTTCTACTTCACCTGCAAGTTGAATTACTGATAGACCTTCAATTAGATTTTCTAATTTCATTAAATTCCCCTCTGACATTTTAATCGAACTACAATATTAGAATTTGAATATTCACCTGGTTGAACACTTTGATTAATTACATAACCAGTTCCATCCACAACATACTTTACTCCCGAAGCTTTTAGCTTTGTTGATGCTTCTCTAATTGATAGCCCAACAACATTTGGTACATAAACAACAGATTTCTTTTCTTTTTCATGTAAATTTTTTGTGAAGATTAAAGTGACTTTATTTTGAAACTTATCATAAACTTGTTTTTGAACTATATTTCCATCACCAACTAATTCAATTTTTGCATCAAATGATTTTGCAATTTCAATTGCAGAGACTCTTGATTTTCCAGTTAAATCTGGAAATTGTTTGTCCTGCTTTTCTGTAATCGTTTCAAAATTTTGTACAGTTCTTTGTTGAATATTATTCTTAATCTCCCAAATCCTATCACCAATTCTTTTGAATACAGGTGCAGCTACATCTCCACCATAATAGCCATTCTTAGGTGAATCGAGTTTTATAAATATTAGATATTGTGGTTTCTCAACAGGGAAGAATCCAACAAACGAAGAAACATAATCTCCATCAGAATAACCAACCTTTTCAATATACTTTTTAGCAGTACCAGTTTTCCCACCGCATGAAACTTTTTCGAGTTTTGCTTTTTTACCAGTTCCTTCTTCAATCACAGCTTTCATTATTTCTCGCATTATTCGACTTGTATTTTCAGAAATTACTTTTCGAATAATTATTGGATTATTTTCTTGAATTACATTTCCATTAGAATCAAAAATCTTCTTTACCACAAATGGTTTAACTAAATTTCCTCCGTTTATTATTGATGCATACATTGTCGCAAGTTGAATTGGAGTTACAGAAATGGAATATCCATGAGCCATCCACAAAAGTGCGTAATCGTTCTTTTTTAGATTTGTTACGATTCCTCTAACCTCACCTGGCAAATCAATTCCTGTATAACTACCAAAACCAAAGTTATATACAAATTTGAGAAAGCTATCTTGCCCAACAATTTTCGAAATCTTTGCCATTATTATGTTACTCGAATAAACAAATGACTCCCTTGGTGTGAGATAACTAAATTTATGGTCATCTCGAATCGATTTGGTATTAGTTACTTGATAGACACCATTTTCTGCAAAAAGTGGTTCATTCAAATCTATTTTACCGAGCTCAAGTGCTGTTGCTAAAGTTACTGCTTTGAAAGTTGAACCAGGGTCGTAAACTACTGAAATGGCTTTATTCTTTCTTACCGAGTCGTTGTATTCAAAATATCTTGAAGGATTAAAAGTTGGAACATTAGCCAAAGCTAATATCTCACCAGTGTTGGGCTCCATGATTATGCCAACACCATAAAGAGCTTTAGTTTGTTCTAATGAGCGTTGTAATTCTTCTTCTAAGATTTGTTGAAGTTCAATGTCTATGGTCAATTGTAAGTTATAACCATCTTGCGCATCACATCCTTTACCATTAATCCTACCAATTAAATTTCCCGATGCATCTTTCTTATAATAAATGAGTCCTTCCTTTCCTTTTAAATACGAATTATAAAATTTTTCTATTCCGTCAACTCCATCAGAATCTTTTCTTACATAACCAATAACATGAGCAGCAATTCCTTCTTTTGAATAAATTCTTTTTTGATATTCTTCAAAACCAAAGCAAGAGAGTTTATTTTCATTCAAAACTTTTTTCAACTTTGCGTAAGTCTCTCCATCAAGTTCATTTTCAAGATAAACGATTTTTGATTGTGAATTCACAACTTTGTCAATAAATGCAAAAGCACTTATCTTCAATACATTTGAAACTGGTTTAAAGATTGAATCATACTCCTCAGGCTTCACCATTGATTTATCAAGATAGAAACGATACAATTTGATTGAAGATGCAATAAGAATTTTATTTCTATCGTACAGTTCTCCTCTCAATGGTTTATGAATTTCTGATTTTTCAGTGCGTGATATGGTTTCGGTTAAATATTGATTGTGTTTTTTGATTTGATAATCTGCCAGCTTAAAAACCAGTAAAATAAAAGTACCGATAAAAACAATTAAAAAAAGTATAAACCTCTTATTTATCAATTCCCCTCCAACGATTGAATTCTTTGTTTACTGATTTGAAGAATAATTGGACTTTCTTGTGGAAATACCATACCAAGCTGATTAGTTGCAATAGAAACAATTCTATCTTTAGCTATCAGAGACTCATATCGTGTACGAAGTTCTTTATTTTCGTTTAAGAGTATTTGATATTGCAATAACCCATCGTCTATTTTTTTTGTTAGATTTCTAATCATAATCATGTTTGCAACATAAACCACAGTGAAAATGCCAAATAGAACAATTACAGAAATTATGTATGCAAGATTTTTTTTCATTACAAAACCTCAGCGGCTCTTAATTTTGCACTTCTTGCTCTGGAATTGAGTTTTATTTCTTGCTCATCAGGAACTATTACTTTTTTAGTCAATCGTTTAAGTCTCAATTGATTTCCACAAATACACTTGCCAGTTTCATTGTAACAATTACATTCTTGAGAATTTTTCTTAATGAATTCTTTCACAATTCTATCTTCCAAAGAATGATAAGAAATAACAACTATGCGTCCTCCACTTTGAATTAAATCAATTACATCATTTAAAAACTGTTTAAGATTTTCCAATTCATCATTCACATAAATTCTAAATGCTTGAAAAACCCTTGATAGTGTATCATTTAATTTATGTTTTGGAGTAACCTTCGAAACTATATCCACAATTTCTTTTGTGGTCTTTATCTTTCTTTTTTTGATTTGATTTTCAATTTCTCTTGCAATCTTATAAGCAAATTTTTCTTCACCATAAACTTTTAAAATTTCTCCAATCTCATCAGCTTCCATTTGATTCAATAATTCGTATGCAGGAACTCCTTCAGATTTATTAAATCTCAAATCAAAATCACTTTCAAAGCGATAAGAAAATCCTTCATCTGCAGTATCAATTTGATAAGAGGAGATTCCTAAATCCAATACTGCACCATTTATCTTTGAGATATTCATACTCTCTAAAATCTTTTTGATGTTCTTAAAATTATCTTTCAAAATTTTAATCCTTTGTTCATTTCGAAACTTTTCTTTACAAAAAGAAATGGCGGCGTCATTCAGATCCGTTGCAATTAATCTCCCTTCCCGTGATAATTTCTTTAGAATAAAATCTGAATAACCACCGCCACCTAAAGTTCCATCGAAATAAATTCCATTCGGATCAGTTATCAAAAAATCAACAGCAATTTCTAAAAGAACAGGTTTATGAAATTCATTTGTTTGCATTCATCACCGATGCAAGTAATTCGCCAAAGTCACCTTGAAATTGTTGCGATGATTCTTGTAAGTACTTATCAAATTCATCAGGATCCCAAAGCTCAATGTAATCACCAACTCCAACGATAAGACAAACGCCGTTTATGTTTGTTTTCTTAAGTAATTCAGGAGGTAACTTAATTCTGTTTTGTCCATCCATCTCAGCTTCATAAGTGTTAGAAAGTAATCTTCTCCTCAAATAAGCATTCAATGGATGAAATGGATTTGCTTTGCTAATTGTATCAACAATATTCTTAAATACATTTGATGGATAAAGTTTGATGCATCTATCATCTTTATCAGAGATTATGATAAATGTATCATTTGCTTCTTTTGGCATTTCTTTTCTGAGCTTAGAAGGAATACTAACTCTATTCTTAGAGTCTACAGTGTAGCGATAACTTCCAGTGAATCCTTGTGAAAGCTCAGTCAAGTTTACCTCGCTGATTTAATGAATAAGAATTTTTGTTGTGGGCTCCCTTAAACATATCTAAACTCAAATTTTTTAAAGTTTGGATGATTTTGGGCTTTTAACCCACAATCAACCACTTTTATGGCAAATCTAACCCCTTTTTGGACTATTGTCAAGCGTTAGGCTGATTTTTTCTAAAAAAAAGAGTTACATCAGGTTTTTACCATTCAATAAACTTTGATTCTGATCTATAAAAAAATGAAACAACAGTTATATCATTAATGAAAAACCAAAGTATATTATCTCAGAATTATCAGATGAATTATACGATCAATGAGAGATTGATTTAGAATGATACCATTGAAATAAGAATAATCAATAGGATTTTTTTTTAAAATTGTAACTCAAAAAAGATATTTCTATTGAGAAAGCTAATTTTTAAACCATTGGAGATATTCTTAGTCTTAATTAACCTATAAGACTTGATTTAAGATTTCGAGCAATTTTTTACAATAAAGGTAATCTATTAGAAAAATACTTTTCTATGAATTGTTATAATGAGAGTAATTGACAAGCTAACTTTTTCTAAATTTGTAAAACATATCAAACAATTATTTCTAAAGGCTAAGAGAGATGAAAAAATTTTTTTACTTATTGTTGACGATTTTAATTCAAGTGATAAGTGTATACTCACAGAAAGAAATTTCAAATCCTGAAAGTTTCATTAAAGAAGTTCAAAGCAAATATGCAGAATTAGATAACATAGTAATTGACTTTACTCAAGAAATTTCATCCACCGCAGTTGAAGGTAAACAGTTACTGAGAGGAAAACTTTTTTATCAAAAGCAAAATCGTTATCGCCTTGAGATTAATGGTCAAATAATCGTTTGTGATGGTTCAACTGTTTATAGTTTTTCTCGAAAAGCGAAGAGAGTTGTAATCACTAATTATGAAGAGAATTTTTATTCACCACAAAATTTATTAATTGAAATTCCAAATTATTCTAAAATTCAATTACTCAGTGAAGAGAAAATTAAGGATAAAAAAGTATTTAAGTTTTCTCTCTCTCCTTCTCGCTCAAATCCTGAATTTAAATCAATGTTTCTTTGGATTGATCAGAATAAAAATATTTGGAAAATTCAAACTGAAGATTGGGCAGGAAACAATTACACTTTCACAGTACAAAAGTTTTTATTCAATCAAGATTTGAAGAACGAACTTTTTAAGTTTAATATACCTGCAGGAGTGAAAGTTGTCGACCTTAGATAAATCAAACAACGAATTCGACTTAAAATCAATTTCTGCGAGAGATATTTTAATTTATTTCTTTTCTCTTGCAGCAGGATTTGGACTCCTAATTTATACTTTTCGTGGTGTGTCTATTTCTGATGTTGGTGAAGAGCTAAAAAGAATTAATTTCTTCTACTTAACATTATTCATGGGCATAATTTTTCTTGGAACATTCTTGCGAGCTTTAAGATGGAAGTATATGATTGTATCATTCAAAGAAAATGTTAGGATAAAGAATTTGTTCGAAGCAACTGTAATTGGTTATGGTGTTAATGTAATTCTTCCAAGATTCGGAGAAGTTGCAAGATCGCTTTATCTTGGTGCATCAGAAAAAATTTCAAGGAGTTCAGCTCTCGGAACTATTGTTGTTGAAAGAGTTTTCGATTTAATCTTTTTAATATTATCCGTCGTGATTTCATTATGTTTATTTGGAGATGAATTATCTTCCAAATACCCATGGATTTATAATGCAATTTATTTTGGCATTTTGATTTTGCTCTTTGCCTTTATCTCTCTTTTTCTTGTAATAAAATTTCAGAACAAAATAATTGACTTAATCGAAAGATTGTTTAATACATTGAACTTAAAAATTTTTAATCGTGCCTCAGAAATCACATCAAAAGTGATTGAAGGTTTTGATAGCATTAAAACTCGTAAAAATTATTTAATGACTTTTCTGCTTTCACCTGTTTTGTGGTTTACTTATGCCCTTGGTTCTTATGTTGGTCTACTTGCGTTGAACATGCACAAAATAATTCAAGTTGATTTTGCATCTGGTTTAATTATTATGAGCATTACTACATTTGGAATTATGGTTCCAATTCCTGGTTCGACTGGTTCGTATCATGCTTTTTGTAAAAGTGTTTTGACGATGGTTTTAGGTTTTGATGTAAAAATTAGTTTGGCTTATGCAGTACTTACTCATCTACTTAACACCATTCCATTTGTAATTATTTCATTAATTATCCTATTCAAAAAAGGAATTAAAAAATCTTTTAGTTGAAATAATCAATCAAAACAAATTTAATATGGAGAGATTTATGCTAAATAAAATCAAGAATTTTTTTACACAATTTTCTTCACAATTTTGGCTTGTCATAATGTTCGAATTTTTTGAGCGAGGTTCATACTATGGAATGATGAGTATTCTATCGGTTTATTTTACTGATTATTTGTTTTTCTCAAAGGAAAGTGTCGGTGTAATTAAATCTACAATTCAACCTTTACTTTATATTTTGCCAATTGTAGCAGGTGCAATTGGAGACAGATTTGGTTACAAAAAAACTTTATTATTTGCATTTACATTCTTAGGACTTGGATATTTCTTAACAAGTCAATTCAAAGATTATGCATTAGTCTTTGGAAGTCTTGTGATTATGGGAATTGGTGCAGGTGCTTTCAAACCGATGATTTCAGGTACAATTGCTCGAATCACAAATGAGAAGAACAGCACACTTGGATTTGGAATATTTTATTGGTCAATAAATTTTGGCGCTTTCCTTTTTCCGTTAATACTTGTTCCCTACTTGAAAAATACTTTTGGCTGGCATTCAGTGATGATTGCTTCTGCTGTTTTTACTTCAGGTATGATAATTCCAACAGTATTATTTTATAAAGAACCACCAAGACCAGAAAGTACAAAATCTTTATTTGAAGTTTTTAAAGGTATGTTGCTTGTGCTTAAAGATTTTAAATTTGTTTCATTAATTGTGATTTACTCAGGTTTTTGGATTCTTTATTTTCAGATGTTTGATTCTGTTTTGTGGTATGTGAAAGACTATGTAGATGCAAATTCTTTGAATAATGTTGTTAATTCAATTCTTGCTGGAATTGGAATTAATCTTAATTGGAAATTTGATGTGGAACATGTAACAGTTATAAATGCTGGAACAATTATTTTACTTCAGATGATTGTTTCGAATATTGTAAAAAACAAAAAAGCTCTGCCAACAATGATAACTGGAATTTCCTTAGGTACATTAGGTATGGCTATACTCGCAATTTCAACAGACATTTGGGTATTCATGATTGGAATAATTATGTTTTCAATTGGTGAGATGACTG
>JAOAHM010000071.1 GCA_026415235.1 Ignavibacteria bacterium | reverse complement strand
TAAAATTTTATCTGATTTGCTTAATTGTTCGATTGTTGCTTTAAAATTTTTGCCAATGAATTTCTCATTAAAGCTATTTATTAAAATTTTGTATTGAAGGAGAAATTGCAAATCCATCAAAGCACCGCTTGAGTTTTTTAGATCAATTGAATTTTGTTCAAATGAAATTTTTGAACTTTTTATGTTTTGTCTATTCTTTTTTATTTCCATTGCAATCGTTTGAAAAGAAAAATTTCGAATTTGATTTTGTAGCAATTTCACAAGTGAGTCGAAAAGTTCTTCACTGCCATAAATCAATCTCATTTTTGTATATGCCTGAAATTCCCAAATACGCATTCGTTGATGAATGTATTTTTCAATTTCACTGATTGACCAGCTTAGTTTTGAAATTGTTCCCTCTGGTCGAAGTTTTGAATCAATTTGAAAGTAATCGAATAACTTAAAAATGTTTCGAAATTCAGAAAGAATATTCAAAGAAAATTTTTCGGAAGTATTTTCATCAACTTGATTATGGAAGATAAAAAGTACATCTACATCTGACTTGAAATGCATCTCAAAATTTCCATAACTGCCCATTCCAAGAACTGCAAATTCTTTATCACTTAAATCAAATTCATAAGATTTTTTTTGAATGATTGATATAAGTATTTGATCAATAAATTTTGTGATTTCTTCGCTCACTTGATTTGTTTTCAAATTACCAGTGAAGAAGTTTAACATTAATTGAAATACAAATCTTTTTATTTCTTCTTCATTAATTCTTCGTGGGGAGTAAGAATTCTTTAAGTCGAAAATTGTTCCTGAGAAAATGAAATCAATAATTTTTTTGTCGCCTAAAATCGAATTTGTAAGTGGCTCGGAGTGTTCAAACACTTTCGCAATTAAAGTGAATAGCTTTTTGTTTTGAATTAATTCAAGAATTTGAAAAGAAGTATTTAGATTGGAAATAAATTTTATGAAGTGAGTTATTAGTCGTTCTGGATTTTCACTTTGCTTTAATGCTTTTATCAACCTTTCTTGAAAATCTGAAATTGCTTCGCTTTGAGTTGTAACTAAATGATTTAAACTTTTCTCTTCAATCAGATTAATTAATTTCTGAAATTTTTTTTCAAAACTTTCTTTATCATAAATTTTCGATGAATGGAATTTCAACTGATAAATTTTTTCTTCTTGACCAAAAACTTTTTCGTAAAATTCTCTTACGATTTTTCTGGTCGTGTTTAATTTCAAATCAAATTCTTTTTTTGATTTTAGTTCAAGATACTTAACGAGATTTTCGAGTTTGTCTTTATCTTGTGGCAAAGTGTGTAACTGTCTATCATCCATTAGTTGAATATAATTTTCAATTCGTCGTAAAAATTTATAAGCATTGGTCAAAGAAAGAGCTAAATTATTTTCAATTAGATTTAATTCAGAAAGTGTTTTAATTACATTGATTGTGTTCGAACTTCTGAGTTGATTGAACCTTCCGCCATAAATCAACTGCAAAGCTTGAACTGAAAATTCTACATCACGAATTCCACCACTAAAATGTTTTAAGTTCAAAACTGCTGATGAATTTTCTTCAGAAAATTTTTCTAAATAAATCTTTCTAAATCTCCGAATAAAAACTTGTGGTGGAATGATTGAACTTCTTGGAAAAATAAAATTCTCAATTGACCTGTAAAATTTGTCGTAAAGATTTTTATCGCCACAGACAAAATTCATTTTCAACAACATCTGTCTTTCCCAATCACGACCATAAGTTTCATAATATATTTGATAATAAGAAATTGAGCGAGCAAGGGGAGAGTATTTTCCATCAGGACGAAGTCTGAAATCAATTCGATAAAGTGGACTGCCATCTTTTGTATCTGTGCAGATTTTAATAAAGTCTTTTACGACTTTGTCATAAAACTCAAGTACTTCGGAAGAATATTTTTCATCGGGATTATTGTAAAGGCAAATCAAATCAACATCGGAACTAAAGTTCAATTCAAGTCCACCAAGTTTTCCAAGTGAGATTAATGCATAGGAAGGAATTTTCTTTCTTTCAATTTTTGATTGATTAATCTCGAAAGATAATTGAAATGCTTTCTCTAAAATTGAATTGGTTAGCAACGAATATTCGAGCATGGTTTGTTCGAGTTCGCATAAATTCAGAATATCTCTCAATCCAATTCGCAAAATGTGAAGTCGCTTAAATCTTCTAAGTGCATCAATTTTTTTCTCGAATGATTTGTAAATGGAGATTTGCTGATTAAGCTCATTCGTAAAATCATGAATTGAAAAATCTTTATGCAATTCTCCACTTGAAAGAAATCTTGTTAGAAATTCTGGATTACGAACCATCACATCGGTTAAGTAATTACTAAAGGCAGAAATTTTCAAAATGACTTCAAAATATTTCAAGAAATCTTCGGGCGTTTCGAGATAGATTGGTAGATAGTAATCGTTCTCAAAAATTCTCTTGAGATTTCGAAGCACTCTCTCGGTAGGAAAAATTTCTTCTATAATGTATTCAATACTTTCGAAGAAATTTTTTTCTGTGATTTGAAATCTCTTTGATAAAAAATCACTAACAAAATTTTTCAGTTCTCTCTTAAACACGCACAAATTTAGTGAATGAGGAAGAAAAAACTTTTTGAAAATTAGTTGGCTGAGTAGCGACAGCATATCGAAGTCCGGTTGTCGAGTAGCGTTAGCGTATCGAAGCCACCTTATGCTTGATAACTTTTGATAGAACTTAACTTCAAAATATTATACGACTAAGTAATTATTCATTCACAGAATTCATTTCCATAATAATTCAATGAAAATCTTTCAATTTGATATGCTTCTAGCGGTAATATTCAGAAGGAATGTTTTAATTAACAAATGAATTTTAATTAGAAATTTTTAAGACATGATTATAGTAATGATTTTAATTCAATTAAAAGAATTTTTTAAAGAAATCCCTTTACATTCAAGTGATGCATAGAATAAAAGTGTAATGAATTCTTACCAATCAATAAAATTAATCTCGAAGTGTTCAAAAATTTTTAGAATTTCAGGAGGGTTTAAATCAAGTAATTAGAACAAATCATACTTAATCGAGATATAAGGCAAAGAACAAATTTTTTCTGATGAAGATTTTCATTATTAAAGAAAATTTGAATAGATATTTCAAACAAATAATTTGTTCGTTACAGCTTTGAGAACATTATTGAGAGAGATGGTGAATAGTTTTTAAAAAGATATGAGATATTATGAAGATAGTATTTTATTTAGACAATTTTGAAATTATTCCGAATTTTGCATTAAAATTGTTTTTTCTAAACCATTTAATTAGTTTTAACAAAATATTGAAGAGGTAAAATGTTAAAGTTACTTAAGAAAATTTTCGGTGATAAACATAAGAGAGATATTGAAGCACTCAAACCAATTGTTGCTGAAATTAATCAGATTTACGAAACACTTAAAGATTTAACTGACGATGAACTTCGTGCAGAAACTCAAAAATTAAAACAAATTATTAACGAACGAACTCAAGATTTACGAAAGCAAATCGAAGAACTTGAAGCAAAACTTAAAGAAGACCTTTCTGCCGAAGAGCAACAGCGAGTTTACGATGAACTGGAAGAATTGAATGCTCAACTTGATGAAACTTACGAGGAAGTTTTAGACGAAATTCTTCCACGAGCTTATGCAATTGTAAAAGATACTTGTCGAAGATTAGTAGGTAAATCGTGGGAAGTAGTTGGGCGAAAAATCACTTGGGATATGATTCCCTTTGATGTTCAATTGATGGGCGCCATAGTTCTTCATCAAGGTAAAATAGCTGAAATGGCAACAGGTGAAGGTAAGACACTTGTTGCAACAATGCCTTTGTTTTTGAATGCTCTCACAGGTCGTGGTTGTCATCTTGTTACTGTTAACGATTATCTTGCTCAAAGAGATCGCGAATGGATGGGTAAAATTTTTGAATTTCATGGATTGACTGTTGGTGTAATTCTTAATCACATGTCGCCTGAAGAAAGAAAGAAAATGTATCAATGCGATATTACTTATGGGACGAACAACGAATTTGGCTTTGATTATCTACGCGATAATATGGCAGTTTCGATGGATGGAGTTGTTCAGCGTGGACATAATTACGCCATTGTTGATGAGGTTGATTCTGTTTTGATTGACGAAGCAAGAACGCCATTAATCATCAGTGGTCCAGTTGAAAGTTCCGAACAAAAGTTCACTGAACTCAAGCCAAGAGTTGAAAGACTTGTTCGTGCTCAAGCTCAACTTGTTGCAAAAATTGTTCAAGAAGCCGAAGAAGAATTAAACAAATCAAATCCTGATTATCACAAAGCTGGAGTTCTTTTACTTCGAGCTCATCGTGGATATCCAAAGAATAAAAAATTGATGAAGCTTCTTAGCGAACCTTCAAACAAAAAATTGATGCAAGAAACTGAGCTCGAATACATGCGCGAACAAGAAAAACGCATGCACGAAATTGACGATGAACTTTATTTCAGAATTGATGAAAAAAATCATTCAATTGATTTAACTGAGAAAGGA
Organism: Ignavibacteria bacterium; assembly: GCA_026415235.1. Classification (GTDB taxonomy): domain Bacteria; phylum Bacteroidota; class Ignavibacteria; order Ch128b; family Ch128b; genus Ch128b. Next base: position 43,616 of record JAOAHM010000071.1, on the reverse strand, counting down.
AGAGAATTTATCACAAACATAAACGAAGATAGAGATTTCTTCGTTCTTCCAGACTTAGGAACTGAAATAAGCAAAATCGAAACTGATCGTTCTTTAACTATTGAAGAAAAAGCAAAACTAAAAGATAAGCTCTACAAACTTTACGCAGAACGAAGCGATAGAATTCACACAGTTCAACAATTACTTAGAGCTTATGCTTTGTATGAAAAAGATGTTGAATATGTTGTAACCGATGATGGCAAAGTGATGATTGTTGATGAGTTCACAGGAAGACTTCTTCCAGGTCGAAGATATTCAGATGGACTTCATCAAGCAATTGAAGCAAAAGAAAATGTAAAAGTTGAAAAAGATACTCAAACTCTTGCCACAATTACACTTCAAAATTATTTCAGGCTTTACAAAAAACTTGCAGGTATGACTGGAACAGCTGAAACCGAAGCAGCTGAGTTTTGGGAAATTTACAAGTTAGATGTTGTCGTAATTCCAACTCACAAACCATGCATTAGAATTGATTATGATGATGTAATCTATCGAACGATGCGAGAAAAGTACAACGCACTGCTCGATGAAATTGAAGAACTTCACAAAATTGGTCGTCCAATTCTTGTCGGTACAACCTCGGTTGAAGCATCTGAAACTGTAAGTCGAATGCTTAAACGAAAAGGAATTCCTCACAATGTTTTGAATGCAAAACATCATCAAAGAGAAGCTGAAATTATTGCAAATGCAGGTTTGAAAGGTGCAGTTACAATTGCAACAAATATGGCTGGTCGTGGAACTGATATTAAACTTGGTCCTGGTGTGCGTGAACTTGGTGGATTGGCAATTCTTGGTACAACTCGTCATGAGTCAAGAAGAATTGATCGTCAGCTTCGTGGTCGTGCTGGTCGTCAAGGTGACCCAGGTTCATCGAAATTTTATCTTTCACTTGAAGATGATTTGATGCGTTTATTTGGTAGCGATAGAATCGCTGCAATTATGGAAAGAATTGGCGTCAAAGAAGGTGAAGTGATTACCCATCCTTTAATTACGAGAAGCGTTGAACGAGCTCAGAAAAAAGTTGAAGAGAACAACTTCGCAATTCGTAAACGATTGCTTGAATACGATAATGTGATGAATTCTCAGCGTGAGGTTATATATGCCAAACGAATGCAAGCACTGAAAGGTGAAAGATTGAAAGGAAGATTGCTTGAAGATTTGTTTGAATTTATTTCTGACTTGGTTCACAAACATTATGAAAATGCTGAAATTGATTTATTGAGAGAAGAATTAGTAAGAAATCTTTTAATTGATATTCAAATTACTCCACAACTTTTCCAAGAACTTGGTGAAGATGGACTGACCGAAAAAATTTATGAAGCTGCTGTTGATTTCTACAACAAGAAAGAGCAGATGCTTGGAACTGAGTTGATGGCAAACTTAGAGCGATTTGCTGTGTTAAGTGTAATTGATGAAAAATGGAAAGAACATCTCCGTGATATGGATGATTTGAAAGAGGGAATCGGACTTCGTGCTTATGGTCAGCGAGATCCATTGATTGAATACAAAAAAGAAGCTTATGAATTGTTTATGGAAATGCTCACTAATATTCGAGATGAAAGTTTGAAATTGGTATTCAAGTGGTTCCCAGAAATTCCTGAACAATTGCAAAGACGAAGAAGAGCACCTGAACGAATTACAACAATTCATCAATCAGTTGATGGTTTGCATTTTGCAAAAGATAAAGAGCCAGTTCATGGTTCACCACAATCGGCAGGAAAACCACAACCTGTCCGAGTTGGAGAAAAAGTTGGAAGGAACGACCCTTGTCCATGTGGAAGTGGAAAAAAATACAAACACTGTCACGGTAGATAAATCTGGAGGTCATTATGCCATCACATAAATTAAAAAAGATTGAAGCAATCATCAGACCATTCAAATTAGATGATGTTAAAGATGCATTGCTTGAAGAAGGAATTCAAGGATTGACAATTACGGAAGTTCGTGGATATGGAAGGCAAAAAGGACATTCTGAAATCTATCGTGGCAGCGAATATAGAATTGAATTTGTTCCAAAAATCAAAATCGAAGTTGTCGTTCCTGAATCTCAAGAAGAAACGGTTGTAAATGCAATAATTCGTTCAGCAAAAACTGGTCAAATTGGTGATGGCAAAATTTTTATTTCAACTATTGAAGATGCAATTAGGATTCGCACTGAAGAATCAGGTAAGAACGCACTTTGAAATTTAAGTCAATAATTTTATTCATTTGAATTGAAAAAATTTTTTCTTGAAAATATTGTTCAGTCAATCTGAGTTTAGAATTTTAATTTTTAATCGTCTAAAAATTCACAAAATCAATTTTGAAAAAATGAAAAAGCTCCTTTCATTACTTCTCATATCATTTGTAATTCTAACTTTCAATTCCTGCACAGTTGGTAATTTCCTCAAAAGAGGATTTGAAGATTTCACTACTTACTTCAACATTTATTACAATGCAAGTAGAATTTTTGACGAAGCAGAGGAAGAACTCTTAACTCAACAGAAAGATATTTTTACAACTAAAACCACAACACCAACTGGAAATTACTCGAGCAAATTTGTTCAAGTGATTGAGAAATGTTCGAAGATTCTTCAATATCATCAAAACAGTTCTTTGGTTGATGATGCACTCTTCATGATTGGTAGGTCTTACTATTATCAAAGAGAATATCCAAGTGCAATCAGAAAATTCACAGAGTTAATATCAAACTTTCCTGCGAGTGGTTATGTTTTAGAATCAAAATTTTGGATTGCTCGTTCTTACGCACAAACGGTCGAAGTTGATAGAGCATTTAGATTATTAAATGAAGTTTATCTCGAAGCTAAGAACTTGAAAAACCGAAAAGTAATGAGCGATGCTTTGTTGGAAATTCTTAAGATACATTATAAAAGAAATGACAACGAAGGAATTATAAATATTGGAACTCAGTTTGTTGAAATATCGAAAGATAAGAATGCAATTGCACAAGTTTACTTGCTGATGGGAACAACTTACGCTCGATTGGGACAACTTGATAAAGCTACTTCAAGTTATAGTCAAGTAAGAAAATACACGAATGATTACTATTACCGATTCAAATCACAACTTGAACTTGCAAAAATTTTTAGAGAACAAAAGAAATTCAATGAAGCAAAAAATATTTTAGAAAATCTTTATGATGAATCACTTTACGATGATTATAAAGATTACATCGAACTTGAGTTTGCGTATTTCTATCTTGCTCAGCAAGATACAATTAACGCTTTGAACTATTTTGTTAAAATTGATACAACTTATTCCACAAGAGAAACTGGAGCAATTGCCCAATTCGAAATTGCAAACTATCTCGAAAATGTTTTAGGTAATTTGGATTCAGCAAGATACTATTACGATAAATCTCTTCGTGCTCAACTTCCAGATGATATTAAGAAAACCGCTCAATTTAAATCGCAACTACTATCACGATACAAATCAATTTGGACAAGCATCAATAACTTTGAAAAGCAAATTCCAATTCTCAGAACTTTTACTTTCGATTCTACATATCAACGAATTCCTGAAATGGAAATTGATTCCTCCATGTTGAGCGATTCAGTTTATCTGATGGAAGTTCAAGCATATCAAGAAGAAAAAAGAAAATCAGATAGTCTTTACATCGAAAAACTGAAACAAGATTCGTTGAAATATCAGGCGAACTTAAAAACTGCTGACTCTCTTGAAGTCGTAATCGCACGATTGAAATTCGATTTAGCTACACTTTTCTTAATTGATTACAACAAACCTGACTCAGCCTATTATCATTTGAAAGAAATAGTGACAAAATTTCCTGATAGAGATTTCAGTGAAAGGTCATTCTATGCCTTAGCTAATTATTATGAAATGAAAGGTGAAAAGGAAAAAGCTGACAGTTTGTTTAAGATTATTTACGATAATTTTACAGATACAGAAATTTCAAAAATTGTTGCCAAAAAACTTGGATTGAAACCAAGAACTACGCAAAAAGACCAGCCCGATTTAGATTATCGTGAAGCTGAAGAGTTAGTCAATCAGAATAAATTCAAAGAAGCAATTCAAAAACTTTATGCGATTCATGATAAATATCAATCGAGCGATTATGCACCAAAATCATTGCTAATGATTGGCAATATCTACGAAAATAAATTACAGTTATACGATTCAGCTTATTCAGTTTATAAAGTTTTGAAAGAAAAATATCCAGCATCTTTATTTACTCAAAGAATAAATTCAAAATTGATTGCTTATGAAAGCGAAATGCAAAGGAGAGATCAACAACGAAAAGCATTGGAAGATAGTTTGAATCAACAGAAACAGATTGAAGAACCAAAGGAAAAACAAAAAGATGAAACTGAATTAAAACAAGAAGAAGAGAAAAGTGTCCTCGAAATTGAGAAAGAAAAATTGCCTGAAACACAAAAAGATTCTTTGTTAAGAAACGATAAGAAAAATAATCCGAAAAAACGGAAGTGATTAAAAACTTAAATCAATCCTTAGAACTTGAAATTTACTTTAACTACATAAAAGAAAATCTTTACAAAAAATTTCGATTAAAATTTTTTGTATTAAGTTTAGCTCTAATAATCTACATCGCAATACCTGGTTTTCACATTCCTTCCTTAGAATATACACGAACAAGAATTTCAGGTGTGATGGAAGAAAGAGCATTAGAAAACTTTCTTCTTTTCTATCCTTCCCAAAATTGGTTGAACTATGATGAAATTCCAGATAACATTAAGAGAGCAACGCTTGCATTAGAAGATGATGGCTTCTTTTATCACAAAGGAATTGATTGGAAAAGTTTACAACTTGCTTCTCGAATAAACTTAAGACGAGGGAAAATTGTTAGAGGTGGAAGTACAATTACAATGCAAACAGCTAAAAATATTTACTTTACTACAAGTAGAAATTATTTCAGAAAAGCAAAAGAAATTTTAACTGCCATGCGAATGGAGAAAGAATTGCCGAAACAAACAATTCTTGAACATTATCTTAACATTGTTGAATTAGGAGATGGAATATTTGGAGTTCAATCTGCGAGCAAAAAATTTTTTAAGAAAAATCTAAATGAATTGAACAAAGAACAAATGGCAAGAATTGTTGCAATACTTCCTTCACCACTTCGACATTCTCCTGTTGATAATAGTCGGTTTGTCATTCGAAGAAAAAATTTAGCCTTGAGTAAAATGTCTTCTATCCAACTTATGGAGTAGACAATGAACATGGAATTAAACGAACAGGAAGCCTTGAGACTTATTTCGGAGGGAGAAAATTCAAAAGTTGAATTCAAAAGAAAATTTACTACATACGAGAAGATTGCAAGGGAATTGATTGCTTTTGCTAATTCAAAAGGAGGATTGATTTTCTTTGGCGTTGATGATAATGGTGAAATTGTTGGAGTGAAAAGCGAAAAAGAAACCGAAGAACTACTACTTGAAACGGCAAGAAATTATTGTGAACCTGAGATTGATATAAAAATCTATGTCATGGAAATTGAAGGTAAAGATGTTGTAATTGGTGAAGTGAAAGAGAGTAATCGAAAGCCACATAGGATTCAAGATTATCAACCGAACTTAAATTATAGAACCGCAAAAGTTTTCATTCGGATGAAATCAAAGTCGGTTCAGGCATCAAGGGAAATGATAAAATTACTTCATACAAGTTACGATGAAAATTTAGAGTCCGAATTTCGTTTAGGCAAAAAGGAGAAAGCTTTGTTTGATTATCTTGAAAAAAATGAAAGAATTAGCACACGAGAATATTGCCGACTTGTTAACATTAGTGAAAGAAGAGCACAAAGAATTTTAGTTAAACTTGTTCGTTTGGGCGTGTTGTTTTTGCATCAAGAAGAAAATGGTTCGATTTATTTTTCGTTGAATGAATGAAGTTGAAAAAGTTTAATGTAATTTTGAGAAAGTATTATTTGTGTGATAATCGTTGATGAGAAATGAGTTTTTAATTGTGAATAATGATTTTGATAGTGGAAAGATTTTTTCTTCTAATTGATTGATTGTAGAAATAAGTTTTGAAACTTCCTACCCTCAATATTCTACTCGTGCAAACAAGTCTCCAGAAAAAATTTTTGAAATAGTTCTCTACTTCCGCAGGAAAGGAAATGAATTGTTGAATGCCTGACATTTGCAAATTGATATCCAAAAAAGTTTTTGAAATAGTTTCTAATTTCTCAGGAAAGACAATGAGTGGTTGAATGTCTTACCTATGCAAAAAAGTATCCACAAAAAATTTTTAAATTAGAATACTTATTACATAGTGAAGATAGTGTGGTGATTTTAATATCAAAAGAATTGGTGATGAATATCTTTGAAAAACTCTTTCGATGAGAATTCTTTGTAGAAATTAACTTAAAGGAAACACAAGAACTCAGTTAGGTGTGACCTTAAGCATAATCACGCAAATTTTTAATTGAACAATAAAAAAGTCACCCTAAGTTTTTCACTTCGGGTGACAGGGGAATGAAAACGAATTTCAAAATTTCTTTAACAGTTACTTTTCACAAAAAATAAAATCAATTGCTTAATCAATCAACTTAATTTCTACATCATCATCCATACCTCAATTACATGATTTGGATATTTTGAAATATCAATAAAGTTGTGTTGTGCTTCTTCGTGATTGATTGTGATTTTTGTAAATCCACTTGTTTTACCTTTTGGATTGACAACATGCAATCGAATTGTTTTGCCTCTAAATTTTCTTTCAGCACGAAATTCTTTCCAATGTGGTGGAATGTGTGGTTCAATAGTAATTCCGTTTAGTGAAGTTTTAAAGCCGAGAATGTAATCCAATCCAATTCTTAACATCCAAACTGCAGTTCCTGTTAACCAAGAATGACTTGCTTGTCCTTCTGTTTCGTGTTCAGGACTTGTAACATATTCAGCATATACATAAGGCTCTACTTCGTATCTATCTATATCTTTTGCTGTGTTAAGTGGATTCATTCTCATGTAAATGTCATAAGCAAGTTCAATATTTCCATTCAAGAGTGATGCAAGTACAAACCACGACGAAGCATGATTGAATATCGCACCGTTCTCTTTTTTACCAGGAACACATCTACTAATCAAACCAACATCTTCCTCAACCTTTCTGTAAGCTGGTGCGACAATTTGTACTCCTTTTTCCCTCAAAAGATATTTCTTGACAGATTCAATACATTTATCTGCACGCTCTTTTGGAGCAATTCCTGAAATTATTGCCCAACTTTGTGAATTGATGAAAATCTTTCCTTGTTCTGCTTTGTGAGTTCCGAGTGGTTCGCCATTATCTTTGAATGCTCTAATATACCATTCTCCATCCCACGCAACTTCGTTTACAACTTGACTCAATTTATCATAAAATCTTTTCCATCGTTCTAAGGTTTGTTTGTCATTTTTGTAATTCAGCAATTCAAAAGTCTTTTTAATTATGTAAGCAAGAAATTGAGCGCCCCAAATCGTTTCACCTTTTCCTAATGGACCAACTTTATCAAGCGTATCGTTCCAATCACCATTCATAATTTTTGGTAAACCACGAGGAGTTGTTTGAGAGATACAATAATCAACTGCTCGAATCATGTGTTCATAAACTGTTGCTTGGTCTTCGTCATAAAATGGGACTACTTCGTCAAGAATTGAAAAATCACCAGTCTCATTTAAGTATTCCATAATTCCAAATGGAATCCAAAGTGGTGTATCTGAGTGATTTGTCTTTTCACCCCAATTCGTCAATTTGAAAAAGTTGTGAAGTGTCGAACCATCTTTAAATTGAAATCTTAATGCTTGCAAAATTCTTTTTCTAACTCTTTCAGGATGAGTTATAACCATTCCAAGAATATCTTGAAATTGATCACGCATTCCTGTTCCAAACAACAATCCACCATGATAATATCCAGCATTTCTTGCCATATCAAAGGTCACTGCTGCTTGATAAGGATTCCAAACATTTAAGAACAAATTAAATTTCTCGTCAGGTGATTTAACTTGAATTGCTGATAAATAATCGTCCCAATATTTTTTTAATTCTTCGAATTTTGAATCTATCTCAGATATTTTTTTCAACTGATGAATTTTCAAATGTTCAAATGGATTTTCTGATTTAGGTGCAACACCCATTATTACTGCGAAATCAATTTCCTCTTTAGATTTAAGTTTTATTTTTGATTGTAAAGCTGCAATTGGATCGCCCGCAGTAATCTCGGTGTTTTTCATTTTGCTTTTTTCGATTGCTTCAGGATTAGCTTCAGAACGCCATCTTCCAATGAAAGCATCTAAACTACTATCGAAACCACTAACAGGTAATGTTGTTGTAAAGATAAGTCGGTATTTCCAATCAAGATTTGGTTGTGCAACAGAAACTCCTCTATTCAAAACCCAATACCTTCGAGTTGCAACAAGTGCATTGTAAAGTTTATCGAAATAAATTTCAGTGAAATGCTTATCGTTAGGTTGATTGATTAAATCGTTCAGAGCATTGCCCATTAAAAGTTCTGTAAATGAATAAATTTCGAGATTACGAGCCTTGTTTTTGAGATTGATTAATTTAACTCGCCAAATTTCAACATTTAAATCTTGTGGAACAAAATAAGTGATTTCTCCACGAATGCCTTTGTATTCTGTGATTATTTTTGTGTAACCTTGACCATGTCTGCATTCATACTTATCATAATCTCTGTCAATGGTAGGTGCCCAACTGAGTGACCAATATTCATTTGTGTCTTTGTCTTTCACAATCACATATCTTCCTGGTCTATCCCAAGGAAGGCAATTGTATCTCATTCTTGTTAAACGATTATCTCTTGGTGAAACTAAAAAACTGAAACCTCCACCTGTGTGGGATATCAGTCCAGCATACTCTTCGTTCCAAATGTAATTGAACCAAGGTCTTGGAGTCCTTGGATTTGTAATTACAAATTCTCTATAATCTTTTGTGAAGTAACCGTATTTATTCTTGAACATTTCATTCCTCATTAAATTGATTTGCTCTCTACTTGATTAATTTTTCGATTAAATTTTATTAAACAAAAAATTTAAGTTTCAAAGTCACAATTTTTTTTGGTTCAATTTTTAATTCAATCGTATCGGTTGCAAAATTAATTGGGGAAATAATTTTTTCTTCCATGGTGACCAATTCAGCTTCCTTCAGCTTCCAATCGAATATGAGTTTGCTTTCAAGCAATTTTTCAGTTGGATTGTAGATGCGCAAAATGTAAGCAGAATTGTCTTCAGATTTTTTGAAGCAAGAGAAGATTAAGTTTTCAGGTAAAATTTGTAAGAAAGATTTTGGAGATACAAAATTTTCAGTTAAACGATTTGTTTCAACAATTGAAAGTGGTTGATTGAATTTTAATGCTTCTGGAAAAACTAAACCTTCTTCCCAATTACCTTTATGCGTATAAACACTTATTCTAAACTTGTGTTCACCCAAACATTGTGAACCTTTCATCTCTAAAAATTCTTCAGTAGAAGAAGGAATAATCACATAACTAAAACCTCGAATAAGGGTTATAGCAATTGTATGTTTTTTATCTTCAAATACTTCGTATTCTTTCAAACCATCAACTAAGATTGAAATTCCTTTTTGGTTATCGCTTAAACTAACAAAGTTATGAAGTGGAAAATCGTACATCGGTTGTTCAATCCAATCTTTAGCATCAATTCTTTTGATTGGTCTTTTCACTACATCAAATTGTCCTTCACCAAAGTGATAATCCGTTTGAATGTTTGAAGGAAACATAACTCGCAAACGATGATTTTCAACAGTATTGTTAATCCTAATTTCAAGGTCAACTCTTCTTGATTTTTTTGTGAATATCAGTGACAAATCAATTGGTATAATGTTACTCTTAACAACAACTTCTCTACCTGAATAAATTTTCATTTTCCTTTCTGGAATTTTGAATTTGTAACTAATCAAAATTTTTGAATAAAGATTACCATTTTCCAGAATTTTAATTTTTGGTTTGGAGTTGAGTGTGGTTACAATTGGTTTGACAGATTGATGAACCCAAGCATGTCCCGATTCACCTTCGTCGTAAAAGTAAGCTAATTGTTGAAACTTTGCTTTTGTCGATTTATCAAGAATATCAAAAGTACCGTTTTTATTTATTGTTATTTTAAGATGCTCGTTCTCTAAAATTATTTTTCCATTTTTAATTGATGCTAATGGAGTCGTATTTATCTTCTTTGTTGATGGAATTACTTTAAATGTTTTATAACCAAATGGTGGAATATCTTGCAAATGAGCGTAAGCAAAAAATCTTTTTACATCAACATACATAGGACGATTAATCATCTGTTCAAGAACAGGTTGAACATTTTCAGATTTTGAGATTTGTAAATCAAATTTCTTCCCTTGAAAATCAATCAACTCTAAATTTTTTGCTGCTAATTCGATTGGTATATCTATTACAACTGGCACAATTTCATCTCTCACATAACTGGTCGTATTGAAAACAGTTAAATAATTTTCATACTCATTTTCTTTCTCTAATAATTTCCCATTAGCTAAAATGAATTGCAGTGCTTTTGAATAAATGCTTGTTGAAATTTCTTTAACTTGTTTGAAACGACAAATCATATCTTGATGAACTTCATCGAGTGAACAACCACCAATTGAATCATGAGCTGAATTTTGCACTAATAATTTCCAAGCTAATTCAAGACTTTTATCATTCGTATCCAACCCCATGAGTGAAGCAAAATTGTAGAATGGTTCGGCATAAAATTGTAACCATCTCTCACAATCAAAATTTTTGACTTTCAAATCCATCCTTGCTGAAGTTGTGTAACCAAATAAATTTCCACTTCGTCTATCAAATTGTGTACTTCGTCTTTCTCCTTTAACTAATTTAAGTTTTTGGAAATCAATTGATTTTTTAACTGCTTCTGAATAATCTTCCAAGGTGCTGTGAATTACATTTAAATGTGGAAAATATTTTTTGATATCTTCAATGATTTTAATTGTGCCAATGTGTGGTCCACTTGAATCGTGTCCTTCCATCCAAATGACATGGGGAGTTGTAAAATCGTTTGCTTGGTCGTTAATAATTTTTTCTACTTGTGGTTTTATGTTCTGTTCGAAATATGTATCAGCTGGTTTAGGATTGAAGTAATCTGTTTTGTAAAGAATTAAATCGGCGAAATGAAAAAGTAAACTTTCTCTATTCCAATCAAATTTCCAATCTGCAACGAATTCATTGAATAGTACTGGACGATAAATGTAAAAGTAAAAATTATATCTTGGCATTGTTGAAAATCTTGATGCAAGAACTTGAGTACCATCAGCTCCTTCCCAAATAAACTCTGCCTTTGGTGAATCAATTGAATTCACTCCACGATAAAACATCACAAAATCAATTCCAAAGTTGGTATAAATTTGTGGAAGCTGAGAGATTTGTCCCCATGAGAAAGGTGAATAACCAACTTTACTAACACGACCAATTTCATTACAAATCTTATGACCAATCAAAAGATTTCTTATTAAGTTCTCTCCACCAACTTGAAATTCGTCAGGTAAAACATACCATGGTCCGATAAATAACTTTTTCTCACGAACAAGATTTGAAATTTTTTCTTTGTTGTGTGGTTTGATTTCGAGATAATCTTCAATAACAATTGATTGTGAGTCAAGGTGAAAAGCTTTGTATTTTGGTTCATTTTCAAGAATGTGAATGACTTGATCAATCATATTGACCAGCATTTGACGATTAATCTGAAAAGGAAAACGCCATTCACGATCCCAATGTGTATTAGAAATTATGTGAAAAACTCTATCATTAATTTTCATAAAAATTACCATTCATTGTTAGAACTTAAGTTTAATATGAATTCAGGTAAACCATTCCAAAGTACATGAGTTGCTGCTTCAAGATTGTGATTTTTAGTTTGTGGAAATGGTAAAGCAATCGCACATCCAACACCAGCAGCTCTCAATGCAATAATTCCACTTTCACTGTCTTCAAATCCAATCACTTTATCAAAATCACTTTTACTAATTCCGAGTCTATACAATGCAATACTGTATAAATCTCTGTATGGTTTTAATCTGAATTCATAAGCATCTGTGGCAGTTACAATTGCATCGTAATATTTTTCGTAAGAATCAAAGTTTTTCAAAATTAATTCTTTACGAAACTCAGAAATCTGCCAGTTTTTAACTTCATCCTTTAACTGATTAAAAACTTCTTTCAGAACTATATCAGCTTCATAAAAAATTGATGAAGTAACAATGGCAACTTTAAGTGGAAATTTTTCAAAAATAAGTCCAACATTTTTCAATGTTGTTTTAACTTCATTCAAATTAAAATCACATTTGGTTTCTGGATTTTTTCTTTTGAATTCTTCGATTAAAAATTCAGACAAATTCTCAGCTTCGTGACTCAAAAATCCTTTTATGAGAGAAAGAAATAAACTTACACCAGGAAGTGGTTCAATCAATTTTTTTTGATTTACATTAGAGGAATTTTCACTTACTGACAAGAGATAATTATGATAATGTTGATAGTAAATTTCGATACCAATTTTAACAAGATTTGAAGGATCGTGAAGGTCAATTTTTTGAGAAATTATATTTAGTATTTCATCTGATAGATTAATCGAATTAAAATCACTTGAATTTGAAAATTGATTCAAAAATTCACTTGATAGGTCAAAACTTTTCAATAGTTCTTGGACTTCTTTTTTTCTTTGTTCCGATTTACCTTTTTTTAATGTCCAAAGAATTGATTGAATAAATGACTTAATTGTTGCATGATGATTTATAAAGTGTGAATATTTTCGAATTAAATATTCGATGTGTTTGGTTGTGCTGTTGCCAATCACATAAGGGTAATCTTCTTGCGTAAATCCACTCCATTGACTATTAGTTAAAAGTCCAGACATTCTTCTAACCATAAACTCAAGTGATTCGATACAAAGCTCTTCGGTAGTTGTTGTCGTTCCATCCATGTCCATAACTGTTGCAATCATGCTTTTTGGTTTGACAACTTTTTTAGCAAGAGGAACAATTTCGAATTCAGGATGGACGAAAGCAGGATTTTGAATGATTGCAAATTCATCAGAAAGAGATTGTAAATTATCTGATGCCTCAATTTTGTCAATTATTTTTATGCCCATAAGTAAATTTACTTTGTTCTTGTTTTTTCGATTAACTCAATACCAGAATTTAAAATATTTTGTACTTCTTCATTTGAATTAGCTTCAGCATAAAATCTAATTAATGGTTCAGTTTCAGATGCACGAATTAATAACCAGTGGTTATCGCCTTCTAAGTAAAATTTAATTCCGTTAATTTCATCACGACTACTTTTGAAAGTTTGAATTTTAGATACTTTAAAATTAGAGATTTTATCTGGAGGATTTGATGCGATAATTGGTAATTTCAATGTACGGTCAGGTCTTTCATAATCAAGGTCAATTCGATCATAATGAATCATTCCAAATTCATTTCTTTTACGATTGATGAAATGACTTAACTTTTTATAACCTTCACTTGCAAGCATTTCAATCAAAAAAAGTGAAGATAAGATTCCATCTCGTTCAGGGATGTGGAACTTGAATCCAAAACCACCACTTTCTTCACAACCAATCGCGATATCTTCACTAATCATTTTTTCGCATATGTATTTGAAGCCAACTTGAACATCAAAAATTTTTCTCGAGTCAGTTTGAAAACGATATACTTTGTCAGTAACCGAAGATGTCTTAACGATGTGCCCATCAAATTTTTTTCTATTTACGATGTAATCAATCAGATAAAGAATTGTTTCTTGCGAACTTACCCAATCACCGTTTTCACTCATCAAACCGCATCTATCTGCATCACCATCAGTTGCAACTCCGATGGAATATTGCGTTGACGATTTCAATTTTTCTGAGAGGGGAATTAGATTTTTTGCAATTGGTTCAGGTTGTCTTCCATAAAAATTTTCATCGGGTAAATCATAAATTGTTTCAGAATTAATTTCATAACGCTCAAGAATTTTTTGAATTAAATTTTGACCTGCGCCACCCATTGAATCAATTAATGGGAAAATTTTTTCATTTCGAATTGTGTCGAAATCAATCAATCTTTCTATGTGCTTTATGTATGGTTCAATCATATCTACAATTTCTATTCGATTTGTATCATAAGCATAACTGTGCAGGTAAATGTAGCTTTCAACTTTTTTTGTTTCCTCTGTTAGGAATGGTCCACCGTAACTTGCTTTGAATTTTACTCCATTATACTGTGGTGGGTTGTGACTTGCTGTGAGCATTACTCCAGCATCAAGTGAATGATGTTTAACGAAAAAGGATAGAACAGGAGTTGGAGTTATTTGATTACTTAAAAACACATCAATCTTATTTGCAGAAAGAACTTGACTGAATTTTTCAGCAAAGAATTTTGAATTTCTTCTGCCGTCGTAAGAAACGGCAACTTTTGGTTCTGTAATTTCTTTTGAAAATAAATAATCAGAAAATGCACGAGCTACAACTGAAATAGTTTCTAAATTTATTTCAAAATCTATTAATCCTCGCCAGCCGTCAGTTCCAAAAAATATTTTTTGTTGCGATTTTTTGTTGTAATCCATACTGAAAGAATTTTTATTTACAAAATTACAATATAGATCATACCTTGAAAAAACTAAGTTTAAAGTATTTGTGATAAAATTTTGAAAGAAATTTTCTAATCAAGAATCAAAAAATGAGACGATTAGAAACTTTTTGCAGAAATTAATGTGAATAAAATATTTTAGGTAAGATTTTTAATTAAAAAAAAGCAGCCCTAACAAAATTTAGTTAGAGCTGCTTGATCAATTGAGGGTAAAATTATTTTAATTAAGCGGGGTTTCTTTTAATAAGACATCTTCAATAATTTCTTTGAAAGTTTCCTTCGGTAATGCACCAACTGCCATTTGTGGCTTATCATTCTTCGGAATAAAGAGAATTGAAGGAATACTTCGAATTCCGAAGACTGCAGCGAGTTCTTGCTCTTCTTCGGTATCGACTTTGTAAATCACGATTTTGTCTTTGTATTCTTCGGCAAGTTCTTCTAAGATTGGGGCAACAATTCTACAAGGAGCGCACCAATCTGCATAAAAGTCAATTATTGCAGGCAACTCACCTTGATATTCCCACTCTTCTTTGTTTTCGTAATCGAAAATTTTTTGTAAGAATGTTTCTTTTGTTAAATGTTCTAACATATCAATTCATTTCCTTTCTTTGTTTGTTTGGTTAGATGAAAGTTAATAAAAAAGGTTTCAAATTATTTTTTTTCATTTTATGAAAATTATCTTCTTCAAATCTCTGAAATTGTTCACTTTTAATTAATAAAAGTAAATTCCAGTTATAAAATCAGATGCATGAAAGCAAAATTCGTATCTACCAATTTTCCTAAAATCACGAATTAATGTTTTGATTTTTTCTCCTAAGATGTAGTAAATCGAAATTTTTACAAAAACATTTTCTTTTAATTCAAATTTAATTGTAGTTGATGGGTTGAATGGATTGGAATAATTTTGACGCAACAATAACTCAAGTGATTGAAATTTTGCTCAGGCGAAGTTCTTATATGATTATTAATTAAAAGTTGGTGAGGTCTATGATTGTGAAAGAAATATTCAAGAGCTGACTTATCGAAACATTTAGATTTATTTTTTAATTTCAATTAAAAGAATTCACTTTTATGAAATTCAAATTACCGAGGTCGAAATATCACATTTTAAGTTCATTATTCATCGCTTGTTTAATTTTTCTATTAAATTTTGAAAGTTTAATTCAGCTAAAACCGCTTCGTTCAATTGATCAAAAAATTATTGATGCTTATCTCACAAGGCGAGGAATTCTTAAAAATCAAGATTCCCTAGATGTAATTATTCTTGGATTATCCAATGAGACTTTTCAGGAATTACCTGAACCGTACAATACTTGGCCCCTTGCAAGAAATCTCTTTGCCAAAGTAATCGAAAATCTTAACCGAGCTGGAGCAAAAGTAATTGGCATTGATTTACTTTTCAGTGAGAAAGATAAATTCTCTTATGAAAACGACTCCTTACTTTTTCATACAATTAAAAAATTTCGAAATGTTGTTCTTGCTGGTAAACTTGAACAAGTTGATTGGCGATATCAAGTAGAGGAAGCAAAAGAAATAAATTTTGGAAATATTTTTTATGATGCAGATAGTTCAATCGGTATAGTAAATGTTCTTCCCGATGATGATGGTGTTTTGAGAAATTATATTCCTTTCTACTTCGATGAAGTCACTAATAAAAAACTTCCTTCTTTTTCATTTGCAGTTACTAATAAATTATTTGGTTTAAAGTATGATGAGACTGCATTAAAGAAAAAAAATTCATTTGAATACAACAAGATTGAAATTCCCACTTTCAATCCTAATTCAATCTTTATCAATTACTATGGACCAAGTGGAACATTCAAACAAATTAATTTAATTGATGTAATCGATGATAAAACATTTAAGACAAAGACTGAACTCGAAATTGGTGAAGATATCAATACATTTGATGACGAAGTAAATGGGTTGCTTGTATCGAATCTATTTAAAGATAAAATTGTCTTGATAGGTTCAGTCGAACCTGAAGATAAGGATATCTTTCCAGTTTCAATTCATCCGAAAGAAGATTTTTCTGTATCAGGAAATTTGATGTATGGAGTAGAGGTTCACGCAAATGTAGTTCAGATGTTAATTGATAAAAATTTTTTGAAAACTGGTTCACTTGAGGTTCGATTCATTGTAATTTTTTTGTTGGTTTTTCTTGGACTTAATTTGTTCGAAAAAATTCGTTCCATAAAATTCAAATACGAATTCATTCCTGAATTAATCAATTTAATTTTCGTTGTTTTTATTCTGTATCTGATTTATGAAGTTTATTTTTTCTTCTTTACGAAATTCAATCAAATTCACTTTTTCATTCCTCCTGCATTAGGAATTGTAAGTGCTTATATAGGAAGTGCAATTGTTGATTTCTTGAAAGAAAGAAAACAAAAAATTTTAATTAAAGGAATGTTCAGTCAGTATCTTAATCCTGAGTTGGTAAATGAACTTGTAAACAATCCTGAAAAATTGAAACTCGGTGGTATCAGAAAAAACATGACAGTTTTATTTTCTGATTTAGCAAACTTCACCACAGTTTCTGAGAAAATTGAACCAGAAGTTCTTGTAGAAATATTGAACAAATATTTTGATGAAATGACAGAAATAATTTTCGAGACAAAAGGCACATTGGATAAATTTGAAGGTGATGCAGTGATGGCATTTTGGAATGCACCAATTGATGATGATAAACATCACTTCCACGCTGCACTTGCGTCATTAAAAATGAAAAGGAAGTTTTTGGAACTACGGAATGATTGGAAACCAATAATTGGAATTAATGTCTCGTTAAGAATTGGAATCAATTCAGGTGAGATGATTGTTGGAAACATGGGCGGAAAGAAAAAATTTGATTATACTGTAATGGGCGATAATGTAAACTTAGCAGCTCGGTTAGAATCGATAAATAAAATCTATGGATCTGATATTATTATAAGTGAATTCGTCTATGATAAAATTAAAGAAGAATTTTTAACGAGAGAACTCGATTTAATAATTGTGAAAGGAAAAACGGTTCCAGTAAAAATTTTTCAATTAATTGATTTGAAAAATGAAAACTTTATTTATTCACAAGAAGAGAAAAGTAAACTAATTCAACTAATAAAATTTTTCGAAAGTGGACTAAAGTATTATAGAGAAAAGAAATTTTTGAAAGCAATCGAGGAATTCGAAAAAGTTTTAATGATTAATGAAAATGATTTTCCAACAAAAGTATTTATTGAAAGAGCTAAAGAATTTCTAAACTCACCACCACCTGAAGATTGGAATGGAGTGTTTGAATCAAAAATTAAATAATCAAAAGCTATATAAATTTAAGAAGTGAGATTGACGGGCAAGTAATTTATATTAAAGTCATCAATTCACAGTTATTTCAATTATAATTCTTCGAAACAAATGAATTAATATTTGGAAGCTTTTCCTTTTAGCTTTTAATCTAAATTAAAGTCAGATTTAATTCTGAAGGTTTGAGACTTTTAATATTCCAATTAACAATAAAATTACTCCAATCCATTGAGTTGTATCTAACATATTTCCATGGACAAAATATTCGAGTAATACTGCAGTTAAAGGAAAAGCAAGTTCACATACTGCACTAACAGATGCAGGAGTTGATTTTAAACCATAGTAGTAGAGAAATATCGCAGGTCCACCTGTTGTGAAAGCAATTATTAAAAAAACAATCCATTGATGATTTGATACTTTGTTGATTGCACCTAATTCACCAAAACTAAAAACAATCAACATCATTACAATTGAGCTTATTAAAAATCTGAGATATGTTCCCATTTCAAAACCAACATTTTTGAGAGCTCTTTTGCTCAACACAGTGGAAGATCCAAAACTAATTGCAGCGATTAATGAGAAAAGTGCTGCGATTGGTGTTTTGTCTCCAGTTTCTATCACAGGAAATTTAAAACCAAATGTCATTAAATAAGCACCGAATAGCGCAATTGATGCCCAAATGAAAAATTCCTTGTTTAATCTTTCACTCAAAAAAATTGCTGCAAGTGAAATTGCAAAGACTGGTTGTAACTTCTGAATCAAAACTACAATTGAGAGATTAACAAAATTTACATAAAACAAAGCTTTCGTAATTGCCATGGTACCAATTGCACCACCAAAAAGAGCAACTCCAAAGAATGAAAACCAATCTGCGAATTTGAACTTTTTTAATACATCGAATTTGTTAATGAAAAATGGTGTTAGAAGAATTGCAACAATCGAACTTTCTATAAAAACAACAAGAGGAACAGGAAGTGTATAAAGTGATGGTCTTAAAACAATTCCATCAAGTCCCCACAATGATGCTGCAATAATAATTGCAATTGGTGCTAATCTGTACATAGCCATCTAAAATTTTTTTCGAGCAAATTAATTTTTTGATAGTTCATAAAAAATAAATGAATAATTCTTCTTAATGGTTTAATTCATCTTTCTAAATTTCAAAAAGAACTAATCAGTTTTTGAGTGGAAGAATTTAAGCCTTGTTTACTCCAAGGATTTTTTAGCTGAGTACAACTTTACAATTCCAAAAGTGTAAGGTTCGACTTTAATCTCTCTGAAGCCTGCTTTAATCATTTCGCTGACAATGTCTTTTTCTTGTTCAAATAGTTTTACTGATTCGGGAAGATATTTATAAGCCGAATTATCTTTTGAGATTAATCTACCAATAAGTGGGAGGATTTTTTCAAAATAGAAGCGATAAATTGATTGAATAATTTTATTCTTAGGTAAACTAAATTCAAGTATTAAAAGTCTTCCGCCAGATTTTAATACACGAAACATTTCGTATAGAGCCTGTTGAGAGTCGTAAAAATTTCGAATTCCAAACGCAATTGTTATTAGATTTATGGACTCATCTTGTAAAGTTAGTTTTTCAGCTTCTCCAACAATATAAGTGAATTTTGTTTCATCAAAATTTTTTTTCTTCACTTTTTCTTGAAAAACCTTTAAAGAATTTTCGGCAATATCATAACCAATAATGTTGCATTGAAATTTTTTATAAACTTCTATTCCATAATCACCTGTACCTGCTGCGAGGTCAAGACATGTATCTGTATCTCGAAGGAAAATATTTTTTAGTGACTTCTTACGCCAATAAATATCAATGCCAAAGCTCAAAATGTGATTGAGTAAATCATAAGTCCGATAGATTGAATTAAACATATCTCGGACGAATTCTTTTTTCTTTTCTTTATCGTTCAGATTTATTTCATTTAATTTGTTTTCGTAACTCATTATCTTTGCTCGGAAAAATTATAGGTTAAAAAATGGAAAAGTATCTACAAGCAATTCGTGAAAAAGTTTGTTCCATTTGTGTTGACTCAGACGAAAATGGAAATTGTAAAATGACTGATGATGAATGCTGTGCTGTGGAATTGTATTTAGAAAAGATTGTTGAAGTGGTGCATTCTGTTCAAAGTGAAAGAATGTCTGATTATGTTGATGCACTTCATCAAAAAATTTGTGTTGAATGTCGTGGAAGTTTTGATAGATGTAATCTTCGTAATGATGTGAATTGCAG
The DNA here is from genome assembly GCA_026415235.1 of Ignavibacteria bacterium. Classification (GTDB taxonomy): domain Bacteria; phylum Bacteroidota; class Ignavibacteria; order Ch128b; family Ch128b; genus Ch128b. The sequence goes on along the minus strand of JAOAHM010000071.1, from coordinate 23,485 downwards.
TCTCGATAGATACTTTCCTTTGATCGTTGAGACAATTCAGAATGTTGATAGAGTTTCATCTTAAATCCAATCTGGAATTTTTCTCTCAGTAAATTTATTCCACGCTTTGAAAATAATTTTACCACTCCACAATGTAATTACCATAAAAATTGCACCAGCTATCAAATCAATCACATAATGATAACGCAAATAAACCGTAGAAATGATTAAAAGAATTCCAGTTGGAATGATAAAGTATTTTGTCGTTGTATTGAATTTTATTGTTGCATACATAGTCAAAAGAGTCATCTGTGTATGACCTGAAGGAAAAACATCACGCTGGACTAATTCTTGAGGATTAACAGTTCCTTTTGGAATTGACTCGCCTATGTTAACAAATTCTCTAAGATATGGAGTGAGCCACAAACCTGGTAATTCTTCGTCAATCTTGAAAAAATTGTGAAGAGTAAATCTGGGACCAACAGCTGGCACTGTAAAATATCCTATGTAGGAAAGAAAAAATCCGTATACAATTAAAAATGCTGCGAACTCAAATTCATCATATCTCTTATTTCTTAGCAAATCTATACCAACAATTATTGGTAAGAGATAGAAGGAAGTATAAACAATTTGTAAAATTTCTGTAATGATTGGATGAGAAAATTTGTAGAGAAAATGAGTGGGGTCAGTACCGAATAACCATCTATCAATTTGAATTAGAATATCATCATAATCTCTTGGATGAATTGGATGAACCATAAAGTACAATTGTTTGAATGTAATAAAAATCATAGGTGCCAGATACCAGAGATGAAGTGATTTCCAAAATGAGTTATTTGTTTTTGAGTCTTGGTAAGCAACAATTAATACAAAAACAATCATTAAAACTTCAATAATTAGAAGAGAAGTTGTATGAACAACTCGGTCATAAAAAATAAGATTTAATGCTATGAGAAATAAATAAAAAGCTAAAACACAAACATCAAAAACATTTAGAGTCTTAATTAGTTTTTTCATAGCCAACTTGTGATTTGTTAATTCAATTTGACTTTTGAATTGAGTAAAAATTTTTTGCAAGATAAAGAAAATCGTTTAGACTTAATTCCTCAGCTCTTTTTGAAAAATCAAATTGAATTGTGAAAAATTTTTGAGAAGCTTCTTTTTGATTATCGTTGAAGAGATTTTTTAAGGAGTTTTTTAATGTTTTTCTTCGCTGATTAAATGCGGTTTTGACAAGATATCGAAATGCTTTTTCTTCATCATAATTTAATTCTATTTCGCTCTTAATTTTCATTCTTATGATTGCTGACTCAACTTCAGGTTTTGGGAAGAAAACATTTTTCGAAACCGTGAATAATATTTCTGGTTCAGAGTAGAATTGAGCAAGAACACTTAAAATTCCATATTCTTTCGATTTTGGTTTTGCAACTATTCGTTCGGCAACTTCCTTTTGAACCATGAAGACTGCATCTTTTACTTTTAAGTAGTTATCGAAAATCTTAAAGATTATTTGACTTGTGATGTAGTATGGTAAGTTTCCAATTACTCGAAATTTTTCGTCGAAAAAATCTTTTGTAAAGTCGCATTCAAGTATGTCTTTATTGATGATTTTTAATTGTGGAAATTTTGATTGCAATTCTGCTACAAGAAGTTTATCAATTTCGACAAGTATAAGGTTGTGAGAATGTTTAATTAACTCTTCGGTAAGAGCGCCTTTGCCTGGACCAATTTCAACAATTAAATCCTCTTCCTTCGGTGAAATTGCATTGACAATTTTTTTGATAATGTTCTTATCTACTAAGAAATGTTGACCATATTTTTTTATTGGACGTGATGACATTTATTTGTTTTACATTTTGTTTAAATCAGGGGATAGGAATGGTTTATAAATTTCAAAGTTTTCTTTCAGATATTTCAGATTGTTTATATATGGAGCGGGGATAAAATTTAATTTTTTCATCTTGTTAAAATTCAAACTTAAGTTCTTAGCCATTTTATACTCTTTGAAATTATCACAACTTTCTTTTTGAACTAATTCGAGATGAAAGTTAAAAACTTCCGCAGTCCTTAAAACCATTTCATATCTTGAAAGTTTTTCAAATCCACAAAAGTTCATCACATCTTGATTTCTTAATTTTATTTGGGTAAGCATTAAAATAAATTTTGCTGCTTCTTCAACGAATAATGGATTTCTAAATTGATCATAAAAAGCTTTAACTTCTTTTCCATTCATTAGTTGAATAAAAGCATAATCAAAGAAAGATTTATGAGATGAAATTGAAAAGCCATACATCAAAGCAGTTCTTAAAATCATAAAGAACTTACCATATTTATTTATTGCTTTCTCTGCTTCAAGTTTTGTGTGAGCGTAAAAATTAACTGGTTTTAATGGATGTTCCTCGTTGATATCATCACCTTCATCATAAACTAAATCACTCGAAGTGAAGATTAAAAACGAATTGAATGTATGAGATAAAGATGAAATTTGTTTTGTCAATTCCACATTCATTTGAAAGATGAACTTTTCATCGAAGTTTGAAATTTGTGATGGAATTATACCTGCGAGATGAATTATATAATCTGGTTTTATTTCTCTGAAAAGAAAATTTAAATCTTCACTATTCAGCAAATCAATTTGAACTGGTTCAACTTTTTCTGAAGCTGGTCTATTGTTTTTGTAAAGCGCAAAAACTTTCTCATTTTCAACAAAACGACAAATGTGTGAACCAAGATAACCCGATGAACCTGTGAGTAAAATTTTAGTCATAGACAAATCTTCCCTAATATTGTTTTCTTCTTTGCACCAGTAACCGAAGGAATATTAATCGAATTTTCGTGAATTGTTTCGTTTGCAAAAAGGGCAAAGCAAATAGCTTCTTTTGAATCAACATCTACAAATTGACTATTTAACTTCTTAACCTTTACTTTTTGTCCAAAATATTTTTTTAATGAATTCATTATATACGAATTATTTGAACCACCACCACTAACTAATAATTCAGTCACTTCTCCTTTATCTTTGATGAATTTTTCATAGTTAAAATAAATCGCAAAAGAAGTGTATTCAGTAAAAGTAGTAATAATATCTTCATTTCGAAGTGATTTGAACTCTCTTAGAATTTTTTCAACAAAATTTTTATTGTAAAATTCTCGTCCTGTTGATTTTGGTGGTTTCTTCTTTACAAATGAATCTTCTTCAAAGATTTTTTGAAAAAGTTCTTCAATTAAATTTCCTTGTGATGCAATTTTTCCGTTCTTATCAAATTTTTTGTTGAAAAGCTTTTGCATTAAATAATCAATCATCATATTTCCAGGACCTGTATCGAAGGCAATTACATCATCAACCGTACACCCTTTTTTGAGAAAAGTGATATTTGCAATTCCACCAATGTTCAACAATGCTCGACTAACTTTTTCAGAACGAAACATTACATAATCGAAGTAAGGTACAAGCGGAGCTCCTTCTCCATCTAAAGCCATATCACCAACTCGAAAGTCCCCAACAGTTGGAATGCCTGTTATCTTTGCGATAACTGATGGATCTCCAATTTGTAGTGTTGAACGAATTGTCTCTCCAAACAATTTTGTTTTTTGTGGAAGATGATGAATTGTTTGTCCATGAGAACCAATCAAATCAACATCATGAATTGAGATGCCATAATCTTTGCATAATCTCATTGCTGCCTTTGCGAAAAGTTTTCCAATTAAGAAATTAAGTCGGCAGATATCTTCCACATTACTTGTATCTTTTAATGAATTTTTTAAAATGAATTCTTTCAAACCTTTTGGATATGGATAGGTCTTGAAAAATAATTTTTTGATTCTTGTTTTAATTCCATTTCCATTGATTTGGATTAATGCTGCATCAATTCCATCTATTGAAGTACCAGACATTAATCCGATGACTAACTTCTTTTTTTTATTTTGCAGTTCAGATAATCTTTTCATGAACTAAATGGAAAATTATTATGAAAATTCTTCTTGGTGCACATATGTCCATCGCTGGTGGAGTTGATAAGGCAGTTGAAAGAGCTGCTAAAATTGGTTGTACAACTTTTCAACTTTTCACCAAAAATAGTAATCAATGGAAAGCTACTCCTTTGAATGATAATGTCATTCAAAATTATAAAAGACTTATTAAACTCACAAAGTTACAACCAGTAATTGCACACGACTCATATTTAATTAATTTATGTGCAAAAGATAAATCAATTCTAAAAAAATCTCGTGATGCTTTTATTGATGAATTGTTAAGATGCGAAATTCTTGGGATAAATTATTTGAATTTTCATCCTGGTTCTCACATGGGCACAGGTGAGGATGATGGTATTAAATTAGTTGCCGAGTCATTGAATATCATTCACGAAAAAACAAAAGGATTAAAAGTTAAAAGTATGATTGAAACAACAGCAGGTCAAGGAACAAGCATTGGTTATCGTTTCGAACAGATAAGAAAAATCATTGATTTAGTTGAAGATAAAAAACGACTTGCTGTGTGTGTTGATACTTGTCACATTTTTGCTGCAGGCTATGATTTTAGAACGGAAAAAAGCTATTTAAAAACTTTTGAAGAATTCGATCAGATTATTGGATTAAAGTATTTGAAAGCTTTTCATTTGAATGACTCGAAAAAAGGATTAGGTGAAAGAGTTGATCGACACGAACACATCGGAAAAGGAAAAATTGGTTTGAATGGTTTCCGTTTTATTATGAATGATGAAAGATTTCAAAACATTCCAAAAATATTAGAAACCCCGAAAGGTGAAGATATGAAAGAAGACATTATTAACATGAGAAAATTGAAAAGTTTGGTAAAAAATCTTAATTGAGAAGTAAACTACACTTATCTTAACTCAAAAAAATGATTTCATAAATTTAATTCGAACAGCATTTCTAAGACTTAAATCCTATAGTTCAATTAGAACACACACTGAAAAATATTCTAACAAATTTAAAATTATGTATTTGATATTGTGATGAGATTTTTTACTCGAAGAAAAAATTTTTGTAGAGAATATCAACAAAATAAAATTGAAAATTTCAACATTCCTAAATCATTGAAATTAAAATAGTTATTGAAAAATTTAAATTTGACCTGCTTAAAAATTCATCAATTCTAATCTTATCCATGTAAAAAATAAGAATTTAATATTGTTCTAACTCATTGATAAATAATGAGTTACGGACATAATATTTTTTCGACATATGCTGGCATTCATTTTGACAATAGTAATTGAAAAATAGTTAAACAAAAAATTTGTGAGGTTAAAAATGGTTGCATTATTTGTTTTATTAACTTTTGTATTAATCATCTCCATAAATTTGATAGTCACAAAAGTTAGAGAAAAGAAGATTTCAGTTTTCGAGGAAACAACTGAACCTTCATCTTATGCGGTTTTTACAAAAGAGTCGATTTATGTTCCTCAGGGATTGTATTATTCAAAAGGACATACATGGTTAAATTTTACTGAGGATGGAAAATTAAAACTTGGAATTGATGACTTTCTAAATAAAGTATTGAAACCACGAAAAGTAAATGTCCTTCACTCGGAAGGTGCGAGAGTTAAAAAAGGCGAACCAATTTTCGAAATCTTCACAAATCACAACAAAGTAAAAATTTACTCACCAATTGATGGTGTAATTTTAAGTCTCAATAAAAATGTCCTTGAAAATCCATCTCTTATTCGAGAGAATCCTTATCGAGAAAATTGGTTTGTAGAAATTGAACCTGCCGATGTGAAGGGATATATTCCTTCGTTTAAGATAGGAAAAGAAGTTGTTTCGTGGATGAAAGATGAAGTAAATCGTTTCAAAGATTTATTGGCTCAGTTTTCACCTAAACCATCTCTGGTTGGTGCGACTCTCTATGATGGTGGCAATATTGTAGAAGGTGTAGCAAAACTACTTGATGACGAAAGTCTTTCAAAATTCGAAGAAGAATTTTTGAAACTATCTTAATTGAAGGAGTAGAGCATGTCAAAGAAAGCATTTTTAATTGATATCTCTGAGTGTGTGGGCTGTGGAGCCTGCTACGAAGCTTGCAAAGAACAAAATAATCTTCCAAAAACTTCAGATGACCCTTTAAGAGATACACTTTCAGATAAAACTTATACAATTGTTGAGCAGAGAGGTGATTATTATGTAAGAGTAATGTGCAAGCATTGTGAAGAGCCCACATGTGTTTCAGTTTGTCCTGTTGGTGCATTTACAAAAACTGATATTGGTGCTGTACTTTATGATGAATCGAAGTGTCTTGGTTGTAGATATTGTATGCAAGCATGTCCATTTCAAATTCCAAGATATGAATGGGGAAGTCTCACACCAAGAGTACAAAAGTGTATCATGTGTTATGATAGAGTAAGGGAAGGAAATTTACCTGCTTGCGCAGAAGCATGTCCAACTGGTGCAACTATGTTTGGTGACCGTGATGAGATGATTAAGCTTGCAAAACAAAAACTTGCTGAAAATCCAGATAAATACTATCAACATATTTATGGATTGGAAGAAGTTGGTGGTACATCCGTATTGTACATTTCACCAGTTCCGTTTGAACAGCTTGGATTTAATACTAAGCTTATTAAAACAGCTCTTCCAAATTTCACTCACGAGGCACTTTCAAAAATTCCAACATTGGTTACGGTTGGTGGTGTTTTGTTGACAGGATTTTATTGGCTCACAAATAGAAAGAATGAAATTGCTCGTGAGAAATTCGAAGAAAGGAAAAATAAAAGAGGTGAAGAATGAATCGAGTAATTGAAAGATTATTAAAACCAACTTTCTGGAAAGTTGTAGCTACCGTAATTTTTATTCTTGGAATTTATACAATCTACATAAGATTTACTGGTGGACTCGCTGCTGTTACAAATTTAAATGATCATTTTCCTTGGGGATTATGGATTGGATTTGATATTCTTTGTGGTGTAGGAATGGCAGCAGGTGGATTTACATTGTGTGCAATTGTATACATTTTTAATATCAAAAAATTCAAACCAATAATTCGTCCAACAATATTAACAGCATTTCTCGGTTATCTTTTAGTGATTTTGGCATTGTTAATTGATTTAGGAAGACCATGGGCAATTTGGCATGCGATTATTATGTGGAACCCAAGGTCAGTTATGTTTGAAGTTGCTTGGTGTGTTATGCTTTATACTACAGTCCTATTTCTCGAATTTTCACCTGTTATTCTTGAAAAATTTAATGTTGAAAAAATTCTTAAAGTCATTAAGGCTATAACGATTCCGCTTGTAGTGATTGGTATTTTACTTTCGACTTTACATCAATCATCACTTGGAGCACTTTATCTGATAGTTCCAACAAAAATGCATCCTTTGTGGTATTCAACAAATTTGCCTTGGTTTTTTTATCTCAGTGCAATTGGTGTAGGTTGTGCGATGATAATTTTTGAATCTTATTTGAGCGCAAAAGCATTCAAAAAGAATCTTGAGTTTGAATTGGTTTCTGATATCGGTAGATGGATAGTTGTAGTGATGAGTGCTTATTTAACTTGGAGATTTATGGATTTATTACTTAATGACAAGTTGAATTTGTTGTTTGTGAATTCTGTTGAGACTTATCTATTCTGGTTAGAAATTTTAATTGGTGCAATCATTCCAATTGTTTTATTATCTCAAAACAAAATAAGATTGAACCGTTTGGGACTTTTTATTTCAGCATGTTTTGTAATTGGTGGATTTTTGTTGAATAGATTGAATGTGAGCGTAACTTCATTACAAGCTACTGCTGGAGTTTCATACTTCCCATCAGTTTATGAAATCATTGTAACATTATTCTTGGTTACAATTGGTGTTGTAATCTTTAATTTAGCTGTTCAATATTTACCAGTTTATGAGAAAACTAAAGAGACAATTCCCGTCGAATTTGAAATTGTAACCGACGAAGAATTACGAACAGAAACCATTAAACCATGAGTGTTAATATGCCAACTCAAAAATGTATTTGGATGGAAGTTGGTTATGTAGAATATAAGTTATGTGATAGGAATTTTGATTGTGAGAATTGTCCTTTCGATAAAGCTATAAAACAAGAAAAATCAACTTATCAGATAGAAGAAATTACTTCAAAAAATTCGAACAATAGAAATCTTGTTTTTACGCTAAATCATATTTGGTTAGATGTTAAAGATAATTATGTCGCACTTGGTCTTGATGATTTTGCACAAAAATTAATTGACAAAAATTGTACGATTTCTTTCCCTGAAATTGGTACAAAGTTGTTCAAGGGCAAAACTTTTCTTTGGTTTATTGGTTCATTTGGTGCGATTGGATTTTATTCTCCTTTGGATGGTGTAGTCGTATGGATTAATCAAAGTCTTAAGAACAAACCAATTTTATTCTTCGAACAAAATCCATTGGATATTGAACTTATCAAAGTTAAGTGCGAAAGTGAGTTGAAAATTGACTTGATTTCAGATTATGAAAGTTTGAAAAATCGAGATAATCAGATTCTAAGAGAATATTTGCTGAAGAAATTTTCTTATCCAAATATGCCAAATACACTACCTGATGGTGGTGAAATCATTAAAAATTATTTAAGTGAATTAAATTCACAAGAATATTACCAATTGCTAAAATTATTGTTCAACAAAAAAATATAGGGAGTAATTATGAAAAATTTAATTGTGCTTTTCTTGTCGTTAGTTTTAGTCTACTCAACCAATCTTTTAGCTCAAAACAAATATGTAGGTGTAAAAACCTGCATGGCTTGTCACAAAGGTGAAAAAGGAAAGATGGTTTATGAGAATTGGTTGAAGACTAAACATGCTCAAGCGTTCAATACATTAAAATCAGAAAAGTCGAAAGAAATTGCTAAGAAAATGAATCTAAAAGTTGACCCAACCGAAGCTCCACAATGTCTCAAATGTCATGCAACAGGTTATTTCCCTGGTGAACAAATGATGCCAACAAATAAGAAAGAAGATGGAGTAACTTGTGAAGCTTGTCATGGTCCTGGATCAGCTTACAAGAGTAAACATGGTAAAGATAAGAGAGAAGAAGGTTTCAAACTCGGTCTTGTGATAGGAAAGAACGACGAAACAATCTGTAAAAAATGTCACAACCCTGAAAGTCCAACTTATGTTGGATTTAACTACAAGAAAGATTGGGAAAAAGTGAAACATCAATAATCTAATTTTTTCGAAAGTCCGGTTGTGCTGTGGATTTAAGTGGTGAGGGATAACCGGACTTTCTCTTTTTGTTACCTCTCTAATTATGATTAAGTTTGTATGGAAGAGAGGTGATTGTGATGGAAGGAAAAGACGGTTACATGGATTTTAAACAACTCAAAAAATCTCCCCTGCGTCTTTGTAAATTTCAAATTTGTAAAACCATAGCTTTCAAGCTATTTCTCAGTCTAATTATTTTGTTCATAATTATCTTCACAATCACTACTATTATTCTCATTCGGCAAAATCACAGTCAAATAATGGAAATTGTAGAAAACAATATTGTGCGAACTGGTGATATCATTAAGCGTTCAGCACATTACTCAATGCTTCTAAATAGAAGAGAAGATGTTCATCAAATAATCAATACGATTGGCAATGAACCAGAAGTTGTGAGAATTAATGTTTATAACAAACGAGGAGTGATTTCTTTTTCTGATTTGGACTCCTTGGAAGGTACAAAGGTAGATATGAATTCATACGAATGTTATCCATGTCATTCAGCACAAAATCCGAAATTATATCTAACCTCAGAGGAAAGAACCAGAATTTTCAAAGGCGCAGATGGAAATCGAGTGATTGGTTTGATTATTCCAATTGAAAATCAACCTGAATGTTCAAATTCGATTTGCCATGCTCATGACCCTGGTCAAAGGATTCTTGGTGTAATTGATGTACAAATGTCTTTAGAATGGGTTGATAATGCACTAATACGAAATCGAAAAACTTATGTGTTAAATGCATTATTTATAACAACCATTGTTTCGCTATTTAGTGGAATTTTTATTTGGTTGATGGTTCACACTCGAGTTCGTGATTTGATTAAAGGTACGAAAGAAATTGCAAAAGGAAATTACGATTTCAGAATTAAATTATATTCAAATGACGAATTTGGTGAGTTATCAAAACATTTCAATGAAATGTCTGAACATTTAAAGAAAGCTTTAAATGAAATAAAATCACTTAACGAGAGTTTGAATATCAAAGTAAAAGAAAAAACAGAACAACTTAAAAATATTTATGACCATGTTAATCAAATAGAAAGAATCGCATCTCTTGGAAAACTTTCTGCAACGGTAGCTCATGAATTGAATAATCCTTTGGAAGGTATTTTAACTTATTCGAAATTAATTATCAGAAAACTCAACAATGGTATAACTGATGAAGATAAAAAGAAAATAATCAGTTATCTTGAATTGATTGCAAGTGAATCCGAAAGATGCGGTAACATTGTCAAAAACCTCTTACTATTCTCTCGAACATCAGAGAAAAATATTTCGGTCAATGATTTAATTTCAATCATAGAGCGCAGCTTAATGTTAATAAATCATCATCTTCAATTGAATAATATTCAGCTTGAAAGAGATTATTGTTGCAACTACATAGAATTTGAATGTGATAAAAATCAAATACAACAAGCTTTGTTGGCAATACTTATAAACGCAGTTGAAGCTATGCCTGAAGGTGGAAAACTTACAGTAAAAGTTTATTGTACAGATTCTTTTGTTAATGTTGATATCTCAGATACAGGAGTTGGAATTCCCAAAGAACATCTTAATAAAATCTTCGAACCTTTCTTTTCGACAAAAACTGGTGGTAAGGGAACAGGACTTGGACTTTCGGTTGTATATGGAATTGTGAAACAACATCAAGGAAGAATAAACATTGAAAGTGAAGTTAACAAAGGAACAACAGTTAAATTAATTTTTCCAAAAAAAATTATTGGCGAAATTGGATGAGGTAAAATATGAATAACTCTGATGTAAAAATTCTAATTGTTGATGACGAACAAATTGTGAGGGATTCATTAACACATTGGTTTGAAGAAGATGGTTATCAAGTTAGTTCAGCTGCTGATGCTTTTGATGTCTTGTATAACCTTGAACCTGGTAAGTATGATATTATGCTTGTTGACATTAAAATGCCAAAGATGAGTGGTCTCGAACTACTTGAAAAAGTCAAAGAGATTGATCCTGAATGTATTGTAATAATTATCACTGCATATGCATCAGTTCCTTCGGCAGTTCAAGCATTGAAGAATGGTGCATTTGATTATGTAACTAAACCAATCGATCCTGACGAATTATCTCACTTGATTAAAAATGCAATCAAACAGAAATCCTTGAAGAAAGAAAATATTGCAATGAAAACAAGTATTGATGAGATGTTCAGTTTCGAAGGATTGATTGGTGAAAGTCCAGAAATGAAAAAAGTATTCGAGTTAATTAAAATTGTTGCGCCTCAAGATACAACAGTTATGATTCGAGGTGAGAGCGGAACTGGAAAAGAGTTAATTGCTCGTGCAATTCACATGAATTCACCAAGAAGATATTATCCAATCATTCCAGTCAATTGTGGTGCATTTACAGAAACATTACTTGAAAGTGAATTATTTGGTCACGAGAAAGGTGCATTCACTGGTGCACAATATCGAAGAAAAGGAAAAATTGAAATGGCAAATGGTGGAACACTTTTCCTTGATGAAGTCGGAAGTGTATCTCCAAAAATGCAAGTTGAATTGTTACGTGTTCTTGAAACAAAACAATTTACAAGAGTTGGAGGAAATGAAATTGTAAAAGTTGATTTCCGATTAATCTCTGCAACAAATGAAAATCTTGAAAAATTAGTTGAAGAAGGAAAATTCCGTGAAGACCTTTACTATAGATTAAATGTATTTACTATTTATGTTCCACCACTTCGTGAACGAAGAAGTGATATCCCAATTCTCGCAAATTATTTCGTTCAGAAATTTGCTCGACAAATGAATAAGCCTCCATTGAAAATTTCTGATGAAGCAATGGAAATACTTCTTAATCATCACTGGCCTGGCAATGTCCGTGAACTTGAAAATGCAATCGAGAGAGCAATGGTTGTTGGAAAACCTCCAGAAATTAAACCTTCCGATTTACCATTTTTGATTGAAAAGAATAACATTACAATTTCTGATTCTCTCGAAGCAGTTGAGAAAAATCACATTCAAAAAGTTTTGAATAAGTATGAATGGAACATTTCGAAAGCAGCAGCAGCTCTTGAAATTGATAGAGTTACGCTTTATAACAAAATCAAAAAATATGGTTTGAAGAAAAATTGATTTATGCCTAAAGCTGCTGTTTTGCTTATTAATTTTAATGCAACTTCACTTATTCCAATCATAGAAAAAAAATTGTATCAAAATTTTAATCTTCAAATGCATCAATTCATTCCAAACATTGATTTAACAGAAATTTATTCTGAAGTACGAGACCAGTATTATTCAACAAAATTACTTGAGTACTCACTTAAATATTACAATGATTATGATAAGATTTTGAGCCTCACTGATTTCGATTTATTTGTTCCTGTTTTGACATTTGTCTTTGGTGAAGCTCAACTGAATGGAAAAGCTGCAGTGGTTTCGGCTCACAGATTGTATCCCGAATTTTATGGCTTACCACAGAATGAAGAATTATTTCTATCGAGATTAATAAAGGAGATAAATCATGAGTTAGGTCATACCTATGGACTTAGACATTGTCAAAATTTTGAATGTGTAATGCACTCATCTTCAAATGTTGATGAGATTGATATAAAATCAGAAAACTTTTGTGACAGGTGTAAAGAAAAAATAATTTGAAAATTGAATTGTCATGAGATGAGAAACTAAAGTCGTGAATGGTTTAATTAAACTTGTATTCATCAATCAATTTGAATGGTTTGAAAATTTTCTCTCAACTTCTTCTTTTTCTAATCCACAAAGCTCAATTGAATAATCCCAAAAAATTTCTTGCAAATTTTCGTCATAAGATAATTTCGAAGATTTCTGAGGTTTTTTCTTAATAAAATATTTTCCATTCAAATCATTAAGATTATTTGAAACAGCAAGATAAACAGGAGTTTCTGCACCAACATTTAGAGGACTACCTTGTATTCTAAATCCAGCATAAAGAAGTTTTGTTGAAATTACTCCAGGATGAAGTGCAAACACTTTGAACTTTGAGTTTTTTAATCTTCTATGCAAAGCGTAAGTGAACCACAAATTAAAAAGCTTTGAATTAGCATACGCACTATAACCTGAATAATTTTTCTTAAGTTGAAAATCATGATTATTGAAGTCGGCACTTTCATGAGCAATTGAACTGACATTAATTATTCTTGGATCATCAGAATTTTTCAACAAATCAAAAATCAAATAGGTGAGATAAAAGTGAGCGAGATGATTAATCATAAAAGTAAGTTCAATTACTTTTGAGTTTGTTTTTCTTTGATTTAAGAAAACTCCTGCATTATTTATCAATACATCAATCTTATCAAATTTTGAATTTAATGTTTTAACCATTTCATTGATAGGCTCAAACTCTGAGAAATCGGCAACAACAAAATCAAGATTTCTATTATTCGTTTTGTTTTGTATTTCATCTAAAGTTCGCAAACATCGTTCTTCGTTTCTTCCGTGAATAATAATTTGATGACCTAAGTCAGCAAGTTCGAGAGCAGTTTGTTTTCCAATTCCATCAGTTGAACCAGTTATTAAGATTGTTTGCATTAATTACCTACTTAAGTTTAATATCTTTATCTAAGCAATTTTGTTTGTTGATAATCACATTATCAGTGTTGAATTGATTTTCTTTTAAGAAGTTTAGAAGCTCAGATAATTTTTCATCGGGGAAATTTTTATCACGAACTAAAATCCAGAAATATTTTCTATCAGGTGAACCAACAACAGCATAAGTATAATTTTTTTCATCTAAATCAATTATCCAATAATCTCCTCTGAAAGGCCAAAAAAATTGAACTTTAAGTTTTGAATTACTTATAGTATCAACTAAGAATGCTTTTCCACGAACCGAATCAATCGTAACGCCATCTTTTTCAATACATTTATTAAGAACACTAATTGTTTTTCTATCAATAACTGAATATTCAGCAGTGCTGCACAAACAATCTTTTTGAAATCTATTTGGACTACGAGCAATTTCATACCACTTACCAGAGTATTTGCTCAAATCAACAAATTCTACTGTTTTCAATGGAGGATAATTTTTCCCACATCCAAACAAAATAAATAAAAATAGTGATGCTAAATTCAAGAATAAAATTTTCATTTGACTAAAATCATTTTTTTCGAAACTATTTTATTTGAAGTGATTAACTTATACACATAAACCCCTGAGGATAAATTTGAAGCATCAAATTTTATCGAGTGATACCCTGATGGAAGGACATCTTTAATCAATGTTTTAATTTCACTACCATGAAGGTCATAAATTTTTAAAGTCGCAAAAGTTTGTTCAGGTAATTCAAAACTAATTATTGTTTCTGGATTGAAAGGATTAGGATAATTTTGGTGAAGTACAATTGACCTTGGTAGCTCTGTGTTGCTTTCAACATGAGTTGGTGCGGCTTGAGTTTTAAATCTTAAAACAAAAGGATCACCTGGAGTACCATCACCATTTCCATCTATTTTAATTCCACCGATGGACCTTGCGGTAGAATCAATTTTCACAGTGTACCAAGTATCATATTCTAGTTGCGGAGATGGAAAGAAGAAGAATAAACTATTTCCAGAGACCCAGCTAATTGAACCAGATGCTTGTGGAGTAATTGAGAAAGCTTGTCGAACTGATGCAGTATCCATTGCCCTCGAGAATCTTATACCGATATAGTTTGTAACTCTGAATGATGTATCGTTGTTGATTGGTTGAGTTGCGATAATCACAGGTGGTACATTAAAAATTAAATTTCTATCAACGAAATGTAATCCATTGACAGAAACATTTAGATTAACTGAGTCAGGAACATATCCAGTAGTTTCAAATTTGATTTGATGAGGAGTTGGTGGAACAAAGTCGAACATGTAAAAACCGTTGTTGTAAAAATCACCTTGATAAATACGATTTTCAGGGAGTAATCGGACACGAGTACCATTTTTAGGTTTTAATGAATCCGCATCAGTTTGAATTCCAGCGATGATTGCAAATGTATCTGCAGGTACATTGTAAAATTGCATGAACGATTTCATGATTGCAAAGGCTTCCATTTTGCGGTAGGCTTGATTCATCAATCTCCTTGTTTCGGGAAAATAATCATGGAATGAACCTTCAGAAAGTTGTCCTGGCATTTGAAGTGGTCTTAAAACACCAAGTCCAGATGTATTTCCATAAAAAGACCAATCACCTCTTACATAAGATGTAGTAGTTCTTAAATGACTTCGAATTTGTGGTCCTGTATAAGAACTCATTGTTTTTGCTTCAGGAAAGACAGGTTGGTTATCATAACCTCGGAAAAGCATTAAAGTGTAATTCGTTCCGGTATTTGTTCCGCCAGTTGCGTTACTGTGAATTGAGTGAAAGAAGTGAACATTGTTTTGATTAGCAATAGCAGCTCTTGCAGCAAGACTTGGTTCAAGGTTATCGTCGGGATAATAGTTAGTATATCGAGTTAAAATTACCCAAGCATTTTTTTGTTTTAATAATGTATCGAGTAAGAGAGCTTTTTGGAAATTACTTTCAGATTCCCAGAATTCAATTCCTGGATCGGGGATAACTAAGCGATCATTTGCAGGATTGTTTCCACCGTGACCAGGATCAATACAAAACTTTAATCCCGAAAAATCAGTTCTTGTCTGAGCAATTAAAAGCAGTGGAACAAATACAAGTGCGATTAAATATTTAATCTTGGTTTTCATTTTTCTTTACCTCAGAATAATGTAACAAGAAAATCTCTCCGCTTAAAGAAGAACAAACAATTTTATTTTCTGTTGGTGAAGTCGAAGGATATAACTCAATTACATTTGGTGTTGAAGTTAGTTGATATTTTGATTTTCCATCTGGAGTTACAGCCATAATTTCAGAAGAAAGAATGAAATGTCCATCATCTTTATCATCCATATAGATGATATATTTTCCATCACGAGTCCAAACTGGTGCATCAACTCTACCAAGTTTAGCTAAAATGTTTCCATCTAAATCGCACACAAATGCACCACGGTCTGCTTCATAAGCAACTAATTTAGTTTTGTCGGGAGATAAAGAGGGCCAGATGTAGCTTCCATTTCCAAATGGATCTAATACTTTTCTAACTCCATTATGAATAATTACAATTTTTGTGTTTTCGATGCCAATGACTTTTGTTTCGTTTGATAGATTTACTTTTTCCAAATTTTTAGTTTCAAAACCTGAAGAGTATATAACATTTGATTTAATGAAAGTTGGATTTGAAATATCAGAACCACTAACGATTTTTTTTGTTGAAAGTGTTTTAAGATTTACTTGAAACAATTCTTGTGTTCGTTCTTTAGTTTTTTCGTCATAAATAGTTTTACGATAAACCAAAAAATTACCATCGTCTGAAAATGAAAAATCAAATCCTGAACCTGGTGCATCAGTAATTTGTCTTAGGTTACTAGTAATTAAATTGTATTCCCAAATTCCATTGTAAGACGAATTTGTTAGATAAATTTTCTTCCCATCAGGTGAGAATATTGGATAAGACCATTCTTCCGTAAATGGAAGAGGTAGTTTTTCAATTTTAGTTACTGTGATTTGAGCAAAGAGAAAATTACTTGAAATAAGCATTAATAAAATCAGTCGCCTCACTGGTGGTTCCTTTCAAATTAGTTAGGTTTTCAAATTCAAATATAATTACAACGATTTATTGAAAAAATGATAATTCAGCGCTGTGTGGGATCAAATCATTTTACATTGAGATTTTTAATGTGGACAGGTTAATTTTAATTTGTTGCTTAAGTAATCATGAAACTTGAGAAGCGCTTTATAGCGATGACTTATTCTGTTTTTAATATCCGATGGTAGTTCTGCATAAGTTGCATCATAACCGTCTGGTTTAAAGAGTGGGTCATAACCAAAGCCATTTGTTCCTCGTGGTTCGTCAATTATCTCTCCTGTAACTTCTCCAACAAAAATTTCATCTTCAATTTTTGATTTGTAATTAATCACGCAAACAAATTTTGCTCTATGTGGTTTTGGTTTATCTTTTAATTCTTTTAATAGCTTTTGATTGTTTTTTTCGTAGTTATGTTCTTCACCAGCATAACAAGATGAGTTGACTCCAGGTTCACCATTCAATGCTTCTACCATTAAGCCTGAATCGTCAGCGATTGTGGGGAGTTGTGTCAATTCAAAAATTGTGTGAGCTTTTTTTCTCGCATTTCCTTCGAATGTATTTTGGTCTTCTTCAATTTTAATTTCAATTCCAAGGTCTTTGAGTGTTAATATCTCAATTCCCAGGTTTTGAAGAATTTCCTGAGCTTCTTGAATTTTGTGAGGATTATTTGTGGCAAGTACAATTTTCATTTTACTCTTAATAGTAATTTGTTTAATTCTTCCTGTGATTTTGAAATAACTTCATCAAGATTAATTGTTGTGAATTCGTAGTTACGGAATACCCAATTTCCGTCAATCATCACACTTCTGACATTTGAGTAATTACAGGTGAATACTATAGTTGAATAAAGGTTTTCTTCATTCAAGTGCATTGAATTATGAATTTGATTTAGTTCAATCAATACTAAGTCAGCTTTTTTGCCGATTTCAATGCTTCCAATTTCATTTTCAAGATGTAGTGCTTTTGCTCCACCAATTGTCGCGAGTTCGAATACTTGCTTCGCTGACATTGATTTTGGTCCGTGAAGAGGTTTTTGAATAATAGACGCGAGTCTCATTTCAACGAATATATCCAGAAAATTATTACAAGGTGCACCATCGGCGCCAAGAGAAACTGAAATTCCCTCTTTCAAATATCTTGGTATGTTAGCAATACCTGATGCAAGTTTAAGGTTTGATGATGGACAGTGAAGCACTCTTGCATTTCTTTTTTTCATTAATTGAATTTCATTTTCATTCAACCAAATACAATGAGCGATACAACTTTTTTCATTCAATATTTCAAGTTCTTCAAAGCATTCAATGTTATCTTTGCCACATCGTTTTCTAACATTTTCGAGTTCAGTTCGATTTTCACTTGCATGTGTGTGGAATAAAGTACCAGGATAATGTTTGAGTAATTCATTTGTTTCTTTAAGTAATTCATCAGAGCAACTTAAAATAAATCTCGGAGCAAATGCATATTTGATTCTTCCATTTGATGTATTGTGAAAAGCTTTTGCTAATTCTTCAGAACTTTTCAAAGCAGATTGTGTTGGTTCTGATAATTTTGGATAGAGAGTGTTAATATCCATCATTGCTTTTCCATGGAAAGCACGAAGTCCAGAAATCTGTAATTGCTCAAAGATTACATCAGAATGATTTAAGCTTCCCATGTCCAAGATAGTGGTTGTACCACATCTTATTAATTCACTAATTCCAAGTAAAGCAGAGTATTTCATTGATTCTTTATTATGAGCAAATTCAAATGGCATTATTTTTAATTGAAGCCAGTCCAATAATTCTAAATCATCAGCTAATCCACGAAATAATGTTTGGCATAAATGAATGTGAGTTTGAACAAAACCAGGGATCAAAATCTGATTTGGTGCAAAAAAAATTTCGTATCCTTTTTCTTTCGCGATAGCTTCAAGTTTTTCGCTTTTTTCGATTTGTAAAATTTTATTTTCTGAAACGAGAACTGAATATCCTTTTAAGATATCGAAGTTCTGATTCATTGTAATGATATAGGAAGGTGATATTACTTTCATTTCACTCTCTCGTAAATTTCGTCAATTACAGAAAAAGCATAACGAAGATGTGGAATTACAATGGAGCCACCAACAATTAGAGCAATGTTCATTGCTTCATATAATTCTTCTTTCGATGCGCCAAGTTTGATGGATTGTTCGAGATGATAAAAAATACAATCATTACATCTTAAAACCATTGAAGCAACAAGTCCCATCATCTCTTTATATTTTGCTGGAATTTTTCCTTCGTGATATGCTTTTGTATCCAATGCAAAAAACTTTTTGAAATCACTGAAATCTGAGTTTAAAATTTTCTCATTCATTTCTGAACGAAATTTATGGAAATCATCATAAGTACTCATTCTCTACTCTCCAAATTTATTATTAATTAAAAAATTGTCTTTGAAGAAAATTAATTCAAATTAAATGTAAAAATTTTGAAAAAGAATCTTACCAAATGTAACCTAAATTTAATCCTGCGATTAGAGAAGCACCACCAAATGATAATCCAGTAATCTCTCCAAAGTAATATCTCAATCCACCATAAATCTCAACTGCAAATTGATTAAAGTTCCATTTGTAACCAATATCACCACCTAAACCTAAGAATGAACTTGTGAAAGTGTCAGGTGCAATCAAACTTTTTTCTTTTGCAGTCCAGAACAAAATATCTGCAGAAGGACCATACCACAAACCAACAACAGGTTTTCTTGAATGATACCATCTCAAAGTTCCACCAAGTCCAAAAGCTGAGTTAGAGAATGAACCGATATCATAACCAACAAAATTTGCACGAAGTGCGATTGAATTATCTACATCGTATCTAAATTCATATTGTACATTTAATGCACCCCAAAACAGTCCAATTGGATTAACAGTAATTGCTTTTGATTGAGCAAAAGTAGATGCGCTAAAAAGTAGTAAGAAAAGAAATACGATTTTTTTCATATCGTCTCCCTTTAATTTTTTTGTTCCAATTCAGCTTTAAGAAATTTTCCAGTGTAACTGTTTTCGAATTTTGTTAAATCGAGAGGAGTGCCTTCTGCTACAATGTAACCTCCAGCATCACCACCTTCAGGACCAAGATCAATTATCCAATCGGCTGATTTAATTACATCTAAATTGTGTTCAATAACTATAACTGTATTTCCTTTATTAACTAAATTATTTAAGACATCGAGTAAAACTCGAATATCTTCGAAATGAAGTCCTGTGGTTGGTTCATCTAAAATGTAAAGAGTTCTTCCAGTTTGAACTTTTGAAAGTTCAGTAGCTAATTTTACTCTTTGAGCTTCTCCACCAGAAAGTGTAGTTGCTTGTTGACCAAGACGAATGTAACCTAATCCAACATCATATAAAGTTTTAAGTTTTCTTTTAATCCTTGGTAAATCTTCAAAAAAGCTAAGTGCTTCTTCAACAGTCATATCAAGTACATCTGCGATTGTCTTACCTTTATATTTTACTTCTAAGGTTTCTTTGTTATATCGTTTACCTTTGCAAACATCGCACAAAACATAAACATCAGGAAGGAAATTCATTTCAATTTTTTTCAAGCCATCACCTTCGCATTCTTCGCATCTTCCTCCTTTGACATTAAAACTAAAACGACCAGCCTTATATCCACGGATTTTTGAATCAGGAAGTTCTGCAAATAAATCTCTAATCAAAGTGAAAAGAGTTGTATATGTTGCAGGATTTGAGCGAGGTGACCTTCCAATTGGTGATTGGTCAATTTCAATTACTTTATCAATTTCATTTAAACCTGAAATTGAATCGTAAGGTAAAGGTACCAGTTTAGAATTGTAAAATTTCTTAAAAAGAATTCTCCCCAAAGTGTCGTTAATCAAGGTAGATTTTCCAGAGCCACTTACTCCAGTTATACAAATAAACTTTCCAAGAGGAAATTTTACTGTGATATTTTTCAAATTATTGCCTCGAGCACCTTTGAGTATGATATATTTTCCATTTCCAGGTCTTGGATTGAAATTGAAAGGAATAAATTTTTTGTTAAGTAAATATTGTAGTGTGATAGAATTGTTAATTTCTTTTTCGCCGTTACTTAGTAATTCTTTGAGTTCACCTTGAACAACAATCTGACCACCATGTTGTGCTGCACCTGGACCTAAATCGATCAAATAATCTGCATTTAAGATTGTTTCTTTATCATGTTCTACAACAATTATTGTATTCCCCAAATCTCGAAGTTGTTTAAGTGAATTAATGAGTTTGATATTATCTCGCTGATGGAGTCCAATACTTGGTTCATCAAGCACATACAACACACCAACTAACTGTGAACCAATTTGAGTAGCTAATCGAATTCTTTGTGCTTCACCACCTGAAAGAGTTGTAGCATTTCTATCGAGAGTCAAATATTCTAAACCAACATTAATTAAAAACTCAAGACGCATTCTGATTTCTTTCAGAATTTGTCTTGCAATTTCTTCTTCTCTTCCACTAAATTTTATTTCATCAAAAAATTTCTTTAAATCTTTTATTGACAAATGTGTTAGTTCACCAATATTCTTCTCGTTGATTTTTACACTTAGTGATTCTTTCTTTAATCTATATCCATTACATGTTGGACATATTGAAACAGACATGTAAGCTTCAATCCATTCTCTGATGTTGTTGGAAGTAGTTGTTTCGTAGGTGTGTTGAAGTTGATTAAGAATGCCGTTAAATCTGTGCTGATAAGTTACAAATTCACCTGAACCAAGTTTATATCTGAATTCAAGTTTTTCACTTCCAGAGCCATAGAGTAGAATGTCCTTTACTTTTTTTGGCAAATCATTGAGTGGGGTATCGAAATCAAAATTATAAGCTTCTGCAAGCGCACGTAGTTGATTAAAGAACCAATTATCTTTTGGTTTACCATAAGGTGCAATAGCTTCTTCATTAATTGATTTTGACCAATCAGGAATTACTAATGATGGATCGAGTTGTTTTTTAACTCCAAGACCTTCACAATCAGGACAATATCCGTAAGGTGAATTGAATGAAAAAGAGTTTGGAGCTAATTCTTGAAGACTTACTCCACAATTCAAACATGCTAAAGTTCGGTTGTAAATTTTTTCTCTTTCTCCATCAAAAATTAAAACAATTCCATTACCATAATTCAACGCATATTCGAGGGACTCTTTAATTCGTCTTTCTGATTTTCTTAGTATTTCAACTCGATCAATAACGATTTCTATATTGTGGACTTTGTATCTTTCGAGCTTCATTCCCTTTTCGATATCACGAATTTCACCATCAACCCTTGCTTTAAGAAATCCATCTCGTAAAATATCTTCAAAAAGTTCACGATAGTGACCTTTTCTACCACGCACAACAGGTGCAAGGATATCTACTTTCTTTCCAAAAAAATCGTGAAAGATTGAATCGTAAATTTGTTCGTTGCTCATTCGTTCGACAAGATTACCACAATTTGGGCAATGAGGTTTACCAACCCTTGCATAAAGTAATCGAAGGAAATCATAAATCTCTGTTATTGTTCCAACTGTTGACCTTGGATTTGCAGAAGTAGACTTTTGCTCGATTGATATGGAAGGACTTAATCCATCGATGAAATCAACATCTGGTTTTTCCATATTTCCAAGAAATTGTCGAGCATAAGCTGAAAGACTTTCGATAAATCTTCTTTGACCTTCAGCATAAATTGTATCGAAAGCAAGAGAAGACTTGCCAGAACCAGAAAGTCCAGTAATCACTATAAATTTATCTCTTGGAATATCGACATCTAAGTTTTTAAGGTTATGCTCTCTTGCACCACGAATTATGATATAGTCCATAGTAATGATTTTATTTACCAAATTTAAATCTCATATTAAATAATCTAAGTTTGATTTTCAAATAAAATAAGTTCTAATAGATGAACAGCTATCTAACGGTTGAAAAAATTTTTCAAGCAGAAATTTTAGTCAAGAATTCAAAATTCATCGCATACTTAGTTCCAATTAACTCGAAAGAAGAATTTTTAGTTGAGCAGAATAAATTGAGAAAGGAGCATCAAAAAGCAGCGCATATTTGTTATGCTTACATTTTAGATGAAAAAACTTTTCATTATTCAGATGATGGTGAGCCAAATGGTACAGCTGGACTTAGAATATACTTAGCTTTGAAATTCAAAAATTTGATTAAGTGTGCGTTATTTGTTGTAAGATATTTTGGAGGGATAAAACTTGGTGTAGGTTCGCTTGCAAAAACATATTTTGAAGTAAGTATGAAAGTTTTGAATGAAGCTGAGATAGTGAAGAATTATTTAACAAAAGAGATAACCTTAACTCTAAATTATGATGTATTTGAAAAGATTAAACGAAAACTAACTCAACTTTCGGTTTATGAACCAGTGCTTACTTTTGCGGAAAAAGTTGAAATGAAAATTTTTGTTGAAATTGATAAACTTCATGAAGTAACTGCAGCTATAAGAGAATTGAAAATTGATAACTTTTCTATGAAGTAATTCATCTAATTCTTAATCTCATTCAAGTAAGTAAAGCATACAATCCTTTATTCTAAATAAAATTCAGTAGTTTGATAAAAACTTGATTATGTAATTATCATAATTCAAATACTTTTTCCAAAACTCGCCGTGCGTTATGTTCCCATGTATAATTTTTTATTACATCTTCTCGTGCTTTTGCACCGAGTCGAATGCCTAAATCTTGATTATTGTAAAGGTATAAAATCATCTCGGCAAGTTGCTT
>JAOAHM010000041.1 GCA_026415235.1 Ignavibacteria bacterium | reverse complement strand
ATTCACAAAGAAGATGCTCTGAATTATCATTCTCAAGGAAGGAAAGGGAAGATTGAAGTTATCCCAACCAAACCTTGTCAAACCCAATGGGATTTATCCCTGGCTTATACGCCAGGAGTTGCTGAACCTTGTCTTGAAATTGCAAAAAACGAAGAACTCGTTTACGAATACACTGCAAAAGGAAATCTTGTAGCAGTTATAAGTAACGGAACCGCTGTCCTTGGACTTGGAGATATTGGTCCTTCTGCAGGAAAACCTGTAATGGAAGGTAAAGGTGTTTTGTTCAAGCGATTTGCTGACATTGATGTATTTGATATTGAAATTAACACAAAAGATGTGAATGAATTCATTCGTTGTGTTCAATTGCTTGAGCCAACTTTTGGTGGAATTAATCTTGAGGATGTGAAAGCACCAGAATGTTTTTACATCGAGCGTGAATTAAAACGAACAATGAAAATTCCTGTCTTCCACGATGACCAGCACGGAACAGCAATTATTAGTGGAGCTGCATTACTCAATGCTCTCGAACTTGCTGGAAAAGATATAGATAAAGTGAAAGTTGTTTTTAATGGAGCCGGTGCATCAGCAATTTCTTGCGCACATCTTTACACTTTACTTGGTGTGAAGAAAGAAAACATAATTATGTGTGATACTTCAGGTGTTATTTACAAAGGTCGTAAAGAACACATGAATGAATTCAAAGAAATCTTTGCAAGTGAAACCGATGCAAGAACTCTTGCTGAAGCAATGGTTGATGCTGATGTGTTCGTTGGACTTTCAGTTGGTAATGTTGTTACAAAAGAAATGGTCCGTTCGATGGCAAAGAATCCAATTGTCTTTGCAATGGCTAATCCATATCCAGAGATTACTTATGAAGATGCAACAGATGCTCGTGCTGATATCATTATGGCAACTGGAAGAAGTGATTATCCAAATCAAGTTAATAATGTTCTTGGTTTTCCATTTATCTTTCGTGGTGCATTGGATGTTCGAGCAACTCAAATTAATGATGAAATGAAATTAGCTGCATCTTATGCTCTTGCTCGACTTGCAAAAGAAGAAGTGCCTGAATCGGTAATTCGTGCTTATGGTGGAGTTGAATTGAAATTTGGAAAAGAATACATCATTCCAAAGCCTTTTGATCCAAGAGTTTTAACTTATGTCGCTCCCGCAGTTGCTAAAGCAGCAATGGAAACTGGTGTTGCACGAAAACCAATTACCGATTGGGATGAATACGAACAACAATTACTTGAACGACTTGGAATATCAAAACAAATTGTTCGTGTTGCCATTGAGAAAGCAAAAGGTTCGATGAAGAAAATTGTTTTCCCAGAAGGTAATCAAGTTAAAATTCTTAAAGCAGCTGAGATTTTAGTGGAAGATAAAATTGCAAAACCAATTTTGCTTGGTAATGTAGAAGAAATTAAATCTTTGATTGAGAAACACAATATCAATTCACAAGAATTCGAGATAATTGATCCTGAAAACAGTCAATATTTCGAAAAGTATGTTGAAGAATTTTATAACCTTAGACAACGCAAAGGCATCACAAAAAATGAAGCTTACAAATTTATGAGGATACCAAACTACTTTGGTGCAATGATGGTTAAGATGGGCGATGCCGATGGAATGATTTCAGGATTAACTTCACATTATCCCGATACTATCAGACCTGCATTGCAAATCATCAAAACAGCTCCTGGTGTAAAGAAAGTCTCAGGACTTTACATCATGTTAGTTAAGAATGAAGCTTTCTTCTTTGCTGATACAACAGTTAATGTCAATCCAACTCCTGAAGATTTAGCAGAGATTGCATTACTTGCAGCAAAAACAGCAAGAAGATTTAACATTGAACCAAAAGTTGCAATGCTTTCATTCAGTAATTTTGGTAATGCTCCGTATCCAGAAAGTGAGAAAGTTGCAAAAGCAGTTGAGATAATTCGTGAAAAAGATCCTGACTTAATTGTTGATGGAGAAATGCAAGCAGATACAGCAGTTTATCCACCAATTTTGCAACAAGACTTTCCATTTGCTCGAATTAAAGACAAAGCAAATGTGTTAATCTTCCCAAATCTTGATGCAGGAAACATTGCATACAAACTTCTCTGGCGAATTGGAAATGCTGATGCCATTGGTCCAATTCTGATGGGTATGGGCAAACCAATTCATGTGCTTCAAAGAGGTTGTGATGTGAATGACATTGTTAACATGGCTGCAATTGCTGTAGTTGAAGCTAAAGAACTTTCTAAGTAAAAAATAAAAAAAGGCTGTCACTGATTAATCAGTGGCAGCCAAAATTTTTTAATTGAATTATAAACTTACAGGTTGGTAGTTAAATTAATTCTGTGAAGCAAACCAATCTTACCAAATGAAGTCAAACCATAATCAAATTTATAACCACTGATATTCAACCCAAGACCAAGACTGAATCCTTCAGTGCCAACAGTTGTACCTACCTTAAATTCTTTTCTCTTTTCGTTATTGAAACCAAATCGAAAAGTTAAAGAATTAGATGCGTAGATTTCTCCACCAATTATAAAGTTATTGAATTTCGAAGTTAGTCCATTTTGATTTTCGTTAAGCTTGACGAATTCAAGGAAGAAACGAAATGGAGTATATTCAAGTTTTTTGCTAAAGCCCAATCTAATATCAAGTGGAAGTTTTTCGTAAGAGTTATAGTAAGCATCTAATTGTTTACCAAGATTTAGAACAGACAAACCAACACTGAATTGTTTCTCAGGAATAAAATAGAGAACACCTAAATCAGCAGCTATTGCTGTTGAGTTGTAGTTATAAATTTTTGAATAAAGAATTTTTGCATTAACACCAAGAGATAAATTTTTCCGAATGAGTTCAGAGTAATTGATTAACAGCCCAATATCATTAGCAGTGAATTGACCTTGTGAGTAACCAAATTCATCGAGAATTTCAAAATCACCATAGTTAGTATAAATTAATCCAACACCAATCTTACCAAGACCCTTAATCTTTGGCGAGTAACTTAAATATCCCGAATTAATATCGAGTAAATGTTTCAGAAATCCGAGGGAGAGAGTATTCTCTTGAACGAGCTGAAATGCAGCTGGATTATAAAAAAGCACATTAACATCATCAGTATTACTTGTGAAAGCACCGCCTAATGCTGCTGAACGAGCGCTGGCATCTAATTTCAAAAATTCAAATGTTGATTGAGAAAAGAGAGAAGATGCGAAAATGAGTGAAATAAAAATTATCTTTTTCATTGTTTGTTCCTTTTAATCTATGCTGTAAATCTCACCTAATACTTATTACTCCATTAAAATTCTAACTCAAATTAGAATTAAACTACTAAACGAAAATAAGTGTAAGCAATAAAAAAATAAAATTTTCTTGTCATTTAATAAAACATTTTACAGTTGCTCTAATTTTTATTCAAAGAGAATAAGAAACAAAAAAGTATAGTTTTGATGAATTACATGATTGAAATTGAAATCTGCTTTGATTAAACTTCGCATTGAAAAATTATTATCAATGGTATTTATGGTCAAAAAATTTTTGTTATTAATTTTATTTGTTAATTCGTTGAAGGCAATTCCAATATTTAATTCAATTTCGATTAATGAAGATACTATAGGTAGATATGAAAAATTTGAAATTACAATTAATCTTACTGCATCATTCTCAAATCCATTTGATAAAAATCAAATTCATTTGAAAGGAATTTTCACTTCGCCTTCGGGAAGAGTTTTTAACATAGATGGATTTTATTATCAAGATTTCATCAGAACAGGACCACCTGAAACACTGAAAGTAAATGGTTCGCCTCATTGGAAAATTAGATTTACTCCTGATGAAGTTGGTCAATGGAGTTATAAAATTTTATGCACAGACCCAACTGGTACAACAACAACTAATGATTATTATTTCACTTGTATACCATCAAATAAAAAGGGATTTATCAGAGTAGCAAACAATCGTTATTTGAAATATGAAAATGGTGAACAATTTTTTGGAATTGGTTTGAATATGGGTTGGTATACTTATCCAGAAAAAACTTTTTCTTATCAAAGTTGGATTGATTCTCTTTCGAGTAATAACGGAAATCTTATTCGTGTTTGGATGAGCGCAAATGCTTTTGCAATTGAGTGGAAAAATACTGGACTTGGAAATTA
>JAOAHM010000026.1 GCA_026415235.1 Ignavibacteria bacterium | reverse complement strand
ATCTCGTGAATGTATGAGGAATGGATTGTAAAAAGCATCTTTCAAAATTTTTTCTCTTTGTTCTCGCGTTGTGAAGCGGATAGGTTCGACTGATTTAATCTTGAATGGTTCAATAATTGTTTTCATAATTCAAAGTTATTTGATGATAGAGGAAGTTGCAAGAAGATTAAAGTTTCGTTTAAATCTGATAGATTAATAAAAAATTTTGATTTCACATTATGTTAGTCTTTGTCCAAATCAATAAAATATTTATCAATCAAAATGTTATGCTTTAACTCTGGAATTCTAAATCCATTTTGTCTTAAAAGATTGATAGTTTTTCTCAGTAGATTTTCGGTAATTAAATTTTCTTTATGAGAGATGTATAATAAGCCTAAAGTTCCAATTACTTTTAGATTTAATCTTTTTGCAATTTTTCGCGCCAATTTTTCATCGATAATCACTGTTCCACCTTCTAAATGAGATATAGTTAAAACCGAAAGTTCTCCTTTCCCTAAAATCTCAGAATAATCGGTAATGAATTTTATTTGAGTTGTTGTATCACGTAGTTTAACAATCGTAAAATAATTACTAATAAATTTTTGATAAAATAATCTGTAGCCCTCATTCTTCGTTACTTCATCAAATACTTCTTTTGTGATTAATAAATCAAATCTTGTGGTTAATTCGGAAACCAAATTCTCTAAATTTCCTCTATGTCCAAAATTAAAAATAGATGAGCTATCAAATATTAATGGGTTCTTGAGTTCAGAAAATTTTTTGAACAAATTAACTCTCAGTGGTTATTAAAAATTCTGCGGTTGTGGGTTTATAAAA
Source organism: Ignavibacteria bacterium (assembly GCA_026415235.1). Classification (GTDB taxonomy): domain Bacteria; phylum Bacteroidota; class Ignavibacteria; order Ch128b; family Ch128b; genus Ch128b. The sequence continues at coordinate 24,179 of JAOAHM010000026.1, read as the reverse complement.
TTTTTCTAAATAGTCCATCAAAGTTATACGATCCACAAAAAACCATTCAGCCAACTTTCCGCTTGAGATTTTTTCTTCTGAATAAAGTTTTAAAGCATTAATTAAAAATTTCTTTGAAATCTGCTCATCTATATTGGTTACAAGCGATGATGGAATTTCCTCTATCATTTTTATATTCTTAAGATATTTAGATTTATCTTTCCAATTCAAAACTTTCTTTTCCGCAAGACGATAAAAAACAGCTTCTCTTGAAACATTAAAATGCTTAGCAATCAAATCTAAAAAAATTGTTTTATCTATTTCAGAACTATACGCAGCAACAATTTTGTCAAAATCACTTGAAGGCATAAGAAGTTCTGCAGCAAAAAGATTTGAAATTTTTTCTTCAATTTTTTCCTGACTTTGAATATCTGAAACTGTCACCTTGCTATCTTTTTCATTTAAATGAAATAGTGTATGAGCTAGTTCATGAGAAAGCGTAAAATTTTTTCTTTCAGTTGTATGAGCATAATTAATTATTATTATAGACAATTCGTCCCGAATAGAAATACCTGAGATATTCATTGGAAGATTCCATTCAAAAACATGAATGTTTTTTTCAATTAGTGCTTCCTTTAATTCTAAATATGAGATTGATCGATTTAATTTGAATAACTCCCGAACTTCGTTACATAAGTTTTCTAAATTTGATATGCTAAATTGGACATAGTAAGAAAACTTTTCGGGGACTTGATTCAAAAGTTCATAAGACTTTAACACAAAATGATTTAACTGATTTACATCTTTCAAAACCTTTCCTATCACACCATCTTTTTTTTTGTGCTTTGACCTTAGCTTGAGATTAAGATTAGACTTATAATTCATTATGTAATCAATAGATAATCCAAAAATGTTTGAGATTTCAAAAAGTTGATTTGAGCTAGGTTTCCTTTGACCTTTTTCCCATTTTGAAATCAAACTAACATGGACACCTAACTTCTCTGCTAACTCTTTTTGAGAAATGCCAACCATTTTTCGAATTAATTTTAAGTTATTCATTGTCTATATTTCAATATTTTTGTGATGTAATATAAAAATTTTTTGACAAATTTATAATTTTTAGACAATCTAAACTTAATTCAAATGAATTTATTAATTCTTTGTTCATAATTTTTTGAAATACTTTTAAGCGTTTTAGTATTTAGTACAAAGGTTTACTTATAAAAAGCATTAATTAATCATCGATCATTCTACATATTCAAAAAATTTCATAAAAGGTAAGAATTACTTCCCTGATTAGCTCATTTATTTTTTTTAACTTGCAAGAAATTTTGAAAGGAAATATGATAGACACTCATTGCCACTTATTTTTTGACGAACTTTATAACGACCTTGATAATGTAATTAAAGAAGCTAAAGAAGCTGGAATAGAATACATAATTTGTCCCTCTACAAATCTCGACACAGCAAAAATTACCTTAGAGATTGCTGATAAATATCCAGAAGTCTACGCAGCAATTGGAATTCATCCACACGATACAAAAGATTTTGATGACGAAACTTTGATTGAACTGGAGAAATTGATTAAACATCCAAAAGTTGTGGCTATTGGAGAAATTGGTCTCGATTATTATTACATCGAACTTTCACCAAAAGAAAAACAACATTTCGCTTTTCGTGAACAACTTAGACTTGCGAAGAAACATAAATTGCCTGTGATTATTCATAATCGTGATTCGAGCGAAGACTTAATGAAAATTTTTGAAGAAGAAGCTGACGGAACTCTCTTCGGTCAGTTCCATTGTTTTAATGGAAATTATGAAATGGCAAGACGAGTTGTTGAACTTCGTTCTTTTCTATCTTTTACTGGAAATATCACATACAAAAAAAATGAAGAGCTAAGAAAAATTTTAAGTCGAATTGAACCTGAAAATTTACTACTTGAAACTGACTCCCCTTTCATGACACCTGTTCCATTTCGTGGAAAAACAAATCGTCCTGCATATCTTAAAATTATTGTAGAAAAAATAGCTGAACTCCAAGGATTAACTTTTGAAGATATTGTTCGTTCGACCAATTTCAGTGCATACAAACTTTTCAAGATTGGAAAATTGCCAGAAGTTTCTTTCACTTATCAAATTGGAAAAGCACTTTACATCAATGTAACAAATCGTTGTAATGCAGATTGTGTTTTTTGTGATCGAAAAGGTTATGCTTCGGTTGTTGGTTATAACTTAAAAATGCCAAAAAGCATGGAACCACCTGCCGAAGTTTACATCAAAGAAATTGGTGATCCGAAAAAATATTCTGAAATAGTTTTCTGTGGATTTGGCGAACCAACAATCCGTATGGACATAATAAAAGAAGTTGCAAAGTATGTAAAAGAAAACGGTGGTCGAACAAGATTAGATACCGATGGTCATGGTAATTATATCAACAAAAGAAACATTCTTCCAGAATTGCAGGGATTAATTGATGCTGTTTCAATCAGTTTGAATTCAACCGATCCTGAACAATATTCGAGATTAATGCAAATTGATAAGTCAATGTTTTATGAAATGGTGAATTTCACAAAAGAAGCAAAGAAATATATTCCTGAAGTTACTGTCACAGTCGTTGATTTGAAAGAGGTTGATGTAGAGAAAGCTAAAAAATTTGCGGAAGAAGAACTTGGAGTAAAATTTAGAGCAAGAGAATACTTTTAAAAACCAATTTTCAAAATTTCAGAATTCAGTTTAATCCCAAAATTTACTCTCTCACCATTAAATGCAGTCCAAACTGCATAATCATCGAATTGAAGGCTTGCTATTGGCGAGATAAATCCAGGAAATCCAACATTACATTGAAGATGAAAAATTGTTTTTTCACTAATCGGTATTGAGAAATAAGGGAAGGTATTAAAATATAATTTTAATAATCCACCTTCGTCTTTGATTATTCCAGCTTTACTTGCATTGCTTCGAAAACTCATGTATTCACCAAAATCTAAATTTAATGAAGGTTCAAAACCAAAGCCGACACGCACACCTTTTATATTAAAATTCACTCCACCAATGAAACTAACTCTTCCACCAAAACCAAACTTATTCCCATCGTAGATTGAATCTTGAGTGTACATTCCATCAATTCCCGAAACTTTATAATTACCAGCAAAAACTTGAATGCTCAAATTACTCAATGAATATTTTTTTGTTTTTGCAGTTTGATATGTCAGTCTTACAAGATTAATATTTTCACCTTCGTAATTACCTTTTGAATGCATGTAATCTATACCTGCGTATGATTTAATTTTAGTCGTATCTTTTTTCACTTCATAAATCAATGGAGTTGGTGAGTCATAATTAATTAACTGATAATAGTTTCTGATACCACAACCATTGCCCATAAAAAAGTAAGAAGTTATCAGAATAAGTAGGATGAAAATTTTTTTTTGCATTTATAATGACAAGTTTTAAGTTAATATAATCTTTTTTAAATCAATGTGCTGTTTTAAATTTTTTGTTATTGTTATGCAAAAATTATTTTCATTCTTATTATAGTGATATGAAGAGTGTTGATAAGAATTCAATTTTTCTGTTCTTACTTCCAACATTTGTATTTATCTTATTCTTTTCATTGATACCGACCTTAATAGCTTTTATAGTTAGTTTATTTAAGATTAATTTTTTTGAACCATCGAAATTCGTAGGGCTAAAAAATTTCATTAGATTATTTAGTGACAAATATTTTTATCAAGCTTTGATAAACTCTTTAATCTATTTATCAGTCACACCAATTATCACGCTAATTTCTTTATCACTTGCATTAATCTTGAAAGAAATGAATTCAAACGAGAGATTGTTCAAAACAATCTTCTTCATTCCAGTTGTTACGCCAATTGTTATTGCAGGAATAATTTGGAGATATATTTTTAATGAAGATAATGGATTACTCAATTATTTAATGCTTTCTTTTTTCAACCAAAAAATTCATTGGCTTTCGAGCTATCCTGAAAATGTAATTAGTGTAATGATACTTACAATTTGGCGTGGATTTGGTTATTACTTAATTATCTTTTATGCAGGATTGCTTTCCATTTCGAAAGAAGTTAATGAAGCTGCAATTTTGGATGGTGCAGGATTTTTTAGAAGATTGTTTCAAATTATAATTCCACAAATTAAACCTACAATAACTCTTGTTTTCGTTTTATCAGGTTCAGCTGCAATTAAACTTTTCACTGAACTTTATATTTTAATTCCTGGCGCACCTTTAAGTCATAAGACTTTAGTTTATTATCTCTATTACCAATCGTTCGAACGATTTGATTTAAGTTATGGCTCAACTTTAGGTATTGTTGTTTTTCTTCTCACAATAAGTTTTTCTTATTTGAACATAAAATTGATTGAAAAGGAAAGATGAAAGTTTTTAAGAAAATATTTTTATCCTCGATTTTGTTTTTGTTCATCGCAATTGCGCTATTTCCATTTGTTTGGTTGATATCTACATCACTTAAAGGTGCTGAAGAAATTTTTCAATTTCCACCAAAGTTAATTCCATCAGATTTAACATTTAAAAATTTTGTCGAGGTTTGGGAAGCAATTCCTTTTGGAAAGTATTATCTCAATTCATTCATAGTTTCAATTGCTGTTGTGTTTGGTAATTTGTTTCTTGGTTCACTTACAGGTTTTCTTCTCGCAAGAAGAAATTTCAAGTTCAAAAATATTTTGTTCTTCTTTGTTTTGGTTTCTATTCTCATTCCTCAAGAGATGATATTGATTCCTCTTTACTTAATTGTTTTGAAATTAAAGTTAATTGATTCACTTGCTGGAATAATCCTTCCTGCATTTGTAAATGGATTTTCAATCTTTATGATGCGACAAGCATTTTTGTCAATTCCAAAAGAAATAGAAGATGCGGCTCTTTCCGATGGATGCAATCTTTTTAAGCTCTATTGGAAAGTTATGCTTCCAATGACAAAACCTACTTTAATCTCACTGGGACTTTTGATTTTCATTTCAACTTGGGGTGATTTTCTTTTCCCATTAATAGTTTTGAGGTCACAAGAAAATTATACACTTCAAGTTGGATTGAGTTATATGACAGGAACTTTTGTGGATAATTTCAGATTGATTGCAGCAGGTTCATTACTCTCAGTTTTTCCATCAATTCTTTTGACAATCTTTTTAAGTAAATATTTTGAAAAAGGTATCTTCGAGGGTGGAATTAAATAAAAAACTCTTTTATTCATTACTAATTGCTCAAATCATTATTACAACAAGTGCATATTTCTTCGTGCGTCTTGATGATGCATATATCTTTTATACTTATGCAAAAAATTTATCTAATGGGAATGGTTATGTATTTAACTTAAATGAAAAAATCAACGCAACAACTTCCTTTGCTTACACAATTTTGATTAGTTTAATTTCAATACCGATCAAATCTATCTCATATGAAGTGTATCCAATCATAGGACTTTTATTAAGTATCATCTCACTTGCTATCATTTCAGTTCTATTGATAAAACTATTTTTAGCGGAGTTGAAAGAAGCAAAATTTTTACTGCCAATAATTCTTTTTTCAATGCCTCAGATTAAATATTCAATTGGAATGGAGTCAGCAATTAAGTTGTTGTTTTTAGTTTGGTCACTTTATCTTTTTAATCACAAAAAATTTATTTCACTCGGTTTAGTAAGTGGAATTTTAGTTCTCTTTCGCCCAGATACAATCATTTTCCTTTTTATACTCATGATATTTTATTGTGTCGAAAACAAAAAATTTCCTCCATTTTCTTCTTCAATAATTTTTCTGATAGTCATACTTTCTTATTCAATTTTCTCATTGATATACTTTAAATCACTCATTCCCACTTCATTGAGAGTAAAAACAATTCAAAGAGAGAACAACTTGATTGAAGGAGATTTCTTAAGTGGTTTTATCAATACATTTCCTGGAGGTGAAAAACTTGGAATTGTCTTTTATTTTTTGATTGCTCTTGCTTTAATTGTTCTTATCGTTACTAAGTCATCAATTTTCAGAAACAAAAATTTTCAAATTCTCTTGTTTTATTTTATCGCATATACTTTTGTTTATGGTCTTATATTAAATCCTCCACCATATCCTTGGTATTATTTCGATTTTATAATTTTATTTACACTCATTGTTTATTCGTTCATCAATTTGATTTTAGAAAAAATTCAAACTCAAATAAGAAGTTATTTTATTTCTTTCATTACTTTCACAATTTTTTCAATTGGGCTTGTTCAATCAATTCATACATTAAAAAATGGTTTTAACGAGAAATTTATTTTGTACAAAAACATATCCAATTTTTTGAATACAGTCGTTCAAAATGGGAAATCACTTGCAGCTGATGAGATTGGAATTTTTGGTTTTTACTTCAATGGGAAAATAATAGATGAACTTGGACTCATCACTCCCGAAGCAATTGAAAACATCAAGAAGAAGGATTTTTCACTTACAATAAAAAATACAATGCCTGATTTTGTTATTGTAGATTATCCCAAATTTCCACATTACAAATCTTATATTTTGTCAGATTGGTTTCGTTCTAATTATGAATTGTTCTATATGCTCAAATCATTTAATTCGGGTATTCAAGTTTTTAAAAGAACTAATTCATTGCTTCCTTCAAAACATCCCACCAACCGTAATTAATTATGTGAACAATATCAAAAATCATTAAACCATCCGTTTTATCAAGACACATCTTCACAGCTTTTTGAAATTGTTCAGGATGTCCTTTGTATTGCTCAACATAAAGTCCACCAATCACAGGAACTACATCCATCATAATTTTCTTTGCAATTTCTGCAGAACCTTCGACAGAATACCAATAATCTTTTGTCTTTCCCATTCCCGCTTCATTTCTTTTGATTGCTTCTTCATTCAACTTTTCAACTTCATCTTTTGTAACTTCAAAGAAATAGCAACCTGTTGTGTAAAGATCGAGCAATTCAGCATAGCCATAATTTTTATAATTTCCAGTTGCCCAATCGTATTCTTTTGATGGGTCATACTTGCGACTTGCCCAATTCACTCCAACTTCATAATAAACAGGATACCAGGCACCAGTGTAAGTTCCGAACAACATTTTTGGTGCTGTTTTCTTCACTTTTGCTCTTGCCTCTTTCATAAAATTATAAATAACCGAAGCTCTCCACTCAAGCCATTTCTTAAAATATTTTCCTTCAATTCTAATTTTTTCACCTTTTTCATTTTTCGTCCATTTATAAATATCATCTGGATAATTTTTGATTTTCCTTCCCAAGTATTTTTCAAATAATTTTCTCGAAAGTTCACTGAAGTCAGCTTCAATTCCATCGTATCGTACTCTATCTAAAATTATTCCTTCAAATTCAGGATACTTACGAACAATCTCTTCAATGATTTTCAATTCGTGTTCTTGAACTTCTCGCATTGCAGGATTTGTCATAGCAGAATATTTATGTTTCAACTTCGTAATCGGTACGAAACCAGAATCTGTGTAATTAATTGATTGCCAATGTAATTTATCTTGATAAACTAATCCTCTATCATGAAAATTATGTCCAGCCACAAACACATTTACAGAAGCATGAATTTTTAGTCCAAGTCTGTGTGCCTCTTTAATAAAGTAATCAGCAAAATCAAAGTCATCGTTACGAACAAAACCATTCCACTCTCTCATCTTTGGAGCAAATTTGGAGTCGTACAAAACTTCACCTGAAATTGGTTTTAAATCTAAAACAACATCTGTGAAGCCAAGTTCTTTCGCTTTTTCGAGATAATATGTGATTGAATCCTTATAACTTAATCTTTGAAAGTTTGCCGTTGCATCGAACCAAAGCAATTTTGGTTTTTGATTTGCATTTAGATTAACAATCAAAAAAATTGTTAAAAAAACTTTTACTAAAGTTTTCATAATCACTACCATTTTTTATTTCAGCTAAGTCAAAGATAAAAATTTCAAAATCATCTTTAGAAACTATTAGGATAAAATGAATGAATTAAAATAAGATTAAATTTGAAACAAAAATTTAATTAAGCATAAAATTCTCTGTATGGAAAAAATTTTCAACTAATGTTAGTTTGCAATACGAAACAAGTGTTTTGCCCCCGTAGCTCAGCTGGATAGAGCATCGGCCTCCGGAGCCGAATGCACAGGTTCGAGTCCTGTCGGGGGTACATCGAAACTTATTAATGAAATAAAAGCTTTTTAACTCTTTTGATTAATTTAAGAATTTAATCGTACATCGAAACAAATTAATGAAATAAGAGAGGAGATGATGAAAGTTTCAAAAGAATTTCATTGGGAAATGGCACATAGATTACCATTTCATCCAGGTAGATGCAAAAACTTGCATGGACATTCGTATAAAGCTTTAATTCAATTTGAAGGTGAATTGGATAAAAATGGAATGCTTATTGATTTTTATGATATTTTCAAAATTGTTGATCCAATTATTGATGAAATGGACCACTCGATAATTTGCCATAAAGATGATTTTGAACTTATCGAAATAGCAAAAAAAATTAATGAAAGAATTGTGATAATTGATAAACCAACAACAGCAGAAAATATCTCGATTTATATTGCCGAAAGAATTTTAAATGCTGAACTTCCTCAAAATCTTTCATCCATAAATGTCTTAGTTTATGAAACCACTGATGCATTTGCTGAACATTCAGTTAGAATAAAATAATTTGTTTATAATTTTGGAGTAAAGAAATGTTAGAGATACAAAAAAAATTAGCTGTTGTACTTGCAAGTGGTGGTATGGATAGTTGCGTAACCACTGCAATTGCTGCTCAGAATTATGAACTTGCAATGCTTCATTTAAATTATGGTCAACGAACTGAGAGAAGAGAATTAAAAGCATTTAACGATATTGCTGACTATTACAATGCAAAATTAAGACTTGTATTGGACACAGATTTTTTCCGCAAAATAGGTGGTTCATCTTTAACTGATGAAAAGATTGAAGTAAGTCTGGCAAATCTTGAAAGTAAAGAAATTCCAACCTCCTATGTTCCTTTTAGAAATGCTAATATTTTGTCAATGGCAGTTGCTTGGGCAGAAGTACTTGGTGCGGAAAAAATTTTTATTGGTGCTGTTGAAGAAGACTCATCAGGCTATCCCGATTGTAGAAAAATATTTTATGATAAATTCAACGAACTAATTGAAGTCGGTACAAAACCAACTACTCACATAACTATTGAAACACCTTTAATCTCAATGTCAAAAGCAGATATCGTTAAGAAAGGTATGGAATTGAAAGCACCATTTCATTTGACATGGAGTTGTTACAAAGAAGAAGAAGTCGCTTGTGGAGTTTGTGATAGTTGTGCATTGAGATTAAGAGGATTCCAAAAAGCTGGATTTGATGATCCAATACCATATAAAGTTAAACCAAAATACATTTGAGGAGATTTATGAACGAGAAATATAAAATTCTTGAAACATTTGATAATCAATATCCTGACCGAGATTACTTAATCACTCATGTTCAACCAGAATTTACTTCAGTTTGTCCCAAGACTGGTAATCCTGATTTTGGGAAAATTACTATTGAATATATTCCTGATAAAAAATGTGTCGAACTAAAATCATTAAAGTATTATTTCAATTCATTTAGAAATGATGGTATATTTTATGAAAGTGTAGTCAATTTCATTCTTGATGATTTGGTAAAAGTTCTTCAACCAAGATATATGAAAGTTACTGGCGAATTTAATCCAAGAGGTGGAATGTATTCGATAATTGTTGCTGAATATCCATACAAAAAATCATAATTGACTTTCTATGCTTAGAACTTTGATGTTTTATATTGGTGGTGTTGTCGTATTTATTCTTGGAATGATTTTTTATGGAATTTTTCTTGATTTAAGAAAAACAAGTCTTCACGAACTTTTAGCTGAAAGAAAAATCAAAAAAATTGAGAACACAAAAATTATTGTAAACAAAATTGATTATAAACTTCACCTTTACATTGATACAATATTAATTAAAACCTATAACATCGCACTTGGTGGAAATCCAAAATTCTCTAAAACTTCAAAAGACGATAAATACACACCAACTGGTGAGTACTTCATTTGTTCGAAAAAAAACACAACTGGCTTTGGTAAAATTTTAATCTTAAACTATCCTTCGCTTGATGATGCAATTCGTGGTTTGCAAGAAAGTTTAATTAACGAAGAAGAGTTCCTAAAAATCAAAAAAGCCTATTTCGAAAAAACTTGTCCACCTATGGACACAAAACTTGGTGGTTATATTAAAATTCATGGTAATGGTAAGTTCGATATTTTGTTAAGAAATCTACCATTTGTTTTCAATTGGACAGATGGTTCTATTGCAGTCAACAACACAGAAATTGAGGAATTATATGAAATTTGTTCGATTGGCACTCCTGTTATTATCTATTAGCCTTATTTTATTTTCATCATGTGGAAAAGAAAAAGAAACTCCTGAAACTTCCGATTTATTGATTGATTCAACTACAATTAATTTGATTGAGCCTTATAGTTATGCTGATTCAGTTTTAATGAAAAAAGTTTTATTAGTTTATCTTGATGATTCACTTAAATCTTTCAACGGAATTTTTGAAGATGATAGTTACGGAATCGGATTTTTTGTTTTGAAACCACTTGACACTTCGAATGTGATTAATTTTAAATCAGAACTATTGGACGGAATTGGTGATGGAGCCGAAGTTGATACAATCACATTAATGAATAAAAAATTTCTTTACTATAACAGTGGTTCAGCTTTCATAGGCTCGAGAAATCTTGAAATTTATCAATATCTTTTTGAACCATTAACAAAATCAATTTACAAATCTTACACTGCCCTATCTGAAGATGGTAGTATAATTCAAACTTATTCACAAAACTTAAAAGAGATAAGCAAAAACGATTTGGTTTCTTTTTTCATGAATCAAATTCAAACAAAATATATTGATGATATTTCAGAACGAAAATTGAAAGTTAAATATGAATAAAAATATTTTTCTCACTGGTTTCCCTGGTTTTATTGCATCGAGATTAATTCCAAAGATTTTGAGCCAAAGAGAAGAAAGCAAAATGTTTCTTTTGGTTCAAAAAAAATTTCTTGATACTGCTAAATCTCAAATCGAAAAACTTGAAACTGATTTTCCATTACTAAAAAATCGTCTAATCGTTGTTGAAGGGGACTTAACTTTTCCGAATCTTATTGAAGACAAAACTTCTATTGATTTAAATTCAATTTCCGAGATTTTTAACCTTGCTGCTGTATATGACTTGAGAATTGCCAAAGACATTGCTTACAAAATAAATGTTGAAGGAACACAAAACATTGTAAATTTCAGCAAGACATTACCTAATTTAGAAAAGTTTCATCATATCAGTACTTGTTATGTTGCTGGTTGGTATCGTGGAGAATTTTCAGAAGAAGATTTTGATAAAGGACAATCTTTTAAGAATTTCTACGAAGAAACTAAATTTCTATCAGAAAAAATTATTCGTGAAAACAAAAGTCAGATTCCATTTGTCATTTATCGTCCATCAATTGTAATTGGAGATTCAAAAACTGGTGAGACTAATAAATTTGATGGACCTTATCCTGTAATTCTTCTTATTAACAAACTGCCTAAGTTAAGTTTTATGACTCAAATTGGAAGTGGAGTTAATCCAATTAATTTGATTTCTGTTGATTATGTAGTTGATGGAATTGCGAATCTTTCAACCTTAAATGAATTATATAAAACATATCATCTATGCGATCCTGAACCGCTTAATCAATTAGAATTAATAAATTTATTTGCTAAGAAACTCAACAAAAAACTTATCACTATCAAAGTAAAATATTCTTTTGCTCGAAGTTTAATGAAAAACAAATTAATTGCTGATTTCACTGGTCTTTATCCCGAAATGATTGATTATTTTGATCACGATTTGTTTTTCAAATGTGAAAAAACTCTTAAGTCACTTGAACCGTTTGGAATTCATCCGCCAAAGTTAGTCAATTACATAGATAAGATTATTGAATTTGCAATTCGATATGAAAGAGAAATTTCCCGAAAAGGACTCTGGTAATTATGAGATTCATTTTTGTTCTCATCAGTTTGTTTATTTTCATTTCTAATTTACTTGCTCAAGATTATGAGTTGAAAAAAATTAATTTTGAAGGGAATAATTATTTTTCAGAAGGGACTCTTCAAAGCATAATACTTACGAAAGAATCACCATTCTGGTTTTGGAAATTTCTAAACAAGTTCACAAATCTTGGCAAAGAACCAATCTATTTTGATTCACTGAATATTGAAGAAGATATCAGAAGAATTGAAAAATTTTATCGTGACAATGGCTTCTTCTTTGTTAGTGTCAAAACATCTTACTCATTAAATGAATCAAAAAAAACAGCTGAACTAAAATTTATAATCTCCGAAGGTGAACGATTTAGATTAAATTCATATAAATATTTAGGAATTGATTCAACAAAAATTGGTCAATGGCTCTACTTAAAAATCATTCGAGAAAGAAAAATCAACGAGAGTAGTTTTTTCCAGAGAGATCGAATTGAAGAAGATGCTAATCGAATTCTAAATGAGTTGAGAAATTTTGGTTTTATGTTGGCAGAAAGAGAAAGAATAATCGCAGTTATAGATACAATCAAACACACTGTGGATGTAACTTTGACAATTAACCCTGGAAGGTATTTCACAGTCAGTGATGTAAAAATTGAAAAAGGTGGAATTGGTAAAGATGAAGTTGAAGATGATTTAATCTTCAAATTAGTTGGAATTCAAAAAAATGATAAATATAGTCATGCAAAAAATTTAGAAGGTCAATTAAGATTATATCGAACTGGTTTATTTACATCAGCACTTGTTTCAGGTGTAATTGCTGAAACAACTCACACAACTGTTCCAATCAATATCAGTGTTGATGTGGCAAGAATGAACGAGCTTGGTCCTGAGTTAATTGTAAATAATCAAACTAATCGTTTTAATATTGGTTTGGGAGTGAATTACACAAGAAAAAACTTTTTCGGTAATGCAAGAAAATTTACAATTGAAGGTACAGTTGTTACTCAGGATATTTTTAACATTAACTATAAAGAAGTTTTTGGTAAAAATGGATTGAAAGATACAACTGTCCTTGGTTTAGCAGGAATAAATTTAAGTATTGAACAACCTTATCTTTTCTATAAAGATATAAAAGGCAAGCTCGAATTTTTTGCATCAGCTGAACAACAAAAATTTTACAGATATTACACAGCAGGTTCTAAACTTTCCTTTTTGTTTGAACTTCCAAAGTTCGTCTTTTTCAATAATTATAGTATTTATCTTGGATACGAATCAGAAAACATTAACTTCAAACCACAATTACCATTTGATTACATAAAAGGAATTTTAATCAGTTCAGGATTCCCAATCTCACCCGAAGATACAACCGAAGCAATTTTGAAAAGTGAGAGTGAATCTTTTCTGAGTCATTCAAACACAATCTTAGGTATTGATTTATTTGCTAATCATTCAAATGAAATTTTTTATCCTACAAGTGGATACAACTTCCAATTATCTTTTGAGTACACTGGATTACTCCCTTACTTAAAAAATTTATTTAATGATGTGAAAGATAAAAACATTCAATACTATAAAACGCTTGCAGGAATAACTTTTTATACAAATCCATGGAAACCTGCAGAAGGTGCCGTTGCTTACAAATTAAGATTTGGTTACATCCAAAAAATTGAAGGTGAAAAATCTATTTCCCAAAATAAATTATTCTATTCAGGTGGTTCGAACTCAATTCGTGGTTGGCGTGCAAGAGGACTTGGTCCTGTTTTTACTTTCATTGACAATCAAGGTAAACAAGTAACAATCACAGAAATTGGAGGAAGAGTTTTATTGGAAGGCTCAATTGAGTCTCGAAACATTCTGTTTGGTGATTTTGGCACTGCCATATTTTTTGATTTTGGAAATAGCTGGAGAAGTATGAAAGATGTTTCAATTAAAACAACAGCACTCACTTTTGGATTTGGTCTGAGGTATTACACTTCTTTTGCACCGCTCAGATTTGATATCGGAACTCAATTGTATGATCCATATTCTTATCGATTTATTTTCAAACGCTCTTTCTTCGATGCTGTGCAATTTCATTTAGGAATTGGTGAAGCTTTTTAAAAAAAAATTATCTTTTTCTCAATTTTTTTCGAGTTAAGCGAAAACTTTATTCCAAAAAAATGATAATAAAATTAATTTCTCAAAAAATATTACAAATAAACTAACACAAAAATTCAAGTGAAACTTATGTCATGAGCAAATCCAAACTCTTCTACGGTTTTCTATTTGTTTTTACTCTGACTCTAATTTTTTCATTGTTCTTGGCAAATCGAACTTTAAAGAAATCCTTCCCAAAACTTGAAGGAGAGTTATCAATTAATGGATTAAAATCAGATGTTTTTATTTATCGAGATGAGTTTGGAATCCCCTATATCGAAGCATCGAATGAAGATGACTTGTATTTCGCACTTGGTTTTGTTCATGCCCAAGATCGACTTTTTCAAATGGATATAACTCGAAGAGCAGGAATGGGAAAACTTTCTGAAGTTCTTGGAAAAGATGCTCTTGAGTTTGATTTAGTATTTAAGACAATTGGATTTGATGAACTTGCAAGAAAATTGTATGACAATGCATCTGAAGAAAGCAAAAAGATATGTCGTGCATATACAAATGGTATTAATTCTTATTTGGAAACAAACTCGGGAAATTATTCGATTGAATTTGATTTACTGAACTACACACCTAAAAAGTGGGAACCATATCAAGTATATTTGATTGCTCGACTCGTTGCATGGGAATTAAATCTTGGTTGGTGGGTAGATGTAGTCTACGCTCAATTACAAACTAAACTTTCACCTGAAAAATTAAACCAATTAATTCCTGACTATCCACAGAATGCGCCAACAATCATTCCAACTTTACAACAAAATGTATCGAAGACTGTCTCGCAAAATTTAAATCTCAAAAAAAAGGATAATTTAAGTTCAGCAATCATAAAAGAGTTACAAAATTTTTTTGATACGAATCAAAGACTTCGAAAATTTTTAAAATTTAGTGATACATATTCTGGAAGTAACTCGTGGGCAATTTCTTCAAATTTATCTAAGACTGGAAAACCAATCTTAGCAAACGACCCACATCTCATGTATTCGGTTCCATCAAAATGGTATATTGTCTCGTTGAATTCACCAACGCTGAAGGTCTCTGGCGTTACAATTCCTGGTTCTCCTTCAGTTGTAATTGGAAAGAATGAAAATATTGCTTGGGGATTAACTAATCTGATGCTTGACGATTGCGACTTTTTTGTTGAGCAACTCGATTCATCTGGTTCCAAATATTTGATTGATAGCGTGTGGAAAAATTTAATTATCAAGCTCGATACAATAAAAATTAAAAATGACAAAGAAATAATACTTAAAATTAAATCAACACATCGTGGACCTTTAATTCAATCAGCAAATAAATTTTTAAATGAAACTAATTTCAACAAAGCAATTTCGATGAAGTGGACAGGTTATGAGTTGAGTGATGAATTGTTAGCATTTTACAGAATTAATAAAGCAAAAAGTTATAGTGATTTCAAAGAAGCGTTAAGATATTTTAATTGTCCCGCTCAAAATTTTTTGTGTGCAGATATCAAGGGAAATATTTTTTACAAAGCAGCAGGAAAAATTCCAGTTCGCAATTACTCAAATTTTCTTTTATTAATTGACGGAACGACTTCAAAACATGATTGGTCATCTTATTTAAGTTTTGAATCATTACCAGAATTTTTAAATCCATCTCAAGGTTTCATCGCAACTAATAATAATCCTCCAACTCGTGATTTAATAACCGTAATTGGAAATTTATGGGAGCCATCTTCTCGAGCAGAGAGAATAAATGAATTATTAAAAAGTAAGAAGAAGTTTTCTATAAAAGATTTTGAAAAAATTCAGTACGATTTAGTTTCACCTTATGCGAAAGAAATTTCATCTCACATAGTAAAAGCATTTGAAAACACTTTAATCAAAAATAAAAATTTGAATCTTGCAATTAATATTTTCAAAAACTGGAATGGTGAACTAAAAATTTACAGTCCTGCAGCAACTGTCTACAATTTCTTCTTAATCAAACTTTTGAAAAATACTTTTCATGATGAACTTGGAGATACACTTTATAAACAATTTCTCTTTGTTGGAAATGTACCCTTAAGAATTATTCAAAAATTATTAAATAATACTCCACCAGATTCAATTTCACTTTTTGATGATATCAATACAAAAGAAATAGAAACTAAAACTGACATAATTCGCAAAAGCATGGTCGAGACAATTGATGAGTTAGAAAAAAATTTTGGTGAGGATATTAACTCTTGGCAGTGGGGAGAAATTCATCAGGTTAAATTCAAGCATTACTTCAGTGGTCAAAGTTTTATAGTTGATAACTTAATAGATATTGGACCTTATCCAATTGGTGGTGATCAAACAACACTTTTGAATACAAGTTTTAAGTATTATGAGCCTTATGAAAATTATCTTGGTCCTTCAATGCGACAGATAGTTGACCTTTCTTCAATCGATAGCTCATTAATAATAATTACAAGTGGTCAATCGGGACATATTTCACACAAAAATTATAAAGACCAATCTTTAATGTGGTTGAATGGTGAGTATATAAAATTTATCACTCACCCAGAAAAATTTAAGAAGTACAATTATTTGAAATTAATTGCGAAGTGAATAATTACTCTTTTACACTTCCAACCATAATACCAGAAATGTAATACTTCTGAACGAATGCAAATAGAATAACGATTGGCAAAACTGTAATAACTGAACCTGCCATCATCAATTCGGTATCTTGTGTATGTTCACCCATCAAATTAGCAAGTGCAACTGGAAGAGTATACATTGATGAGTCAGTCATAACAATAAGGGGCCAGAGGAAATCGTTCCATGTTCCAATAAAAGTGAAGATACCAAGCGTAATCAATACCGAACGACATAATGGAAGAATTATTGTAAAAAATATTTTCAGGTCAGATGCACCATCAATTCTTGCTGCATCAATCAAGCTATCTGGAATGGACATCATAAATTGTCGTAGAAGAAAAATTCCAAAAACTCCTGCCATACCAGGAATGATAATTCCAAAATAAGTATTAATAAAACCAAGTTCTTTAAGCATCAAAAAAAGTGGAAGCATCGTAACTTGACCAGGAACAATCATTAAACTAAGTAAGAATTTGAACAATCTATCTTTCAAACCAAATCTTAACTTCGCAAAAGCATAAGCAGCCATGGAATTAAAAAGTAAAGAAATTGTTGTTACAAGAATTGCAAGAGCGAGTGAATTCAAAAAATATTTTGCCATATCCAGATTTTGAAATAGAAAAATGTAATGCGAAAAATCTAACTCCGATGGAAAAAATTTTGGTGGATATTTTGCCGATTCACCTGTCTTCATTAAAGATGCTGAAACCATCCAAACGAACGGAATTAAAGTTATAAGTCCAATTAACAACGCTAAGAGATTTAAAAAAATTTTTTTAATAATGAATACGCTTCTCATATCTAAACTGAATTAATGTTCCAATTAAAATTATCACAAACAAAACGAACGCAATTGAAACTGAATAACCCATATTCCACCATCGAAAACCTTCCTGATACATATAAAGGACAATACTTAAAGTTGAATTCAATGGTCCACCTTGCGTCATCACATAAGGTTCTGCAAACAATTGGAAATATCCAATCATTGTCATGATAGAAGTAAAAAAAGTTGTCGGTGCAAGAAGTGGTAAAGTGATCGATTTGAATTTAAACCAACTTGAAGCACCATCGAGTTCTGCAGCTTCATATAATTCCGAAGGGATGTTTTGAAGTCCAGCGATGAACAAAATCATATTGTAACCAAAATTTTTCCAAACTGCTAAGATGATTATTGCAGGCATTGCATAGATTGGATCACCGAGCCAATCAATTGGGTTAATTCCAAAAATCGAAAGAATATAATTTAGAATTCCAAATCGTGGGTGATAAAGATATCGCCACACAATTGCTACAGCAACAATAGTTGTAACAACAGGAAGGAAATAAATTGTTCTAAAAATTTTCTTGAACTTAACAAGTTGTGAATTCAGTAGTAATGCAGTTGAAAGGGAAACAAGAATTGAAAGTGGTCCTCCGACAAATACAAAATAAAAAGTGTTTAGAAGAGCTTTGTAAAATAATTCATCTTCAAATAGTTTGACATAATTTTTAAATCCGATGAATCGTAATCTTCTAAAATCTCCAAGCGTGTAAATATCAAAATCAGTAAAGCTGATAAGGAAAGCAGAAATTACTGGAACGATGAAAAAAAATAGAATTGCACTCAAAGCAGGTGCAAGAAATAGAAACACAATCCAGAAATTAGTTTTGTCCTTCATCACAAAGAACCAATTTCGACCAAATATTTTCTTTTCTCGAGAAGAAGTTCAGTTTCTTCATTTAATTTTTTACAAGCTTCATAAACGCTCATTCTACCTACAGCAACTTCTTCAATGTATTTTTGAATTTTTGAAACCATTATGTTTTCCCATTCAGCTATCTTTGGCATTGATTGTGTTTTTTCAAGTTGAATTCGAAAAGCTTTCAAATAAATATCATTCACAAAATTAGAGTCATTCCAAGCAGTTTTCTTTGAAGGTAAGGAACCAACAAGTTTATAAAATTTTATTTGTACTTCTGGTTCACTCAAAAATTCAATTAACTTAAAGGCTAAGTCTTTGTTTTTACTTTCACGATTAACCACAAGGCTTGCACCACCAGCAAGCGAAACACCTGGATAATTTGAATCAGGTGAAGGAAGCGGAGCGGTCATCCAAAGTTTTTGTGCTTTTGATGAAATTCTTTTTTTGAATTCAGCAATATTCCAAGGACCAGTAATATACATTGCCACATAACCTTCTTCAAAAGCTTGATAGATATTTGTTACTTCAGTGATATTTGAAGGTGATAATTTTTCTCGATAAAATTTTGAGAGAAAATCAAATGCTGAAATAAATTCTGAGTCAGTAAAAGCTGGCTCTGTATAATTTTTATCAAGAAGTACCGATTTTTTTTGAAGTGCAAAAATAATCAGTGGAACCCATTCATTAGTTGGAAAATAAATTGCATAATTTCCAGTAATAGATTTTATCTTTTTTGAAAGTTCATACAATTCGTCCCAAGTTTTTGGAGGTTCTTTCCAACCAGCTTTTTTCAACAAATCACTTCGATAAAACAAAACTCGTGTATCAACATACCATGGTATTCCATATAGTGAACCATGAATTCGATTTGATTCTAAAATTCCACTGAAATAATCATTCAAATCAAAACCCTTAACAGAGCAGATTGAATCAAGTGGTAGGATTGCATTTAATGCAACAAATTCAGGAATCCAAGTATTTCCAAGCTGAAATACATCTGGTAAAGTTTCTGAAACATAAGCAGTGATTAATTTCTCGTGAGCAGCTGTCCATGGAATTTGTTGAACTTTTACTTTTACATTGTATTTCTTTTCGAATTCGGGAATAAGTTTACTTACATTTTCACCTTCAACACCCATTGCCCAAAACTTCAAAATGTTTCCTTCTTCTTTTTTGCATGATTGAAACAAGAATAAAATAATCAAAAGAAGTAAGAACCTTTTCATCTCAATAAAATAATTTTATGAAGCAGTTTGTTTTTTGGTGTATTAGCAACAATGAAGTAAATCGAAGAAGATAAATTACTCTTTGGTTGCCATTTGATTCGGTGTTTTCCAGGATTGTAAAATTCGTTGCTAATAACTTCAACTTCTCTTCCAATTAAGTCATAAATTGAAATTTTTACATTCGATGCAAAGTTAATTTCAAATTCAATTTCTGTTTCGTTATTAAATGGATTTGGATAATTTCTAAGAGTAGAAAATTGATTATTAATGATTTCATTTTCTTCAACTGATGTTTGAGTTGAGTCAGGGACAAAGCCAATCATGTTCAATGCATTTTGAATTTCAGGATTAGACATGAATAGATTCCAAAGTAATCCCGTTCGATAATTTTCAATCATTACAATAATTGGTCCTTGATCAATTGCCAAATAACTATTTGCAAACCAATTTTGAGAAAGATTAAAAGCGTCTTTAAATCCATAAGTTCCCCACAACTGAGAGTAGTAATTTCTATAAAAATGTTTAAGAGTTGCGATAGATTCGTTTGGAGTATAAGGCATCGAAGAAAGTGCTGCTGTTGGTGCAAGTGTTCCATTATCGTTTACAAGTGGTTCATGAGCAGAGTAACCCCACGGATTATCACTCGCAGTTATTCCCCAATTAAGTGAATCGTAACCAGCAAATCGTTTTGGATTGTTTATACAATAAGCACGATTTACAAGAGTTTGATTTCGATTGTGAATAAAGTAATTGCAGTAATTATCTTTTTTATTTCGTGGATCAAAACCTAAGAATGAATAATGAGTAAAGAAAAGTGGTCCACCAAGATTTTGTCCAACGAACAATTTGTAACCATAAGTGATTCTTTCATTGAAGTAACTTGGTGAAGAAGCCCAACCCTGATAATATGTTGATGCAGGAATGGAATAAGTTGGAGAAGCAATACCAAGTAAGTAACAAATCATTGTTTCGTTCCAACCCATTAGTTTAAAGTTCATTGCCCAGCCATAATTAGGTGACCAATGCCAATAAAGATATGTGCTGTAGGGACTTCTTCTATACCAACTGAATTCAACCGTTTGCCAAATGTGATTAATTTTATTTCTGATTTCTATTTCGAGTGAATCATTTCGATTAAAGTATTGTCGTGCTGCAAGTAGTCCTTGAAGTAAAAATGAAGTTTCAACTAAATCGCCTCCATCATCATATTGACTGAAAGGAATTACCTGACCAGTCCATCCATTTAACCAATGTGGAAAAGCCCCGTGAAATCTTTGTGCTGTGTTAGTTAAGAAGTTCAAAATTTTTAATAATCTTTTAGCACCGCTCACTCTTGAAATAAAATTTCTTTCTATGCCAACAATCAAAGCCATTACTCCAAATCCTGAGCCACCAATTGTTACAACATCACCTGAATTATTTCTTTCTCTTGCAAGTCCACAATTTGGATGAGCTAAATCCCAGAAATATCTAAATGTTGCTCTCTGAACCATATCTAAAAATTCTTCATCACTCATTATGTGAGTTGTTGCAACAACACTATCGCTCAGTGGCGATTCATTTCCACTTTGATCTATTGCACTAACTTTTAATGTCAAAGAATAATTCAAAGGAAGATTACTCAATATCAAATAACTTTTTTCTTTTGAAACCGTTGTCCAATAATACCATTGATTATTCATCTTTCGATATACTTTGTAACCAGCAAGGTCAGGTTCTTCGTTATCCCACCAAACCAAATCAATATGTTTTTCATATCCAAATGCCTGAACATTTCTTGGTGTTGCAGGTGGAATTGTATCAACTTGTGAATAAATTGAACTGAATGCGATTAAAAAAGCAAAAATTAAAATTTTCATGTTTTTATTTTCTCGATAATAATTTCATAAGAATAAGGCTTTACTCTGAATTTCTTTTTTTTGTAGATAAAAGTTTTTTTGTCGTTATGATAGTTGAGAACAAAAATGAATTTTTTCTTCTCCCCTTCTCTAATTGTAACTTGCAATTCCTGTTCGTCCAAATTCATTGTTTTGTTTACATTATCAAGAGATAAAATTTTTTCAATCACATTTAAATGCTCGTTACTTGAATAACCAAGCAGAAAACCAAGAACAGTTATTTTTCCCCGACCAAAATTTTTTGAAATTCCACATATCTTTTCATCTTCAGTAAAAGCAATTGGATTAAAATCTTCTCCAGAGAAAATTAATTTCTGATTTGAGAAAGAATAAACATCATTTATATCAAAAATCTTTATGAATGAATTATCCTTAAATTTTTGAAATTCCACATTAAGCTCATCAATAAGTATTGTACATTGGTTAAGATATAAATCAAATTCAGGAACGGTTGGATAAATAATTAAATGTCCACCACTCTTCACATAATCAACTAAGAATTTTTGAGTTTCTTCGTCCATCAATTCAGTGGTAATTACCCAAAATTGTTTAAATGATTTTATTTCTGAAATATTTCTTCTTTCAAGGTCATAAATTTCGTATTCGTAGTTTAATGTTTGAAGCATTCTGAGCAATCCATTGAAAAAGATTTCTTCTCTAACATATCGTGGGTCGAAACTTAGTCCAAGTTTAGTTACATCTAATTTTTTTTCTTTAAGAAGTTGTGAGGAAATCAGTTCAGTATAAAAGTAAGGTTTATAGAAACCAACGCAAATTTCACTTTTTGTTTTGCTGTTAAGTATTTCTTTCTCATTTTTTCTGATAAAAGAATTTACTTTTTTGATTGCTTTATAGAGGTCATTTTTCGAACCATCTGAATTTAATGCTGTATAGAAATAAAATGTTTTACCGTAAAAGCCTTTTCCATTTGGATTTATTCCTTGAGAAAACATGTAATAATTAAAACCTTTCATTCCATGAGCAATTGATGCAAAGTAAAATGTTTCAAGTTCTTTGGCATAAACTTTAGTATGATGCTCTCTTGTTCCGCATTGAAATTCAGCCGCCCATATAGGTGCATTAGGTTGAAGTGCTTTCAAAATTTTGTTGCAAGCTAAATCTGAATGTGCATTGCGATAAGAAACAAACTCGGGAATGTGGTCAAGTCCAAAAATGATGTCGTCATGTTTTTTCAATATTTCATCGTAAGTACTGATTAACATTGGAAGTTCTGAAGCTTGACCATATATCCAACCTGGAATATTGTGGGTGAGAGTAATTTCAATTCCATAAGATTTAATTTTTTCTTTTAACAAAGTGATATATTGATTGTAGTAATGTCTGAAGAATAAATGAAAATCGAAATATAAACAGTAATCTTTTTTGTTCTCTATTTTCCCAACTGGTGCTTTTATTTCATCGAAGTTTTTGAAATCTGAATTATAAACAGAATTTAATTTTTCAATGGAATGATATTTTGAGATTAAAAATTCTTTGAACAAAAAAACAACCTTAGGATTGTAATCACTCTTTCCCGAAAGCCACTGAAACACACCAATCTCATTACATATTTGCATCATTGAAATAGGACCACCTTTAGTTACTTGTGCATCACTAATGATTGGCATAACATTATCAAACCACTTGAAAGTGTATTCAAGAAATTCATCAGAAAGATAAGTGAGAAGATAAGGTGCAATAATTTCACCGTTTTCATCGAGAGCAAAAGCGTTTTTACTCAATTTGTTGAAAAGCCATTCGGGAAGTCCTTGATTTTTATATTCTGCCAAAATGTAAGGACCAGGTTTAACAATCATCTCGAGATTTTCTTTTTGACATAGCTCAATGAACTTAATTAGATTTCTTGCAGGATTAGTTTTTCCATCAAAATCAAAATTTGCTTCTTCAACTTCGTGCCAATCCCAAGGTATGTAAGTCGAAACTGTGTCAGCACCTGTTTCTTTCAAGAGCTTCAAATGTTTTTTCCATAAATCAGGATTAATTCTGAAGTAGTGAACTTCACCAGAGATTAAAAATTTTGGTTTTCCATTTTTATCAAGAAAACTTTCGGAGTTAAAATTTTTCATAATCAACCTTAAAAATAGATGATTTCTAAAGTTGCAGGAAATTCTTTGAATTCAATTTTTTTATTATCGAAAGAAAAAATTTGTTTACCATTTAAGTAAACATTTTTTATTGTTTTGTTGAAAGGATTAAATAGTTCAAATTTCCATTCACCTACATCTAAGTTGCCTAAAAAATTAACAACGATTTTTTGTTCAGAGAATTTTTTCAAATGAATATTGAGCTTACCAAAAATGGTAATCATATTCACCACTTCGAAAACATTTTTTTCATTTAGAAAATCTGGAGTGAAACCCATCAGAAGTTTTATATTTTTTTCATTTTCATCTTCGTAAACTATCATGTTTCTAAAAGCATTAATGAAATCTGAACCAACCCATGTATGTGGCATATCACCAATAAATTCAGGTTTAGAAGAATCACGCCACACAACTTCAGCCCAATGATTCCAATTTGCAGGAAATTGATACTTCAACATAAAATCTAATAGTTCAAATCCTCTTTCCTTCTGATTTAAGAAAAT
>JAOAHM010000072.1 GCA_026415235.1 Ignavibacteria bacterium | reverse complement strand
AACTCCCGCATTTCGTTGTATATAGTGTCCATTCCAGGGATTTTATCTCGGTTTATTTGAATAGCAGAATAAATTTCTAATGCAGCTTCAAAAACATCGCTACCAGCTATAAAAATTGTATCTTCCACTGCCTCTCTTAATTGATTTAATGAATTTAGTATAGGAGTTAGATTCTTTAACAGTTGATAATCTCTTTTGAATTCTTCAATATTAAATAACGGGCTCATGATTTCTGGATTAGCATCAAGAACTTGTTTTGCTTTTTCAACAAATGGTAGAAATTTATTACCCAGCTTTAGAAGAAAGTTTTTTTCTTCAGCATTAAGTTCAACTAAAAAATCTAACTTGTTTTTGATTTCTTCCAAATTGTTTAAGACTTCCTGCATTTTTTCTTGTGGAAAATCAACTGAAATGAGATTTTTATTTTTCATATTTATTCTCCTTATGATTTATTTTTTCTTACTTACATTACAATTATGATTTAAATAAAGAAAATTTCAAGTATAGATAAAAATTTTTCTGTTGCTCAAATGTGTAAAATATCTCTTATTTTTTTCATTCCTTAAAGACCTAAATGAATAATTGTGTTTCTATTTTAAGAAATCCACTCGTTATTTCTTCTTATTTTTGTAAAAAATAAATCAACCAAAAAGGAGATTTTATGGCGATTGTTTTAGATGGTAAAAGCCTCACTATCGAAAAATTAGTTCAAATTGCCCGATACGGAGAAAAAGTTGAACTTGCTCCTGAATCGCTCGAACGAATTAAAGCTTGCCGTGCAATGCTCGAAGAAAAAATCAAAGCACGAGAAATTATGTATGGAATAAATACTGGTATTGGTGAATTTTCTGAAATTGTTTTGTCCGATGAACAAGTAAGAGAATTTCAACGATATCTGATTTACAATCACGCTGCTGGAATTGGAGAGCCAATGCCAATTGAATATGTCCGTGGTGCAATTGCAAGTCGAATTAATGTTCATGCAAAAGGATATTCGGGTTGTAGACCTGAGATTACTTTAACTTTAGTCGAAATGTTAAATAAAGGAGTAACTCCTGTTGTTTGTCAGAAAGGTTCGGTAGGTGCTTGTGGTGATTTAGCTCCAATGTCACAGATTGCATTATTGATGATGGGAGAAGGTGAAGCTTTTTATAATGGAGAGAGACTCCCAGGTAAAGTTGCATTTGAGAAAGCTGGAATTGAAATTCCTGGACTTCAAGCAAGAGATGGACTTGCAACAATCAACGGTTCAAATTTTATTACTGCAATAAGTGCACTTCAACTTTATGATATAAATCGCTGGCTTAAGCAAGCTGAAATTGCAGCTGCAATGACCCTCGAAGCTTTATATGCAAATCTTAAACCTTATGATGTTCGGCTTCATCAATTAAGAGGATTTCCTGGTGCAGTTAGAAGTGCAAAAGCAATAATGAAATGTATCGAAGGAAGTGACCTTCAAACAGGAAAATTGAAAATGAAAGTTCAAGATGCTTACTCAATGCGTTCAACTCCACAGGTTATTGGTGCAGCTCACGATGCTGTTCGTTGGGCAAGAGAACAAATTGAAATTGAATTAAATGGTGTTGCAGATAATCCAATCTTCTTAACAGAAGATAAATTAACTTTAACTGGCGCAAACTTTCAGGGAACGCCTGTTTCACTTCCTATGGATAATGTTGGTGCAGCGGTTACAATGGTAAGTGTTCTTTCGGAAAGAAGATTAAATCGTTTGTTGAATCCAGCATTGAGTGTTGGGCTACCTGCGTTCCTAACAAAAGACCCAGGATTTTATTCAGGTTACATGTTAAGTCAATACACAGCCGATACATTAATAGTTGAGCAAAGAATTCTTTCAATGCCAGCATCGGTTCAATCAATTCCTGCTGCAGCTGATCAAGAAGATTTTGTTTCCATGGGAATGAACACTGCTTGGAAGAATGCACAGATACTTGAGAATGCTTATGGTGTATTAGGAATTGAATTTATGGCAGCAGCTCAAGCATTGGACTTTAGAAATTTCAAACATGGAAGAGGAGTTGAGAAAGCTCGAGAAGTGATTCGGAAATATGTTCCACATCTGGATGAAGATCGTCCACTTTATCCTGATCATAATAAGATGAAAGAACTTGTAAAATCATGCGAGATACTTGAAGAAGTTGAAAAAGAAGTAGGTTCACTTGAATAGTTAATGTGATTTTTCATACAAAAAATTTCCCCGCTTAGTGCGGGGATTTTTGTTTTAAATCGTTGAGAATGAAAAGGGAATTTTTAATCATAGATTAGTATATAAAGGAAATTGAAATTTTAAATAAAAAATCCTTCCTTCAATTCATTCTCACCTTTTTATTTTCTTAAATATTCTTTCATTGATTTAATTTTAATATCATTAGTAAAAAATTCTTTGATTGTTAACTATCCTGTATCGAAATTCATTCTAAAAGATTATTTCGCATTTTCAATTAAAGCTGATTGATGAATTAAAACTTCATTTTGGTAGTAAATTTTATAAACGCAAAAATAACTTAACCAATGAATATTTTTCGGGTGATTATGAAACTATTGAACCTGTAACATCTACAAGTATAATATATATTACAGGTGGATTTGAAGCTAAGCTATATGTTTTTGAGTTTAATTATGTACTGACTTATTCTACAAGTGCGAGAAATTTCTGTAAAGTTCTGGAGCAAAGTTCAAATTTGAGTTTTATGGAATTCAATCCATTAACTCATAATTTTACTTTGAGATATGAATTGGATTAAGTTAATGGAAGTAATTATCAAAGCCATGTTAAAAAAATCAAAAATTCTGTTTTCATTAATTAAATCTAATAATCAATCAAGGAGAAAAAATACTCTTCTATTTATCTAAACTATCAAACTGAAATCTTTTTCTTTTACGAAGGCAAGAGTAGAAAGACTAATTTTGTTTGCACCAGCATTAAGAAGTGTGCGTGCAACTTCATTAACTGTTGAACCAGTTGTGCAAACATCATCAATAATCAAAATATTTTTACCAATGACTTTCTCTTTGCTAATAACTTTAAATGCATCTTTCACATTTTCGATTCTTTCATGAAGGTGAAGGTGAGTTTGTGTTTCGGTGTTGCGAATTCGTTTAATTATTTTTTCGTTTACTGCTTTGCCTGTTGAGTGATAAATTCCTTTGGCAATCAATAACGATTGATTGAAACCACGGTTGAGTTTTTTGATTAGATGAATAGGAACAGGAACAATAAAATCAATTTCATTAAACCAGTTTTGTTTTAATAAATCTTTTCCAAGTTCAATACCGAGCAAAATTCCGATACGAGATTTTCCGTTGTATTTTAATTCATGAACAATTTTTTGAAACAATCCATCCTTTACAAATACATACTTCGAATAAAAATTTGAGATTAATTTTTGAGAAGCGAGATTGTTTTCGAAAAATTCTTTGATGTCTTTTTGATTTGAAACTTCAATTTGCTTTAAGCAATTATCACATAAAGAAAAAAGACTTCTATTGATTTTTTCATTGCAAATCAAACATAAGTTTGGAATAAAAAAATCGAGTAAATCGAAGAAAAAATTTTTTGAACTTACAACAATCCCCATCGCTTTCTTAAAAACCATTCAATAGAGAGAAAAAGGATTATTAAAATTAAAGTTAGTGTTGAATGATTGATATTGTATATACGACTTACTTCTTTTTCTTTTGTTTTTTTGACTAAGTATTTGTTAAGATTACTAATAAAGTCATCGGAGTTTTTAATGTAAATGTATGAACCTTTTGTGATTGTAGCCATTCGTTTTAATAAATCTTCTCGAAGCGTTAAATCACGAAATTCAAGTTCACTTTCGGTAACGGAAAATCTACCATTAGATGAATATTTCTTGCCTGCATATTCAACGGTTGCATTAAAATTGAAGTCACCTTTCTCAAGATTTTCTAATTGAGCAGAATAAATTCCATTTCCTAAGGGTTTTAAAAGAGTTGATGAAACTTTGTTGTTTCCTTGATAAATGTCTAAGTAAATCTGTCCATCAGAAATTGGTTGATTTGCATCATCGTAAAGTTGTCCAATAAATGAAACCTCTTCGTTTACATCAAATATTTTTTTTGAAGTTCGAACGATTAAATTTTTCTCTATCTCTTTTGAAGTCAACCATTTAATTGAATTATTAATAAAACGTTCGAAATAAATTGATTGTTCTTCCCGCATGGCATTTAATAATTTTAATCGCCACAAATTAAAACCAATAAATGCAAGACTTCGATGACGATTTAAGTTTCGTGAAACAATCAATGGTTGAGTAATTCTGGTATTCCCGATTTTATAGTAGGATAGAATCTCAGATTCAGGTTTACTTATAAATTCTCTATCAACTCGATGGATTGGTGGAAATGAATTCCATACTTCCACTGAATTAGTTTCGTCAATGTTTAAGATTTCGTTTTTGCTTTTTTCTTCAGGTACATCAATAAAAATTTGAGAAGCTGTACCGAACGCTGAACGCCAATCAAAAGGTAAGTAAGCTTTGAAAAAATTTAATTTATTAAAATCTGTTTCAGGATTAACCAAAATGAAAATTGGTGTATTGTCTTTTTCGATTTTTGATAAAATTCTTTTTAAAAATCTTTCAGAATTTATTGCAGTGGGAAATCCCACAAAGAAAATTACATCTGCTGAATCAATAAAACTTTCGTTTCTAAAAAGAGGATAAAATTCGCCAGTATTTTTTTCAATTAATGTTTCAAGTCTAAAGTCTTTGTTCGATTTTATTGCTTGGTTGATGAAGCTTAAATCATAAGACGGTTTGCCAGCTATGGTTAAGACACGGATTTTGTTACTTAGTACTTTTACATACTTGGTGAAAGAATTGTTTTTTTCGGTGTATTCACCTTTGATAGGGTTGATTGTAAAAGTTAATTTCTTCTCACCTTCGTTTTTAGGTGTATATAAAAATTCAATTTCTTGGTAATTGCTTTGGAGTTGAAGATTTTTCTTTTCAATTAATTTATTGTCTTCGAAAAAAGATATAGATGTGTTTTGGTTTTCAAATCCATTTGATTTAATGTTCACTCGAATGGGAGTTTGATTCTCAGCATAAATCAAATCGTTAGTAATGACTTCTTCGATAGAAATATCATTTTTTGGTTTTGGATCACCGACACCAAAAATGAAAAATGGCGAATTCGATTTCTCCGTCAAATAAATTGGATTCTCTCCTGAATTATAAATTCCATCGGTAATTAAAATTACATTTTGATAATTTTTTTCGTTTGCATTTTTTATTATTTCATTAATTGCCGATGAGATGTTTGTTGCATGACCAGAAAAATCAACTTGATTAATTGAGTCTTCGCTAATTTCTCTTACCTTTTCATCAAATGTAAATATCTCAATTTTCTGATTTGAACTTTTTAGTTCTTGTAAAATTTTTTCAAGTTTTTCTTTAATCAGAGCTTTCTCTTCACTTACACTCTTTGAATTATCAATCAAAATAACAGTTGAAGGATTTTCAATTCTTTTTGAAATCGCCTCAACAGACAATTCAAAAATTGAAAATATCAAAACAAGAGCAGCGATTAATCTCAAGCTAAATAAAATTAATTTATCTCTTTTGGTTAATTCAGGTAGAGTTCTTCTGTAGTAAAAATAAATTCCAGCTAATGCAAAGAGGATTACTATTAACAATAAAAATGTTGAGATAGAAAAGATGAGTTTGAAGTTGGTTAATAAAATTTTCATTGCTAAGTAATTAAAAGTCCCAAGTCTTTAATTTTTCCAGAAACTTATAATCAGTTAAATCGAATTGAATTGGGGTGACGGAAACATAATTATTTTTAATTGCAACGATGTCAGAATCGTCATCATCTTCGATATTATCCATTGTACCTGTTAACCAAAAATATTCTCTTCCTTGAGGATCAACTCGTTTTTCGAAATAGTCATTCCATCTCGATTTCCCTTGTTTAGTAACTTTAATACCTTTTATTTGTTCTTCAGGTACAGGTGGAATGTTCACATTTAATAAAACTCCAGATGGAAGACCATTTTTCAACACAGCTAATGCTATTATCTTGGCTACCTTTTTTGCATAAGTGAAATCAAAATCAACATATGTAGTTAGACTAAATGCGATTGATGGAATTCCAAGAATTGTTCCTTCTGTCGCTGCAGAAACAGTTCCACTATAAATTACATTAATTGCAGCATTTGAACCGTGATTTATTCCTGACACAATTAAATCTGGTCTTTCTGTCATATGAGTGGTCACGGCGAGTTTTATACAATCAGCAGGAGTTCCAGTTACAGCATAACCAAAAAAATCGCCATTCATATAATATGGATTTACTCTTAGTGGAAGATGAGT
>JAOAHM010000031.1 GCA_026415235.1 Ignavibacteria bacterium | reverse complement strand
GTTAAATTTTCATTTGGATGAGTTTCGTCAACTGTGGTGATAATCTGATTCCATTTCTGCTTAGCTCTAACAATAGTTGATTGTAAAGCTGGAAGGTCGTCACCAGCTAAAACGACGAAAGCAACATTCAAAGTATCATTTGGATTGATTGTATAAGGACCACCAGCCACAACTATTGATACATCTCCAGCACCTGCTTGAGTTTTGGTAACTCCACCACTTATGGCTTCCCATTTTTCCGCATCGGTAAATCCATCATAAATTCCCCAACCACCATCACCACCAGCATTGTTAATTGCTCTAAAATGATTATTTGTGTGAGAGA
Organism: Ignavibacteria bacterium; assembly: GCA_026415235.1. Lineage (GTDB taxonomy): Bacteria > Bacteroidota > Ignavibacteria > Ch128b > Ch128b > Ch128b. The sequence continues at coordinate 25,049 of JAOAHM010000031.1, read as the reverse complement.
TGAGAGCCGAACCAACATAATATGTAGTTGTTCTCGGTTGATTAAATACATATCCCATTCGACTTACTGCATCCCATCGAGCAACATCGTCAGCACCGCTACCATCAATCAAATCCCAATCGAAAAATAATCCAGCATGAAAGTTCGAAATTGTTGATGAAGTTGTGTTAATAAACTTGTAATGTAAAATTACATAATCAGAATTTTGTAAATCTGAATATGAGTAAGAATTTAAAATTACTCTCACACCAATTTTGTTTGTACCAGCTCCATCATCATTAAATACTGAAACAGCTTGCATATCTGCAATTGAACCTGGTTGATAAAGTTTTATTGGAGTTACAATTGTGAAATCTTGGTTTTGCGCGTTACCAGTTTGATTACGAGCGACATCGGAAATTTTTGTAGAACTTGTTCCAATAATCAATGCACCTTCAAACAAAAGATTGTTGCTGTTTTTATATCTAAAACCTCTTCCTTGAGTGTTGGTTGGATAATCGTTGAAAGCTAAATTACCTCTACTGCCAATTGTGAGTTGAATGTTATTGTTGTTCGAAACAACATAACTTGGATTTGCAACGAAAGAGATTAACTGCCAATCTGAATATAAACCATCTGTAAAATTCACAAGCAACCGAACCAAAATATCATAACCAAGTGAACTTGATGCTTGAATTCTAAATGGTGAATTAAAGTTGTTAAAAGTTTCTCCAGTAGATTTGACTCCAGCATTAAATGTACCATTGACTATACCTATTCCTGCTGTTAATGATGTTAAAGTAATTGTGAGATTTGAAGTTTGAGCTAAAATATTTTTGAAACTGATTCTTATTTCAGCTTGTTCGTTTGGTTCTAAAACTTCGTTACCATTTCCAAATGGTGGAGCTTCGTTCAATTGATAAGACAACATTCTAACCGATCTATTAATTGAATCTTGAAGTGCTCGCCATGCATTCACTCGACCTTTTCCAAGTTGATAGCGATAGGTTGTATTCAAACTATAAATATCATCACAGGCAACACGAATTTTTTCACCGAGTTGTTCGGGAGTGTAATTTGGATATTTTGCTTTAACCAAAGCAGCAATTCCTGCAACCACAGGCGAAGCCATAGAAGTACCAGAGAGAATAGCATAAGTATTTCCAGCCCATGTGTTGTAAAGCGAAGTGCCTGGTGCACATACATCAATTGTGTTTCCATAATTTGAATAGCTCGCTTTTCTATCATCTGAATTTGTTGCTGCAACCGAGATAACATTTTTATAAGCAGAAGGAAAATGGTCAGAGCTTGAATTACTATTACCAGCAGCAGCAACAACTAATGCGCCCTTGTTCGTTGCATAGTTAATTATATCTTGAGCAAATTGAGAGTAACCACTTCCACCCCAACTACAATTAATTACTTTTGCACCATTATCGGCAGCATAAACAATTCCTTCGTAACCATACCAAATGTATGGTGAACCTGAGTTTGGATCTTTCTTATCATCTCGAGCAGTTTTGACTGCCATTATTTTTGCTCTAAATCCAACACCAGCAACACCAATTCCATTGTTCGTTGCAGCCGATGCAATTCCTGCTACATGAGTTCCATGATAAGGGGCATCTTCTTTTGGATCGTTATCAGGTGTTCCATTCAATCCACCAAAATCCCAACCACGAACATCATCAATGTAACCATTGTTATCATCATCAATTCCATTGTTTGGAATTTCGTTTTTGTTAATCCAAATGTTTGGTTCCAAATCGGGATGATACCAGTAAACTCCCGTATCAATTATTCCAATTACGATTGATGAGTCTCCTCTCGAAATATCCCAAGCATCGTAAGCTTTGATTGTGTTCAAGTAATATTGATTACTAATTGATGGGTCATTAGGAGTGAATTCGATTTTATAAATGTATCTTGGCTCAGCATATTCAATTCCATCTAAACGACTTATTTTCTTCGAAAGTACAAGTGGGTCAATATTGCCTGAATATTTTAATGAGTAAATTCTTGTCAAACCATTTTGTGATTTTAATTGATAATCTTTTTGAGCAGAGAAAATTGGTTCGATTGATTTGATTGAAGCTTCATTAAAAATTTTCATAAACGAATTTAATACCTGAAGACGATTCTCATCAGAACTTAAATCAGTTTTGAATTTTATGATTACTTCGTTTGAACTATAGAGTAAATCTCCATTAGAAATCACTCTTAGTTCATTTTCGTTTTCGGGAGCAAATCCAAAAAATAGAATTACTGAAATGATTACGAAAAAGATTGATTGTTTCATTTTTTAATTCCTCTTTTAATTAGAAAAATAGACCAGTGTAAATTCCCATACGAATTGTGAAACCATTGAAATTCATTTTCGGTACTTTGATCAATTCTAAATCATCATCTTTTGACCAATCGTCACTTATAATAAAATTATATCCACCTGAAATCAAAAACTTCAGAAAGTTTCCGTAAATGTATTCAAAAGTCAAGGAAGGTTGTAGTGAGAAGAATGAATAAGTAATTTTTCTCGTGATGTTGTTAATTCCCACAGGAATAACTAAAGTTTCATCCCAAAGATTGAAATCACTTGTTCGATCAGAAATTAACAAGTTGATATCTCCACCTCCAATGCCCAAATCAAAATTGGCTGAAAATTTTTTTGAATGATACACTTCATAACCAATTATTCCATAACCTACACCATACTCCATTTTGACTTTAGTATTATAACTCGTTCCATAAATTGTTCTAATTTTTTCCTCTTCAGTTGAACCACCATATCCAAGTCCACCAACTCTAATTCCACCAATCGAAATACCTCCACCACCACCAAAAACAAAAATTGGATTTTTCATTTCAGGTAAATCAAATTTTTTGAATTCATTATTCAAGTCATGAAGTGAAGGATTTACCACACCAAAATGAACGCCACCATCCAAACCAATTCTTCTAAGCAATCCCCACTGGGCATTTGCAATGTTCACTAATAAAATTAAAGTAATTAAAGCAACAAAAAATTTTTTATTCATATTAAAACCAATTTTGTTTTTCGTTTTCTAATTATCTCCAAAAACTTTGAGAAATTCAATAGAAGGATTTCATACTTCAATTAAAAAAATGTAATGGTCTCTTAATCACAATTAAATATAAAGTTAATTTTTCTTTCAAGCTTAATTAATCATGGCTTAACTATTCAGTAATAAGTCAAAATCAAATTAAAGCAAAAAGGAAAAAGAATGTCCAAGATAGATTTACATCTTCACTCGAAATTTTCCGAACCACCTGACCATTGGTTAATGAAAAAATTTTCTGCCCTTGAATGTTACACTGAAATAGAAGATGTTTTTCAAATTGCTCAACAAAGAGGAATGGATTTTGTCACAATAACCGACCATAACAGAATTGACGGAGCTTTGAAATTAAAAGAGAAGTATCCGAATAAAGTTATTATTGGCGTTGAGTCAGCAGTGAAATTTCCAGATAGTGGTCATTCGATTGATTTGCTTCTGTATGGAATAACTGAAAAACAATTTGAAGAAATTCAACTCTTGCGAAAAGATGTTTATGAAATGCGAGATTATGTTAAATGCGAAAACATTGCTTATTCAGTTGCTCATCCAACATTTTCTGAAAATGGGAAGTTGAGCATTGAAGATTTAGAAAAACTCATTTTGCTCTTCGATGTTTTTGAAGGAAGAAATGGTGGACGAATTAAAATTCACAACGATGTTTGGATTGATGGAATGATTAATTTAACTCCCGAAAAAATTGAAGACCTTTACTCTAAATACAAAATTGAACCAATAAGCGATACTCCATGGATAAAAGGATTTACTGGTGGCTCTGATGACCATAGCGGACTTTTTATTGGAACGACTTACACATTAATTCCCGACGCAAAATCAACAGATGATGTCTTAAAAGCAATTCGAGAAAAGCGAACAATTCCATTTGGTAGTCATAACGATTTCAAAAGATTGTTATTTACAGCACTAAAAGTTTTCTTCGAATATTTGAAAGATAAAGAGTTAATTCGACACGAAAAGTTATTCCATAAATTTTTCAAAAAATATTTGATTGGAAATTCTCAAAAATCTTTTGTTGATAATTTGTATTTGCAACTCCTTCAAATCAGTTCGAAATTTGTTAGAGACGAAATCAAACATGAATTATTTAAACTGGCTCAGGCTGTAATTGAAAATTCAAATTTAGACATCAATTCAAAGTTCGAGATTATTTATGATAAACTAAGTTCGTTTTTTGATAAAAAGATAAGTGTAGTTTTTGAACCATTCATTAAAATTAACAACTCTACATCTATCATTAAATCAATTGAGAGCTCATATTTAAACTTGCCAAATATTTTATTCACTGCCCCATTCATTTTTACATTTCATCATCTCAACAAAGGAAGAAATTTAATTGAAGAGTTTAGCAATAAATATTGTCCACAAATAAATGAACGAAAAAAGGTTTTATGGTTCACTGATACATTTAACGACTTAAACGGTGTCTCTACAACTTTGAATGAATTACTAACTCAATCTTACATCAACAAAGAAAACTTGCACATAGTTATTTCCGTTGACGAGAAAAAAATTAAAAATGATTTACCTGAAAATGTGATTAACATTCCACTCATCGAAAAGTTCAATCTACCATATTATGAAAGCTATGAGCTGAGTATTCCTTCTCTCTTCAAAGCACTGAACATTCTCTCCAAACATTCTCCTGATGTGGTTTATATTTCTACTCCAGGACCAGTTGGGCTACTCGGATTATTAATGGCTAAAATTTACAACATCGAAGTGCGTGGAGTATATCATACGGATTTCAAGTTGCAAGTTGAAGCTATCACTGGCGATTATGAGCTCGCAGAGATTGTTGATAAATATGTTAACTGGTTCTACTCTCAATGCGATTATGTTGAATCCCCTTCACATTTTTATCTAAATGTTTTGAAAGAAAGAAATGTGAAAACTCATTTGACCGTTTTCAGACGAAGTATCAATCTGACAAAATTCTCTCCAAAATATGGTAGAGATTATGAAATAAAATCACCATATCAAATTAAAGATGGAATTAATCTTCTCTATTCAGGAAGAATCTCAAAGGATAAAAATTTAGATTTTCTTTTTGAGTTGTATTTGAAATCAATCAATAAATTTCCCGATTTGAATTTAATTATTGTTGGCGATGGACCTTACTTAGAAAAATTGAAATCTAAATATCAAACAAATAAGCGAATTGTGTTTACAGGTGGAGTTGAACATTCTCAACTTCCCGAGATTTATTCAATTGCTGATGTGTTTTTATTCCCAAGCGAAACAGATACTTTTGGAATGGTTGTCCTCGAAGCTCAAGCGTGCGGAGTTCCTGCAATTGTTTCTGATTATGGTGGACCAAAAGAAATTATCGTTGACTCTCAAACAGGATTTGTTGCTTTGAGAAATAACATTGATGATTGGATAGAAAAATTGTTTATCCTAATTGATATGAAATTGAATAATCCTGAACTATTCAACTTCATGAAAACTGAAGCACGAAAAAATGCTGTGAAAAATTTCAACTGGCAAAAAACATCTGAACATTTGTTCAAAAAATCAGTATCAACTTCAAATGCTCAAGTTCATGAATATGAATTTGTAATTAATTCGTGATGAACTGATTTCATAAAAAATTCGAACACCAACACCACATCCCGCTTCAGTAGGATATTTTGTTCAACGAGACCATTTATGGTTATACAAAAACGGGAAGAAAAACAACAACACAGATGAATTACAAAACAATAAAATCATTTCTAATTTAATTCATAACATTATCGTCAAAAAGATTTTCCTTTATTCAAAAAACTGAAAAAATTTCTCTCAAAATATTTAATTTTACTTTACCAAAAATTTCAGGATAAACATGACAGAACACCAAAAAGGAATTATAGCCATTATTTTAGCAGCGTTACTTTGGAGCACAGGTGGATTGTTCATCAAATTAATTACACTTGATGCGTATCAACTTTCATTTTATCGCTCAATTTTTTCAGCCTTAACATTTGTAATACTTTTCAGAAAAAAAGTTTTTGTCTTCAATCTTCCTGTATTTATCAATGGACTGTTTTATGCAGGAATATTAATTCTCTTTGTAATTGCAACTAAACTTACTACGGCAGCAAATGCAATTTTCCTTCAATACACAGCACCAATTTATGTTTTAATCTTAGAGCCAATCTTGCTAAAAACTAAACTTAGACCAATTAATGTTGTTTCTGTTATTATTTCATTTTTTGGAATGACTTTATTTTTTGTTGGTGAAATTTCTCCAACTCATTTCGAAGGAAATTTAGTTGCCCTTTTATCAGGAATTTGCTTTGCTGCATTTTTAATTGGAATTAGGAAAAGTGATGAAAGCTACAGAGTTCCAGCAATTTTTTGGGGGAACATTTTCATTCCAATTTTATGTTTCAATGCTGTGTATCCAGAATTCAATATTGATTTAAAAAATTTTTTGATGATTGCTTATCTCGGAATTTTTCAAATTGGTTTAGCTTATGCAGTTTTCACTTACTCGATTAAACGAATTGAAGGAATTGAAGCAGCTCTTATAGCTATGATTGAACCAGTAATGAATCCAATTTGGGTTTTTCTCGGTTATGGTGAAAAACCATCGCCTTTTGCAATACTCGGTGGATTGATAATTTTATCTACAATTACGATCAGAACAATTATCACAGAACGAAAAAGGTTTAACAATAAAAATAACTTGAAGCAACTATGAAACGAAGAAATTTTTTGAAATTAATTTCTCTTAGCTCTGCTTCGTTATTAACATCGGGAATTTTTGAATCACTTCTTGCAAAAGAAACCTTAGAACCAAAAGAAGCACCATTCTCACCAAATCTTGACGAATGGTCTGATGACAAAATTCATCTATGCTGGATTGGTCACTCAACTTATCTAATTAATTTCTACGGAACATTAATTTTAACTGACCCTGTGTTCTCACATCGAATTGGCCTTTATGCAATGATTACAAATCTTGGTCCGAAAAGAATTATCGCTCCAGCTGTCAAACCTGAATCACTTCAACAACCAAATTTGATTTTGCTCTCTCATTCACATTTCGATCACATGGATTACCCAACCTTGAAATATTTCTCCGAAAAATTTCCAAATAAAATTTCAGTCGTTACTGCGTTCAAATCAAAAGACATTTTTGAAGAACTCCCGTTCAAGGAAATAAGAGAACTTGATTGGAATGAATCAACCGAGATCGAAGGATTAAAAGTAAAAGCCTTCAAAGTCAAACATTTTGGTTGGCGTTATCCTTGGGAAAATGATCGCTCAAAAGGATTTAAAAATGGAAGAGGTTACAACGCATACATAATCGAAAAGAAGGGCAAGAAAATTTTATTCGGTGGAGATACTGCCTTCAATGATGAATTCAAAAAATTAAATGATGAAAACATTGATATTGCTATTATGCCAATTGGTGCTTACAAACCATGGATTAACTCCCACTGCAATCCAGAAGAAGCACTTATCATGGCTGATGATATGAACGCAAAATATTTCTTACCAATGCATACAAGAACTTTCCCACACGGAAGAGAACCATGGGATGAACCAATTCAATGGCTTAAATCTGCTGCACCAAAATATAAAACCAAAGTTATGATTTACGAGGTAGGACAAACTTTTTCTTTGTAAAAACTTTAATTCAATACATTCAGATTTAATTCAAAAAAATCTTAGTATCATTCAAACTCTCTAATCATTCAAAAAATTTTTACATTAAATCTGGATTAACTTATTTCACAAATTCAAAATCAATTTCAATTGTGCGACGACTTCTCGGAAAGTATGAAAGAAGAATATTATCTCTAACTTTTCCACTTCCCAAAAAATAATCTCCAAATTTCACGGTTACAAAATCACAATCAGGAAAATTAATTTTTGTCTTCTGACCTAAGAAGTATGTTTTAAGTTGTTCTTTGTTCTCAAGTTGTAAAATATTTTTTTGGATATTTCGTCCAAGGATTTGCACCGCATTTGATGTCAATCGCCAACCAGATTTTTTATCCAGAGTTGCCAACTTAATTCCAAACCGAATGAACTTAATTCTTGAATAATCAAATTCATTTATCGAGGAAAAATAAATATCACCGCTTCTTAAAAGAAACAAATGGTCCTTCCAGAAATCGAATTCTATTCCATAATTGTTTGAAATTTGATTTAATATGTCTACAACTTTATGGGAATTGCTGGAATGAATTTCATCGGCTCTGAAATCATTTGAATGCAAATTTGATTTTTTCTCCTCATCAAAATCATCTTTCTTCTTTAACTTAATAATGAAGAAACCTTCATCATCTTCAGTTGGATTAATTCTCACTGAATGAAATAAATCTTCTCGAATATTTTTGCCCGTTAAATTCTCAAACTTTAATCCTGGTATTTCAGGTTCAACTATTTCAAAAGGATATTTAGAAAGAAATTTTTCAATCAAGTATTCATTTTCTTCGAGTGTGGTTGTGCAAGTTGAATAGACTATCTCTCCACCAACTTTAACCATCTTTGCTGCACTTACTAAAAGCTGATATTGAATTTGAGTAAGATTTTCGAGCCGACTAATGTTTCGTTCAATTTGTTTCTGTGGAGTAAATCTTGTATCTCCAAGGGCAGTGCATGGTGGATCTACTAATATCTTATCAAAATAATTTTTGAATGAATTTGAAATTCTAATTCCATCATTGTTTGAAATTGTTGTGTTTAAAATCCCAAGACGATCAATATTAAACATTAGTGCTTTTACTCTATCAAGTGAAATTTCATTTGCAAGAATAAAGCTTTTGTTGTTGATTAGCTCTGCGATTAGTGTTGTTTTTGAACCTGGGGCAGAACACAAGTCTAAAATTTTATCATTTCTTTCAGGTTGAAGAGCAATTGCCGAAAGCATCGAAGATTTGCTTTGAATGTAGATAAATCCAAGTGTGTGTTCCAGAAGTTTACCAACTTGAAAGTCTGTCTTAAAAATTTTTACACCACCTATCTCCTCATGTGAAATTGAAAATTCACTTGGTATTATTTCTCTTATCCTTCGATAAAAAGCTTCTTCACTTATAATATTTGAATTCAATTTTAATTTGTTAATTCTGAAATACGGCATTTTTGATTTTGAATATTAAACTTCTAAAATTTTTCCGATTAAAGTTAGAGGAAATTTTCTGTCCATTTAAAAACAAAAAATGGACGGAGCTACCGTCCATTTTGAAAAAAACTAAAGTTAATTTCATTAACGATAATACTTATACCTCAAGTCCTCAATCTTTGCTTTTTTCTTAAGCTCATTCACCCAATTATTAATAACTAAGTTTTGTTTTTCTTGATAGATTTGATTTCGAATTGAATTCTTTTGAACATCAAATTGTGTCTTATCAAAATCTTGCTTACTTACAAGTTCAATCAAATAATAGCCACGATTGCCTTTCACTGGTTGAGAAACTTCTCCGACTTTTAATTTGAAAGCTGCAAAATTAAATGAATAATCTCTTCCAACTCCACCACCAATAAATTGTCCATAATTAAATAAACCAGTTTGAGTAACTGTAATCGTAGTATCAATTGTTCTTAAATAATCCAACCCTTGACCTTGTGGAATTTTCTTTCTTGCGTCTTCAGCTTTCTTCTTCAGTATTTCAAATTTCTTTTCTCTTATCACTTGTTGTTTGATTTGTTCTTTAACTTCATCAAAACTCTTAACACCCTCTTCAATTGCTTCAGAAATTTTTACAACTACATAACCTTGTGAAGTTGGAAACACTTCACTAACAGTCCCAACTTTGTTATCAAAAGCAAACTTAACAAGCTGTTTATACATTCCGATACCTGGAATGAAATCAGCTTTTTCGTTGAACCAACCTGTCTCCAATACTTGATATTTCATTATCTCAGCTTCTTTTTCAAAATCTCCACCTTTATGAACGACATAAGCGAAATCTTGTGCTGCTTGATAAAGTTCTTCCTCGGTTTGAGCCGACATTTTAATTGGTTGATTGAGCTCAGCTGCGATAATTATTCTTTTACTTCTTTCGTGAACTTTAATAATATGATATCCATAATCTGTTCTTACAGGACCAACAACTTCACCAATTTTTGCATTGAATGCTGCTTTCTCAAATGGTGGAACCATCATTCCTTTGCCGAACCAACCCAAGTCTCCACCACGAGATGCAGAGATTGGATCTTGTGAATAATCTTTCGCAAGTTTTGCGAAATCAGAACCTGATTTAATTTGTTGTAAAATTTCATTTGCCTTCTTTAATGCCGATACACTATCACCGTAAACTGGAATTAAAATATGTGATGCATGTACAAATTCATCATTTCCAGTACTATCTCGCACAATCTTAAAAATCGAATATCCTGAATAAGTCAAAACAGGTCCAACTACATCACCCACTTTATGCTTATATAATTCAACTTCTCCTTCGTAAGGCAAAGAACCATGATAAATTGCTTTCTCACTATAGTTTTGATTTGTGTATAACTTTATTAATCCTGCAAAATCTGTATCACGTTTTGCTTCCTCAACTATCGCTTTCAAACTATTGAATACTGCAATACTATCCGATTTGCTTGGTTGGCGTCGGAATAATACATACTTAAGTTTTCTCTGAGCTTCGACTTTGTATTGATCAATATTTTTCTTGTAGTAATTTCTTAAGTCATCTTCTGTGTATTTTACTTCATCATCTTTAATTGTATTTACATCAAATAAGACAAATTTTGCATCGGCTCTAACATTTTGTTCATAAAATCTCTTTTTGACTTCACTTTCGGGAATAACTATAGTTGCTTTAAGATAAGCCATTAGTTTTTCTTGTAATCTCTGTTGCTTTACAAATTCTTCAGCTTGTGCAAGAGCCTCTTTATTTCGAGGATCCATTATGGCTTGCAAATACATTTGGCGATTGAAGTTACCAAGTGAATCAATGAAATTTTTCTTTAAAAATTCTGGCGGATTTTCACCAGTAATGATATTATAAATCTCATCTTCAGTAACTTTAATGCCAAGTTTTTTAACTTCTTCTTCAATTAAAATTTGATTTACATAAGATTCCCAAACTTGATCTCTAAACATTGCAAGCTGGTCATCCTCAATATCTTGACCTGTTTGTGCTTTTTGATTTTCCCTTGCTCGATCTACTATTTGATTAAATTCTGTAAACTTAATATCTCTATCGTTAATCTTTCCAATTACTGGATCATTACCACCAGTTCGTAGACCGAGATAATTCATTCCCCAGTCAAAAATAATTGTAATTAAAAACATTACAACAAGACCGATTAAAATAGCGGGCATATTATCCCGCATTTTCGTCATAATTGCCATTCGACTATCTCCTTTTCAATCATTTTTTTGCTTGAACAAAGTATACAAATATAGTTTGATATGTTTTTTTTATCAATTTGAGGGATTAATTCATGAAACAAAATAAATAATCTTCATTATCTTTTTAGAAAAATTTCCAATAATCACTCAAGTAAATATTTATTTGATGAAAAAATAAAGCTAAAAGTTTTATCACTGTTATCTATTGCGTAAAGATTAAATTTTTCAATTTATCCCTGAACACACTATCATAACCTATTCTTATTTCATTCAAATTTTTACTTAAGCATGTTATGTTTGCTTCAAAACCAGAATGAGCATAAAAATTTCTTTCATCGATATTTCGACTTGGATTCCTATTTTCAATCTCTGCAATCCTCTTAATACTCCCTTCATATAGTTTATTCGCATTGTCTTTTAATTTTCTTAAATCTCTTTCGAGCAATTCTTTATTTGCGTTTAGGCCATATTTTTCATAAATGTCTTTAAAATTTTCAATTTCATTAATAGAAACCATTCCCCTTGCTGTATTATTTATTTTACTTCTTTCAAGTTCATCAGAAATATTGTAATACAATGCTAATGCTAAGACAACTGCTTGACGAAGTTTAAAATTTGAAGGAATGTTGTAACAACTATTTTTGACTGTTTCTTCGTTAATCTCAAATCGTGATAATTCTTCGTTGATAAATCTCTTTAATTCATTTAAGATTATATTCTTCCTTTTATAACCAAAAGTTGTAATCACCAAAGGAGCGTTTCGATAAATCGAGAAAAATGTATAATAAAATTCCTTAAGTAAATTCTTTTGCTTCAAATCTAAATTAATGGAGCTTAATTCATTTTCTGTTAATTTATCTTTGGTTATTGGTGTATCGAACCAAACTTTTACATTTATTTTTTCTACATAAACATTTTTATCAGAACTATCAGCTGCAATTACTGGATCGGAAAACAAAAGTTGAAGATTTATTTTATCATTACGAGTCAACTTTAGTAAATCAGCAAAAACTTTAAATCCACGAGCTGCTTCTTTCAATGCATCAATGTAAATGTTTAATCCAACTGAAATATCAACATATAAATTTTTTAATGAAGGATTTTCCAAATAAAATTTTACTAAGTAAAGGAATAACAAATAACTGATATAACCATAATTAGCATTAAAGTTGAAAAACTTAAATTCATCTTTACGATCTGCTACCAAAGAAGGAATTAGATTGATTGAATAATTTTCATGCCTTAATAATATTGTAACTACTTCTTCCTTTAATGTATAAAGTGTATGAGGTAAAAAAATCATTTGATGCGTATATGCATCGCTTAAATATTCTTTGAAAAATCTTGAAAGAAGAAACTCTTTACCAGTAAAGTCATTGTATTTGTAATTAATTTCACTGTAACCTGTTGCCCTACCAAGGATTGTTACTATTAGATTTTCTGCCATGTTACTTCTCTCAATTAATTGTAAATAATTTCCAGATAAACTGTTCCAATAAAGATAGAAATTATTGTGATAATCACACCGACTTTCAGGTACTCCAAGAAATCTAATTTTATTCCATCATGTTTTGCACTTTCAGCAACAATCAAATTCGCAACTGAACCGAGAAGAGTTAGATTTCCTGCAAAGGTTGAAGACATGGCAAGTATTAACCATGCTTTCTCTGGATTTGAAAATTGACTAATTAATGGTTTAAACAGCATCACTGCTGGAACATTTGAAACTACATTACTCAATAGTGCAGATGTAAAAGCAAACAATCCGCTATTTCCTGTTGCAATTGGTTCAATTAAATCAAAAAGTTTTTTGCTCAATTCATTTTTTTCGATTGCTCCTGTTATTACAAACAAACTCGAAAAGAAAACAAGTAATGCCCAATCAATTTCAACAAAAACTCTTTGCGGTTTAAGTCGTCTTGTAATTAATAAAATTGAAGCTGAAGTTAATGCTGCAAGAGGAAGTTGAAAACCAATTAATATCATCGCTACAAATAAAATTCCAGCTACTATACATTTATCAAAAAGTGGTTTGTAAATTCTTGGAGTTATCTCAGGTACAAATTCAAATTTTGTGTTTACAAATTCTTTTCGATAAATCACAAGAACAACAAAGAAAAGAATCAGCAAACTTACAATCGATGGGATTATTAAAGCTTGAGTAAACTTCACGAAAGAAATTTTTGAACTTATTCCAATTATCATGTTTTGAGGATTTCCAATTATCGTTGCAGCAGAACCAATGTTTGCTGATGCAGCAAGAGCAATAAGATATGGAATCGGATTTCTCCTCAATTGAATTGTAATTTCAATTATCAATGGAGTGAGCATTAAACATATTGTATCGTTCAAAAAAATTGCTGAAAGAAATCCAGATGAAAAAATTATGAGCATTAGTAATTGCTTTGGTGATTTTGAATGCTGAATTATTTTTGACGCAACCATCTGAAAAAAACCTGAAATCCCGAGATTAACATTAATTATCATCATCCCAAGCAAAAGAGAAATTGTATCTAAATCAATCGAATCATAAGCTTGCTCGAGTGTAATTGCTCCAGTTAGGACTAACAATGTTGCTCCAACAAGTGAGATGGTCGCTCGGTTCATCCTTAATTTTGGTAAACTACCAACAGCTATCCCAAAAAGTGTAATCAGTGTAATTGTTGTGGTTAGAAAGAGTTTAAGATTAAAATGTTCAATCATCATTCTTCCAATTTCAATTAATTGAATGTCAATAATTCAAAAAAAATAATTTTATTGACAAGGATAAGAAAATGATAAGACATCATGTAAAATCTTAATTTAATCACAGATATTTATCAAACTTTTTCTTATTGCATATTTCAATCTTTCAAATTTAATTTTTGTTCAAGAACAAATTCTTCACATTGAAAGAGTAATTATAAAAGTGAAATGCAGGATAAATTAATTACTTCGAGTTGACTTTTTTGAAATAAAAATTTTTCCTAAATTAAATCAGATAAAAAACTCTTATTATTATGTCAGTAATATTTTCAAAAAAATGTGAATACGGATTACAAGCAATTCTTTACTTGGCAAGCAAGAAAGACAAACAATATTTCTCCGCTAAAGAAATTGCAAGTGACTTAAAAATTCCAAAGGAGTTTGTTTCAAAAATTTTACAATCTCTTGTAGCTAATGGAATTATTGGCTCGAAAAAAGGGAAGAATGGTGGCTTTTACCTCGCAAAAAAACCTAACAAAATCAAATTAATTGATATAGTCGAAGCAATAGATGGACTTGATGTTTTCAAATCTTGCGTGCTTGGTTTTCCTAATTGTTCTTCTGATGTTCCCTGTCCCGTTCACTCCGAATGGGGAAAACTCCGAAATATGGCTTACGAAATGCTTAGTTCACAAACCATAGATCGCTTCGTTGAAAAAACATTAAAGAAATTGAGCAAACTTTAATTTTTTAATTTTAATTCAGACTAAATTATCTGGTTTTGCCATGAGAAACGACATATATTTCGACAAAGAAAATCAAAAAACTCAATCAACAAAAAGGAAGAATAATTTTTCCAGCAACTCTAAAATCAAATTCATCAAGAATTCTGAAAAACCAATTCAGAGATTAAGATTTATTGTTCAGATTATTTCTGTACTATTATCAATCTGGATTGGAATTGAATTTATTTTGTTTATCAATTTTCTTGAAAGTGGTGGAAGAACAATTTATGTTGAAAGGCCATCTGGAGTTGAGGGTTACTTGCCCATTAGTTCATTAATGTCACTCCGATACTTTTTAGAAACTGGGGAAATACATTGGGCTCATCCAGCTGGAATGTTCATTTTCAGTGCAATTGTTCTTCTTTCATTAGTGATTGGAAAATCTTTTTGTAGTTGGTTGTGTCCTATAGGTTTTATCTCAGAAAATCTTGGTGACTTCGGAGAAAAAATTTTTAAACGAAAAATAAAAATTCCAAAAATCATTGATTTACCTCTCAGAAGTATAAAATATTTGTTACTTGGATTTTTTATCTACATCATATTCTTTGTTATGGATTTAATTTCACTGAAAATTTTTCTCGATAGTCCTTACAATCAAGTTGCTGATATTAAGATGTATTATTTCTTTGCTAAGATTTCAAAATTCTCCTTAACGGTGATTGTAATTCTTGCTTTGCTTTCAACAATATTTCGAAATTTTTGGTGCAGATACTTATGTCCTTATGGAGCTTTACTTGGTTTGGTTGGATTGTTAAGTCCTTTCAAAATTAAAAGAGAAGTTTCCACTTGCATTGATTGTAATAAATGCACCAAAGTTTGTCCGAATTTTATTGATGTAGCAAATAAAAAGATTGTAATTTCCGATGAATGTACTTCTTGTATGAATTGTGTTGATGCTTGCCCTGTTAAAGATACTTTATATGTTAATTTTATTCCAAAGAAATCAAGATTGAATAAAAGATTTGTTGCAATAATCGTAGTTGGTATTTTTATGTTTGTAACTGGCTTAGGTATGATTACAGGTAATTGGAAAAATAAAATTAAACTTGAAGATTACTTCCGTCACATGGAAAGAATAAATTCATCTGAGTATTCTCATCCAACTGGAGTAGAATAATTTTAAGAATAAAACAAATGTAAAATAATCAAGGAGCAAATATGAAAAGCAAAATCTTCTACTTAAAATTAATACTGTTATTCGCATTTAGTTTAATTCAAGCTCAAAGCTTAACCAAATTTTCTGGGCTTGTTTATTTTGATTATTTCTACAACATTTCAAACAAAGACATCAATAAAACTGATTTACAGGGATTTCAATTTCGTAGAGTCTTTTTCACTGCTGACTTTGATGTAACAAATAAACTTTCAGCAAGATTTAGAATTGAACCTGAATACCAAGGAATTCAGAACAACAACAAACAATTTGTTTTTCTTAAGGATATGTATTTCTTGTACAAATTAAATAACTCTCAATTTCTCGCAGGACTTATGCCAACACCGAATTTTGAAATTGAAGAAAGGTATTGGGGATATAGATCAATTGAAAGAACTCAGTCTGACTTAAGAGGTTGGATTACCGTTCGAGATATTGGTCTTCTCTATCGAGGAAAATTTTTTAATGATAACTTTTCTTATGCAGTAATGTTAGCTAATAATAGTTTTCATGGAACTGAGACGGACAAATACAAAAAAATTTATTTTCATCTATCAAATCAGGTCACAAAAAACTTCGCTTTATCTTTTGATTTCAATTTTGCTAATGGCAATCAAAACAAAAATATCTACTACACAAGAATTGGTTTCTACGGAAATGTGTCAAGTTTTACTGGAGGAATTACGCTCGTAAATCAATTACGACAAAAAGCATTATCCAACAATGCTAACCAATTCGAGTATGGTCTTTCAACTTTCGGCAATGTTCAACTAAACGATGAGTTCAAGTATTTTGTAAGATTTGATTTATTCGAACCGAACGATAAAAACGGAAAAGATAAAGAATATACATTTTTCACTGGATTAGATTATAGGTTGGAGAAAAACTTAAATATTATACCAAACATTATCTATAATTACTACGAGAATAGAAACTTCAAAGATGATTTAACATTCAAGGTGACTTTCTATTACCAATTTTAGGAATGGTGAAAAATGAAAAACGCAATAAAGAAAATAGTTGATGCAGTAATTCCGCCTCAGAATTGGATTGTGGCAGTATCATTCATTGGAGGAATTTTTATTGGTCTGGCATTTCTTGTTCTGTACATCTCAAATGCACCATCCTATCTTTCCGATAAACCTGAGTCGTGCATCAACTGTCATGTTATGACACCGCAATTCATTACTTGGAGAAATTCAAGCCACGCCAGAGTTGCAACTTGTAACGATTGTCATGTTCCTCAAGATAACATTATTCGAAAATTATACTTCAAATCATCTGATGGTTTAAGACATTCATTTATTTTTACTTTTAGATTGGAACCACAAGTAATTCAAATTAAAGAAGCAGGGAAAAAAGTTGTCCAAGAAAATTGTATTAGATGTCATAGAAATCTTATTGAAGAAACTCAATTAATTAAAGTATCAACTCCAAAATTTCAACATAGCGAAAATAAACTTTGTTGGGATTGTCATCGAGAAACTCCACATGGTAGAGTCAATTCTCTTGCTTCAACTCCATATGCAAGGGTTCCAAAACTAAATCCAATTTTACCTGAATGGTTATCAAAATTTTTTGAAAAAGAAAAAAATTAGGAGAGAACTATGAAATCTATTAGAGAATTAGTTAAAGAAAAACCATGGACTGGCTGGCTACTATTCACACTCACAGCCATTATTGTTTTTTTACTTGGATTATTTGCTTCTTCAATTGTTGAAAGAAGAAGCGAAACAATGATGCTTCAACAAGTTAAACCAATTTCAGAATGGGAACCACGAAACGAAGTCTGGGGAGAAAACTACCCAAGAGAATACGAAACTTATTTGATGACAAAAGACACAACATTTTTCTCAAAATATGCAGGTAATGGTCACATTGATTTATTAGCAAAATATCCAAGTATGGTTATACTTTGGGCAGGTAATCCATTCTCAAGAGATTATAATCAAGCTCGAGGACATTACTACTCAATTGAAGATGTTAGAAAAAGTTTAAGAACTGGAGTTCCTCAACCAGCAACTTGTTGGACATGCAAAAGCACTGATGTTCCAAGATTGATGAACAAAATGGGAGTTGCTAATTTTTACAAAGCTAAATTAACAGACCTTGGTGCTGAAGCTGTAAATCCAATTGGTTGTCAAGATTGTCATGACCCTAAAACAATGAATTTAAGAATTACTCGCCCAGCTTTAGTTGAAGCTTTTCAACGAATGGGAAAAGACATTACAAAAGCAACTCATCAAGAGATGCGTTCGCTTGTTTGCGCACAATGTCATGTTGAATATTATTTCAAAGGTGAAGGAAAATATTTAGTTTTCCCTTGGGATAAAGGAATAACAGTCGAAGATATGGAAAAATATTATGACGAAATTGAACACACCGATTTTGTTCATGCGTTAAGTAAAACACCAATCTTAAAAGCACAACATCCTGATTGGGAACTTGCACAATTTGGTATTCATGCACAAAGAGGAGTAAGTTGTGCGGATTGTCACATGCCATATAAAAGTGAAGGGGGAGTAAAATTTACAAGTCATCATGTTGTAAGTCCACTCAAAAATATATCTGGTTCTTGTCAAGTTTGTCATAGAGAAAGTGAAGAAACTTTACGAAAAAATGTTTATGATAGACAAGATAAAATCAGAGAGTTGCTCGATATTGTTGAGCATAGTTTAGTAAAAGCTCATCTTGAAGCAAAGATGGCTTGGGATAATGGTGCAAAAGAAGAAGATATGAAGCCTATACTAAAATTAATTAGACACGCTCAATGGAGATGGGACTTTGTATCAGCAAGTATTGGTGGAGCTTTTCATGCACCACTTGAGTCTGCAAGAATATTGGGAACTGCACTTCAAAGAAGTGAACAAGCTCGAAACGAATTGACCAAATTGCTTATAAAGCTAAATGTAAAATTTCCTCTAACATATCCTGATGTTTCAACAAAAGAAAAAGCCCAAAAATATATTGGACTGGACATGCAAAAACTTTTCAAAGAGAAAGCAGAATTTTTGAAAACAATTGTTGCTGAATGGGATAAAAAAGCTGGTAAAAAGTATTGATAAAATTTTTCCGATCACATAAAACCCTCAGTCATCACTGAGGGTTTTTCATTTTAAATCATAAAGCAGATTTAATGAGATATTCGGTCAATTAATCAATCTCTAATTTTTTGGAAAAAAAATTTCAAGTTTTTATTTGAAACTCCGTGAAAAATTTTTGAAACAGATATTAACATTATTTTTCAACTTTATAAACAAAATTATTAACTCCATCATCCTTCAACTATCTTTCTTGAAATAAGCAAAAAAATTTGTGTAATTTTGAGGCGAAAAAAATAAAGTTTTAGAATGGAAAATATTCCAAAAGAAATTTTAATAACTCCTGAAGACGAAAAACAATTTCAAGAAAAAGTTGAATACATTGATAAAGAGTTTCCACAGAAACTTAAAAAGGCAGAGAAACGAATTTCTTTTATTGAAGATGTAATTGCCCTTTACAATTATTTAAAAGATAATTCTGTAAAATGGTATCGTAAATTGATTGTTGTTTCTGCATTACTTTATTTCATCACACCAATTGATACAATTCCCGATTTAGCTCCACTTGTTGGATATTTAGACGATTTAGGCGTAATCGCAGCTGCAATAAAATATATCGGCTCTGAAATCAAACCTTACTATCGTT
Organism: Ignavibacteria bacterium; assembly: GCA_026415235.1. Lineage (GTDB taxonomy): Bacteria > Bacteroidota > Ignavibacteria > Ch128b > Ch128b > Ch128b. The sequence goes on along the minus strand of JAOAHM010000031.1, from coordinate 5,363 downwards.
ATCAACCTACACAGAAAAAAGAAGAAGAGGAAGAAGAATTACTCTTCTAATCATTCCCTTTATCTTTAAGGAGAACTCTCATGAAAAAATTTTTAATCGTTTTACTTTTCTTCTTTCCTTCATTTAAAATTCATTCTCAAAATATTGACAAAGAACTTTTCGAATTGAGTAAAAAAATTGTAAGAACCTCATTGATAGATCAAAAAGGTTACAAATGGCTTGAAGAACTTTGCAAGATTGGTTCACGATTAACTGGTTCTGAAAATTCATATCGAGCTATTGAATGGGCAAAACAAAAAATGATTGAAGCTGGATTTGACTCAGTTTGGTTACAACCTGTTATGGTTCCAAATTGGAAGAGAGGAAACCTTGAAGAAGCAAAAATCATTAAGTCAAAAAAATACAAAGGACGAAAATTAAACATAACTGCTTTTGGTGGAAGCATAGGAACTGATAAAAAAGGAATTACTGGTAAAATTATTGTTGTTCACGATTTTAATGAATTAAAAGAAAAAAAAGATTTAGTTAAAGGAAGAATTGTTTTATTTAATCGCCCACTTGATTATGGTGAAGTTGAACCTTTCGCAGGTTATGGTGGTGCAGTTAATCAAAGAACAAGAGGTGCAATTGAAGCTGCAAAATTCGGTGCAATAAGTGTAATTGTCCGCTCAATTACAACTAAACATGATAATGTTCCTCACACTGGTGTGATGTATTACGAAGATACAATTCCCAAAATACCTTCAGTTGCAATTGGATATAAAGATGCAGATTTCTTAACAAACGCTTTGAAAGATGAACCAGATTTAGAAGTTAATATCAAACTTTCTTGTAAAACTTATCCAGATACAATTTCTTACAATGTAATTGGTGAAATTCGTGGAAGAGAATTTCCAGATGAAGTAATGATTGTTGGAGGTCATTTCGATTCATGGGACAAAGGTTGTGGTGCCCATGATGATGGTGGTGGTTGTATTCAATCAATGGAAGTTTTGGATTTAATCAAACGACTGGAGATTAAACCTAAGAGAACAATTCGATGTGTTCTTTTCATAGATGAAGAACAAAGACAATCAGGTGCAATTGAATATGCAAAATTTGCAGCAACTTCTTCTCAAAAACATATTGCAGCAATTGAAGCAGATAGAGGTGTTTTCACTCCTCGTGGGTTTTATGCAGATACTGACTCTTTAACTCTTAATAAACTTCAATCATTTCTCCCTTATTTGAGTCTCGCAAAAGTTGATTGGATTAGAAAAGGTGGAAGTGGAGTGGATGTTTCAAAGATTAAAAATACAAAAGCACTTTTTGGATATGTTCCAGATTCTCAGAGATATATGGATGTTCATCACTCAGATAACGATACTTTTGATACAGTTCATCCAAGGGAGTTTCAACTTGGTTCAGCAGCAATGACAATCTTATGTTTATTAATTAGTGAATTAGGAATTTGAAACAACGAAGAATTAGAGAAATGAAATTAAGAGAGCTAATTTCAATTAATTATTTCTAAAATCGTTTAGTCAAAAATTAACCTTAAGATTTGTTTATGTTTTTGAAAATCACTTCCAATTTCTTTGAAACATGTAATACGCTTCACGAGGTATCCATTCATCCATTCCATCTTGATTTGCATCAGGCAAAACACGGATAATTCCCCACCATTCTTCATTTGAATAACCATCAGGATGTTGATTAGTATAATAACCACCATAATCATGTGACCATGGGTCTTTATCTTTCCACCATTCATCAGTAAACTCGAAAACTGTTCCACCAAGACAAATATCCTTCACCGAAAGAATTTGTTGCCAATTAAGAGAATCAAAAACTGCTTGCATAGTTTCATATTCATTTTTAGTTCGATTATCAAGTGCGTCAATTCCAAATTCAGTAATAACTACTGGTTTAATTGTTTTGGTTTTGTATTGATTAATTCGTGAAGCTAAATTGTAATTGTAAAGATTAATTCCCCAGATATCTATGTAAGTTAATGAACCATCATCAGCTAATTTAGAATTATCGCCAATGTTAAAAATTTCTCCATTGTTTATTGCAACAGGATGATATTTCTCCCCTTCCAAATTGTAAGCAATGATTGCAAGTTCTTGACATAAAGAATACCAGTATGCGTTGTTTCCGTTTTTATAATTTTGTTCGTTTCCAATATTCCACATTAATAAAGCAGGATTGTCTTTAAATTCAAGAACAAATCTTATCCAATCATTTTTGATTTTTTCTCGATTAGAAGGAATTGAAAGGTCTAAATCATAATCAACCCAGAAACCTAAGATGCAATAAATTCCATTTTGTGCTAATCTTCTTAAAAAGTTTGAATTCGCACCGCTGTAAGTTCTAATTGTATTAGCGTTTAAATTTTTCAGATATTGAATGCTTCTTTCTTCTTGTTGAAAAGTTATTGGTCTATTTCCAATTGGAGTTGGTGAGAAAGCTACACCTTTGATAAAAAATTCTGTGTAGTTTCCATCACCATCAAAATCAACCTGAAGCTTGTTATTATAAATTCTAACTTGTCCTTTGCTTAATGGTTTTACCGTTGGTGTAACATAAGTTTTTTTAATTAAAACAGGATTGATTGTTGAAATTCCATTTACTGCTGAAGGTACATCGCCATAAAAATCTTCATAACCGTAAAGCTCCACTTTAATTTTATGTTTTCCCTTGGGTACATTTTGAATTCGAAAATATCCTTGTGAATTTGTGAAAACTGGTTCAATTGAACTTGCTGTGGGTAAACTTACTTTTGCATTTTCAAGAGGGATACCATTGGTATTCTTCACTTGTCCTGAAATAACTTTTGGGAATTGATAATTATTCACCCCACTCTCGCTCTTGCAAGAGTAGATAATCAAAAATGGAAGAAAATGCATTATCAGAAAAAATATTTTATTGTTTATTAAGCTCATGCCAGATTAAAGCAGCTGCACCAAGAACTGCTGATTTTCCTTCATTTAATTCGGACTTCAAAATTTTAACTTTATTTCTAAAAACATGAAACAAATATTCTTCCATATATTTTTTTGTTGGTACAATAAGCAAATCACCAGCATTTGCCAAACCACCAAATAAAATAATTGCTTCAGGGCTTGTATGAGCTACGGCATCTGCTAACTTCATTCCCAAAATTTTTGATGTAAAGTCGAACGCTTCGAGAGCAATCTTGTCGCCTTCAAGTGCTGCATCAGTAATTAACTTTGCATCAAGCTCTGAGTAAGATAAATTTCTGAGTTTACTTTCGTAGTTATATTTAGAAAGTAATTCAAAAACTGTTCTTTTAATTCCAGGTGCTGATACATAAGTTTCAAGACATCCCTTCTTACCACAACCACATTCACGACCATCTGGAAAAACAACAGTGTGACCAATTTCACCTGCAAATCCATCATGACCATAAACTAAATTTCCATCAACGACAATTCCACTGCCAAGGCCAGTGCCTAAAGTAATCACAATAAAATCTTTCATACCTTTAGCTGCACCATAATACATTTCACCAATCGCAGCAGCATTCGCATCATTAGTTAATGCAACTGGTTGAGAAAAAAATTTTCCAATTATCTTTTCAATCTCAACAAATCCCCAATTTAAGTTCGGAGGATACTCGATTGTTTTTTTATAATAATTTGCATTAGGTGCACCAATTCCAATTCCAACTAAATTAAATTCAAGATTTAACTCTTTCACTCGTTGATTGTACTTTTGAAACAATCTTACAAATAAATCTTCAGCAGGTTGTGTTCGATTTGTTGGAATTGAATCAATTAAATAATCTTTGCCCTCCTTATCAATCAAACCAAATACAGTGTTTGTCCCTCCAACATCAATTCCAAGAACAAGATTAATTCCCATTATTCAACCTCAATTGCAAGTTGTGCTTTTTCGAAAGATGGAACACTACCTTTGAAACCATAATATGCAATGTACCAATAACAAATTACAGGAAGAATGAAGGCATGATGAATTCCAATATTATCTGCAAGTAATCCTTGAAGCACAGGAACTACGGCACCACCAACAATTGCCATACAAAGAATTCCTGAAGCTTGACCAGTATGTTTTCCTAATCCACGAATTGCAAGTGAAAATATTGTAGGAAACATAATTGAATTGAATAAACCCACAAGTAAAATAGACCACATTGCAATTCTTCCATCACTTAACATTGAAATGATTACAAGTAGCGAAGCCATTACAGCATTAAATCCAAGCACTATACCAGGTTTTATTTTTCTTTGAACAGCCGAACCAATAAATCTACCAACCATTGCACCGCCCCAATAAAAAGACACCATCTTACCTGCTTCGACTTCTAACATTGTTGGATCAAGATTGACAAAATACTTAACCAAAAAACTTCCAATTGAAACTTCAGCTCCAACATAAACAAATATTCCTATAGCACCTAAAACCAGATGACGATAGCCCCATGCACTTTTGTGTAATTCATCGTAATTAATTCCATTATTCTCAGTTGATTGTACTGTGCTTGCTTCAACTTGAGGTAATTTTATCAGAGCAAAGATTGCTGCCATAATAAAAAGTACTGCAGCAAGACCAAGATATGGATATTGAACTGCAGCAGCTTCAGCAGCACGATAAGCTTCAATTTCTTCTGGAGACATTTTTGCAAGTTCTTCGGCAGTTTTTACTGCATTCGATAATATTAAAAGAGAACCAAAGTATGGTGCAACAGTTGTCCCTAATGAATTGAAAGCTTGAGTAAGATTTAATCTCGATGAAGCTGTTTCTGGTTTACCAAGAATAGTTACATAAGGATTAGCAGCAACTTGAAGTAAAGTTATTCCCGATGCCAAAACAAAAAATGCGAAAAGAAAAATTGGATAAGACCTTAAGCCTGCAGCAGGATAAAAAATTAATGTGCCAATTCCAGCAGTTAATAATCCAATAACAATTCCTTTTTTATAACCAACTTTTTCAACAAGCCAACCTGAAGGTAATGAGACTAAGAAATATGCGAGAAAAAATGTGAACTGAACGAGCATGGACTCGAAATAATTCAATTCAAAAACATTTTGCAAGTGAGGAATCAAAATATCGTTAAGGCAAGTTAAAAATCCCCACATGAAAAAAAGAGAAGTTAGAATGGTTAACTCAGGTAAATAATTTTTTTGACTTAATGTTAGAGTAGAAGCATTATTTGTATTAGTCGAACTCATTTATCTCTCCTGTATTTTTATCGCATCAATAAGTCAAAAATTATGCCCATGAGTCATTTATTAATTGACTAAAAATGGAATAAAAAAATGAGATGATTAAAATTTTGGAAAGCAAATGTTTTTTATAAAATCATTGAAAAAAAATAAAACCTTCGATGTTTATCG
>JAOAHM010000079.1 GCA_026415235.1 Ignavibacteria bacterium | reverse complement strand
AACGCTGGTATTATCCAATAAAACCAAAGATTAATTTCAGATAAGTTGAAAACAAACTTCAAAATATTGAACGCAATTGCCATAGTTAGTAATTGTGTAATAGTTGCATAGCGATAAAAGAAAACTATCCACCAGAGAAATAAATTTTGAGATTTAGTATAAAAATCAGGGTCTTTGTCGGATGCAGGATATTTATGATGTAAATGATGATTTTTCAAGAGTTTGGAGTAAGACATTCCTGCGAATAAAAATGAAGCAATTCTTCCAATTAAATCATTAACTTTTTTATTCTTAGAAACAGTTCGATGCATTGCATCATGGGCAGTTATAAATAAACCTGTATATAAAAATGCTTGTAAAAAAATGTGTAGATAAGTCCAACCATTTGAAAAATCAACTGAAAGATAAGTTAAGCTGTAATATAGATGAATAAACCACGCAGTAATAATTATCAATGCAATCAATATTCCCATAGTTTTTCCTCATTTGATTTTCTATCAATAATATTATTGAAAACACAAGAATTCAATTCATCAATTTAGCTCAGTTGAGAAATAATAATGTCTTTTTCATTGAATTAATCGAAATGAAAATTTTACTTATGATTAACAAAATCTAATTCATTTAATGCGAAAAATTTCTTCCAAAAAATCTTGAGATGTAAAACTGAAAATTGAATATTTTCAAAATGAATTTCTGTTCTTGAAGTTAATAATTTTATAGACTAAATTTCGTTAGGATTTTTATTAAACCGATGAATGATTAATTAAGAAAGATTGTCAAGTTATTTTATCAATTCAGTTTTTGTAAAGACTAAAATGTTCTAAGGGCAATGATGTATTCCCTTTTACTCAAAGATTAATAAAACATGTAGTGGGGTAAAAATGAAAACATTAACTTTAGTTTTAGTATTGTTCTTCTTTTTTACAGAAAGTAGTTTACCAATAGGTGAATGTTATTCTTGTCGAGGTACTGGAGTTAAAGAATGTTATTCTTGTTCAGGTCAAGGTAAAGTTGGAGATTGTTTGAGTTGTGATGGGGTTGGTTCAAAATTTAAAAATTGCACCTACTGTAATGGTAAAGGCTCATCATTCAGTGGAGTTAGATGTTATAGTTGCAAAGGGAAAGGGGTTGTTCTTGAAAAATGTTTTTCTTGTAATGGAACAGGAAAAGGAATGAAATGTTTTAACTGCCGAGGTACTGGCCTTGTTAAATGTAATTTTTGCAATGGCAAAGGATATATAAGATAAACTAAAAAAATTTTTTTGATTTCTTGAAAAAATATTTTTAAAGGATGTTCTGATTGCAAGTTTAGTTCAACTTAATTTGAATGAGATTGAGAGTTTCTATTTTACAAAGTAACTATTCTTGCCTCATTCAAATTATCTTCTCACCAACCAGTTCATTTTTTTCATAAAAGTGTTTTTGCATCTTAAACGAAAAATTTTGAATTACATATTGAATTATCTAAATTAAGTTCACTTGTAGTAGCTTTCATAGTTAATGGAGTGAAAATCTTAGTATAAGATTCTATGAAGGCAATCTGCAAGGTGTATTTATAAGGATCGTAGTTCTATGTCCAAAAAACTTTTTGTTGGGAGCCTTCCCTTTTCAACCACAAACGAAGAGCTCCAAAAATTGTTTGAACCCTATGGCGAAGTCACTTCCGCAGTAGTTATTCGCGATAAACAAACTCGCCGTTCAAAGGGTTATGGTTTCGTTGAAATGTCTTCTGATGATGCTGCAAATGATGCTTTAGAAGCATTAAATGGCAGCGAAGTCAAAGGAAGAAAGATTGTCGTCAGCGAAGCCAGAGGCTCACAAAAATAAATAAGCCTTTATTGTTTTTCTGAAAAATAATCAGAAGGAACTCGTCGTCTCTTTGACGATGAGTTCTTTTTTGTTATAACTTGGTGATTTCATCAATTAGTTGAGAGAATTTTTTGTCACTTAGTGTGACTTCTGAATAAACCTGTCTAATAATTTTTTCATCAACTCTTTCAAAATCTTTTTGTAAAGGCGTTACAAGCATTCCACACATATCAACTAAACCAGGACTGATTAACATTCTTTCTTCACCTTCAGCAAAATAACAATCGGGGCGATGCTTCTCTCGAGGGAAAATAACAAGATGATAGTCATTGTTGCGTTGTAAAGCAAAGATGTTCATTAATGGTTCAACATCAGTTGAATTTATCTTTTGAAGAAGTTGATAAATATCACGGAAGACTTTTCCAACTTTATTTGCATCAGTAGAAGATATGATTAAAACATTTCTCAAGTATTCTTCTTGAGTGATGTATTTAATTGTTAAATTTTCAAAATCTAATAAATGATGAAATTTTTCTGGATGATTTAGAAAATCTTTTTCTGTCAGTAATTCGTTTGAAGGACAAGCTTGAAAATGAAAGTGATCAGGCGCTGAAGCTCCACATTTCGGACCATTGTAAAAAATTGTGTATTCGTTATTACAAATCTCTGCCAATTCCAACATCGCTTCAATTCTTGAGTAAATTTCTTGTGGGGTGTGGTGAACATTTGAAACAGTAAAATGTTCATTAAAAATCGGTGCTGGATTGCAAAGAAAAATTAATCGTTCATTAGAGTTTTTTTTGCTTTCGAATAGTATTCCTTTTTGTTCGGAAGGTAGATTTTCGAGACATAGAAAGCATTTTCTTTTCTTTATGGTTTCATCATCAACTTTTGCGGAAGAGCTTACAAATCGTGTTGGATTGAATTGAGTTTTAATTTCAAACCAATTGAAACGAAATTTTTTGTATTCACTTGATAAAAATCCATTCCATCCTTCATTAAACATTCCCCAATGTTGTTTTTGATGGAGAAAAGTAGCGTAAATTAAATTTGTGAAATCATCACTCCTAAGTGATGGCAAAACATTTCTCAAGTCATCAATTGAAAGTAATCTTTTTTGGATAAGTTCGTCTAAACTTTTTTTCATCTAAGATTACTTTCCTTTATTAAGCTTTATTCTTTCGAAGATTTCTTTTGTGCGGATTGTGTCCTTATAGTAATTGTGTTGATTTTCAGCTTGAATGGAGAGTTGAGCATCGGTATTGCCTTCCCATCTTCGACATAAATAAATTGGTTCGTAAATTCTTCCAATTCTGTAATGGCGAGATATCTCAAGGCAAACTGCGTAGTCTTCTCCATAACTGACATTTGGGAATTTAATTTTTCGAAGGATGGATGTTCGGAAGGCTCTTGGTGCACCAAGTCCATTAATTCTTAAAGCATTGTTTCTTCCGTTGTTATCAGTCCATTCTCTGTGATCAATCACTCCTGGTGGAATTTCATTCAAATCAAAATTAACCATTCGATAAGAACCAATTACTGCTGCATATTTTCCTGTTTCTAAAAGGTCAACAATTTTTTGAAGTGTATTTGCATCGGCGTACAAATCATCTGAGTCAAGTTGAACAACATATTTACCAACTCTTTCATGGAAAATTGCTTCGTTCCAACATCCACCAATTCCAAGTGTTTTTGATTTTGGAATAACATGAAAAAGTTTTGGGAAACGATAAGAAAGTTCTTTTAATTTTTCGGTTGTTCCATCAGTGCTGTGATTATCAACTACAATGCAATTGTAAGAGAAATCCGTTTTCTGTTTGAAAACACTTTCTACTGCATCAGAAATTGTATTTACTCGATTTAGAACAGGAATCACAACGGTAGCTTTAACAGGAAATTCATCTTTATCAGTAGGAATTTTTTCAAATTTTGGTTTTAGGTATGCGCCAATTTGTTTTAAGAATTTTGTAAATACTAATTCATATTCAATTTGAGCTTCACGATTTTTTGGGTCAACATATTCGAAAAGTTTTTCACCACTTTTTCTTAGATCAGTTTCAACTTGAGAGTACAGCAATTCTGGTATTCTTACAATTGGATAGAAATTTTTCTTTTCAAAAAATTCTACGGAAAGTCTTAATCTTAACTCGTATAAACCAGCGTAATTTGTTTGAGATAAGTTACCAAATTGTTTAATGTTCTGTTGAACTTTTTTAGTGTTGAAGAACAACAAAGGTCCAAAATTAAAATTATCTCTTACACTTCCAGGTAAATAGTCTTGAAGCGGATGAGCAGATTTTTTTTCGCCATTTAAATCGTAATAATCTGAATAAAGAATTGATGCATTAAAAGTTTCGGCGAATGAAATAAATCTTTCAAGAGCAAATTGGTTTAGTTGAATTAATGTGTCTTTTGTTACAATTAAAAAATAATCGCTTGTAGTAAGTTGAATAACTTTCTGAATTGTTTTAGACGAGACTAATGATTTTGCACAAATTGTGGTAAAGCCATTGTTGTAGTCTTGCTCTGCAATTAAAACAATTTTTTCAACTAATGGGTTATAGATAAACTCGTTAATAAGTGAATTTGAATGTTCACGATTACTAAAAGGAATAAATACTGTTACTTTGCTCATCTTTTTTCTCTTTAATTTTTTACAAGTTAAAAATAGAATGAAAGATTTTAAAAGAAGCCCGTTTTTCGAATTACATGATTTTTCTTTTTAAAATTATAAGTAAAATATTTTTAGCGATTAATAATGACTGAGTAAATTATTTCAAGTAAAGTTTTTATGAAAAATATTTCTTCGAGCTATATGCAGAATAGGAAATAAACGAAGTGCTTATCCCAAGTTAATTCAAACTAACTCTGCTTTTTAGAAATTTTCATTTGATAAAAATTTCCAGAATTTTTCAAGTAAAGGCTTAGAATTAAATAATAAAAACCTAACAGTATAAAAGAAGAAATTATTGCAATAAATTCTTTCTTCGGATTGATTAAAAAGTAAAAAATTAACAACGATGTAATCAACAAAAGTAGTGGAATTCCAAATAACAAAAACACAATCTTCAAAACATCTTTGCCATAGACTTCAATAACAACTAAATCTCCAACTTTGAATTCTCCATCGTACTTGACCAATAAGAAATCTCTTCTACCAGAATAACAAAAATCCTTTGTAGAGCAATTATCACATTCACTTGTTTTGATTAAATCAATTCTAATCTGATTACTTTTTATTTCCGTAACAATTCCTTCTTCGCGAAGAATTTCTTCAGACTTCAATTGACCATTACACTTTCTTTTTCAGGTTCAAATTTTTCTTGATGATTAATTATTTGAAGAGCTTGAGTTGAACATTTGTCAAATGGAATTTTCGAAATATCCAGCTTATCGTAATTAATTATGGCTAAGTTATCAATCATTTCAATTCCACCGTCAGATTTGCGAGCACATATTCCACAACCGATACATGCATTCTTACAAAATTCTTTTGATGTTTTCGGGTCGTCTTTACTTTTACAAAAAACAAAAACATTTCTTTCTAATGGATGAAGCTCAATTATATTTCTTGGACAAGCTTTGACGCATAAACCACATCCAGTGCATAGTTCATCAATTACATAAGGCAAACCGTTGTCATTCATAAAAATCGCATTGAAAGGACACGCCACAACACAATCACCTCCACCAAGACAACCGTATTGGCAAAGTTTTGTTCCACCAACCAATGCAAGGGCTGCACATGATGTTGGTCCATAATATTTTATTGCTTTTCTTTTTGCAGCATCGTTATCACCACGACAAAGAATTCTTGCAACTTTCTTTTCAGACAAATCAGCTTCAATTCCAAGTAGTGAAGAAATTTCTGATTTCGTATCAGCATCACAAACGGAACATTTGGAGAGTTCTGCTTTGCCTTCAACTAAACGAGAAGCAAAATCATAACAACCAGCATAACCACAAGCACCACAATTAGCATTGGGAAGTAACTCTGCAACTTTTCCGATTAACGGATTTTCTTCAACTCTTAATTTTTTATCTGCAAATGAAAGAAGAGATGAAAACAATACTCCAAGTCCACTCATTGTTATAATTGGAATTAAAAATTCACCTGACATAATTATCTCCACAAATATTTTTCAAAACCTTTTGATGAATAAATTTTGCCTTGGCTATCGACAATAAAAGCTTCAACATCTTTCAAACTTTCAATAATCTTAATAATTGAATCTGGTTCAAGTGAAAAGAAACCTGTTGAAAGCGCATCGGCAAAGGCGCAATCTTTGGCGATAATGGTGATGCTTGAATTTTTATTCGAAGGATAACCAGTTTCTGGATCAATGATGTGATGAAATCTCTTTCCATTGAATACAAAAAATTTTTCGTAGTCACCTGATGTTGCAACTGATAAGTCTTTCACATTTAATTTTTCAATTATCTCATTTGGAATTCTTGGATGTTTAATTCCAATTTTCCATTCACCTAAAACTTTAATCTCACCACCAACATTTACAAGAGCTTTATTTATTCCATTTGATTTTAAGATTGATATTGCTCTATCAGCAGCATAACCTTGAACAATCCCATCCAATGTTAACCACAAATTTTGATAAGATAATTTTTTATCTTCCGCAAAATTGACCTTTTCCCAACCTGAATTCATTACAAAACTTTTTAGCAATTCATCGTTAAAAATTTTTGACTTTTGTTTTTGATCTACTTGCTGAAAATCATTATGAGATTTTGAATTGATTTCATTTTGTTGTTCAATCAAATTGTTCCAGTAATTAGTGATTTTTCCGATTGAAGGGTCAAATTTTTTTCTTGTAATTCGATAAGCACTATCACATAGTTTAAGAAGATGTAAAGTTTCGTCGTCAATTGTTTTTAGTTCCTCATAACCAGAGTTAAGTTTCGATAAATAACTTTCTTTTGAATGGGTTGAATATTTTTTTTCTAACCTATTCAATTCTTGAAAAATTGCATTACTGATTCTCTTTGCTTTAAGATCATCTGAGCAATAAAATTTCAATTCTACAATCGAACCAAGATAAAACTTAGTTTCGTTGTATAGTTTTTCTCTTTTAATGTTTTTGCTCTCGAAGAAACCAATCAAAAATAAACCAACTAAAAAAATTACAAGCAAAGAAAATTTAAGTTGACTATCCTTACGCATTTGTAATCTTTATAAAAATTTTGTTTGGTGCACAAATTAAATTTTCATTCAATTGATTGATTGAACCTGAGTGAACACACAATTTATTTCTACATGTTGAACTATGAATTTTAACTTTACAATCACCAACGGATAGCTTTACAATACCAATATTATTTTTTAGTACAATGTTTTTGTAATTAGAGTTTAGAGGAATTTCGTCGTAGATTTCATTTTCACTTTCAATTACTATTTTTTTATTCCTTCTATTCAATCCCAGAAAATCATGTTGATTATTAAAGGAACAAATTAATTTTACCTTTGCAGGTTTGTTTCGAATTTCATCTCGAATGAAAAATATTTCTGATAGTTTATCGGGTGAGTAAATGTTTTCTTCATTGTCTTTCAAAAAGATATCGCAATTAAATGGATAGTTTGCTTTTGTGATTGCTATAAAGACTTTATCATTTCCATAAACAAATTGTGCTTCATCATTTGGATTAATTACTCCATTTGAAAGATTTGAATTTGTGAAGTGCGATTGAAATCTGATTTTTTTAAGTGATTGAAGTTGATGTTTATCAACCTTGTCTTCAATCTTCTCTACAAATTTTTGAATTAGAAAATTTGTATAAAAATTTTCTTCAGGCAAAAAAGCCGTCAAGTAGATGTCTGAATTATTATTCCAAAAATTCTTTCCAAGAAAAAGTCCTGTTGAATAAGCTGCTGTAGAAAGACCAAGAATTTTTAAGAATTCTCTTCTCGAAATCATTTATAGCTCCTTTAAATAATTCCTGCAAAACCCATGAAAGATAAAGCTAAAAGTCCAGCTACAATTAAAGTAATAGGAACACCTTTGAAAGGTTCAGGCACATTTGCAAGCTCAAGTTCTTCACGAATTCCTGCCATTATAATTAACGCAAGCATAAATCCAGAGCCTGCACCAAGTGCAAATACAACACTTTGAATTAATGAGTATTCTCTCATCGAAGCAAAGAGAGCAAGTCCAAGTATTGCACAGTTTGTTGTAATTAAAGGTAGAAAAATTCCCAATGCACGATAGATTGCAGTACTAACTTTTTTTATCACCATTTCAACAAATTGAACAAGAGATGCAATAATCAAAATGAAAGATGGAATTGTTAAGTAATCAAGACCGAAAGGAATTAAAATCAGATTGTTGACAGACCAACTAACAACAGCCGTAATTGTCATAACAAATATTACAGCAATTCCCATTGAAACAGCAGAAGTAATTTTACTTGAAACTCCGATGAAGGGACAAATTCCTAAGAAGTAAGAGAGAACAAAGTTGTTTATCAAAGCTGCACCGATAAAAATAATTACTAAATCCATAGTTCTATTTCCTTCTTAAGACCAAATAATTCATCTCACAAGTACAGATTTTTTGTTTTTTTGTTCTTGCCATTTAGTGAAAGCATTTGCGAATCCAAGTAGAAGTCCAAGCGTTATGAATGCACCAGCAGGCAAAATCATAACCATCCAAGGTGTAAATTGATTGGGAAGAACCTGCACACCAAAAATTGTTCGAGTACCCAGCATTTCTCTAATGCTTCCTAATACAAGCAAAGCAATTAAAAACCCTGAACCATTACCAAGTGCATCCAAGAAAGAGCGCAAAACATTGTTCCTCGATGCAAAAGCTTCCGCTCTACCAAGAATGATACAATTAACGACAATTAAAGGAATGAAAGGACCAAGTGCTTTACTAAGTTCTGGAAATTTCGCTTTCATTACTAAATCAACAATTGTAACGAAAGTTGAAATAATCAAAATATAAGTTGCTATTCTAACTTGTGATGGGACAATTTTCCTTATAGAAGAAATAATTACGCTCGAAAAAACCAAAACAAAAGTTGTAGCAAGTCCCATTGCAAGTCCATTAATTGCAGAAACAGTAACTGCAAGAGTTGGACACATCCCAAGAATTTGTTTGAAGATTGGATTAATCTCCCACAATCCTTTGATATATTCTTGTGTAAGACTTACAGGTTTTTTCATTTTTCTTCCTTCGAATATTTTCTCAGAATTCTAATAGCATCATTCACAATGTTCACAACAGCTCTTGAGGATATTGTTGCACCAGTTATGGCTTTTACTTGATTATCAGCAGTTTTAGATTTTCCTTTAATTAAGTTGATAACAGGATTTACACTTAAACTTCGAAATTGATTTTTATAATTTTCTTCGGTGATAAGTGAACCAAGCCCTGGAGTTTCTACTTGTTCCAAAATTTCGATTGATGTTATTCTCTCGAGATTTTTGTCAATCCCAAAAATTAATTTTATTGTTCCCTGAAATCCATTACCCTGATGAACAACAGCATAACCAATAGAATTTTTATTTTCATCGAAAACTTCAAATGCTTTCAATTCATCAAGTGGAATCTTTTCATAACTTTTTGCTGAAGGTTGAACTTGGAAGATTGCTTCAGAAATTGCTTTGATTGCATTTTCTTCAATCAATGGTTTTGCCCAGTTATTCACCGATGCAAGAGTTAAAGCAGAGATTGTAGCTGTTAGAGTTAATACAGAAATTATGTGAATTGTTTTTTTCATTCTTTCATTCCAAATGGTTTTGGAATAGTGTAACGATTGATTAATGGAACGAACGAATTCATCAAAAGAATTGAATACATCACACCTTCAGGCACACCACCGAACAAACGAATGATTACAATGAAAAGTGAAATTCCAAGCCCGAATATCCACATACCTTTTGGAGTGTAAGGAGAAGTTACATAATCAGTTGCCATATAAAAAGCACCAAGCATAAATCCACCAGCGAACAAATGAAAAGAAGGTGGTGGAAATTTTGTCACATCAATCAAATGAAACACTCCACCAAAGAGAAATAAACCAATAATCATTGCAAGAGGAATTCGATAGTTCACAATTCCAATTGCAATAAGAAAAATTCCACCAACAAGAATTGCCAAAGCCGATGTTTCTCCAATACATCCACCAATATTTCCAACAACCAATGGCTTAAGTTCGGTTAAAACTTTATCATACTTAAAAGCTGCAAGAGGAGTAGCAGAACTTACAGATTGAACTGAATAATTTGGTGCAGTCCATGTAGTTATTTCAACTGGAAAAGCTGCTTGAAGGAATGCTCTTCCTGCAAGTGCTGGATTGAAAATGTTAAATCCCAATCCACCAAAAATTTGTTTTCCAATTGCAATTGCAAAGACAGCACCAATTGCTGTAGCTGAAAGTGAAAAATTTGGAGGAAGAGTTAAAGCAAGTAAAAGTCCAGTTAAAAAAGCGCTGCCATCGGTAATTGTAATTTTTTGTTTTAAAATTTTTTGAATTATTGCTTCCGTCAGAATCGCAAAGAAAATTGATGTAAAAATTATAACAAGTTGATATAAACCGAAAAAGATTACTCCTGAGATTACAGCGGGAATTAAACTTAAATTCACTATCCACATCACCGTCCCTGTTGAATACTTCGAGTGAAAATGCGGTGATGAGGTAAATTCAAATTCTTTTTTAATTTTTTCTTCCATGATTAATCAATGTTTCTTTTTCAATTAAATCGATTTTGAAAAACCCATTTCTTTCCAAGTCTTAACCATTGAACAAGTGGAATTGAAGCGGGACAACTATAAGCACAGGTTCCACATTCCATACAAAGTGCAACATTTAATATAGCCGCTTCTTCAAATCTTTTGTTTTGAATTAATCTTACAAGTCGAACTGGAGTTAAATTCAGCGGACAAACGCTAACGCACATTCCACATCTTAGGCAATTTGTTTCTGGAAAAACTTCTAACTCTTCATCTGTTAAAAATAGAATTCCAGATACAGCTTTTGTAATTGGAGTTGATAAATCGAACTGTGCATAACCCATCATAGGTCCACCAATCACAATTCGTCTAACATTTTCTTTCATTCCACCACAATATTCAATCACATCTTCAATGCTTGTTCCAATTGGGACAATTAAATTCTTAGGTTCGTTGATGCCAAGTCCACTCACAGTTAAATAAGCATAGATAGAAGGAATTCCATTCACAACAGCATCAAAAATTGAAATTGCAGTTCCTACATTTTGAACAATCACACCAACATCGAGTGGAAGTTTACCAGGTGGGACTTCTCTTCCAGTGGCAGCTTTAATCAACATCTTTTCTGCCCCTTGAGGATATTTAGTCTTTAGCACTACAAGTTCAATCTCGGAGTGATTGACTAAATGTTCTTTTAATAATTCAATAGCTTCTTGTTTGTTATCTTCAATTCCAATAATTCCTCTTTGAACTTTTGAAGCTCGCATTATCAACTTCAAACCTTTAATCAAATCCTCAGTTCTTTCAACTACTAAGCGATAGTCTCTTGTTAGATAAGGTTCGCATTCACATGCATTAAGAATTATCATATCAATTTTTTTATCAGGAGGTGGGATTAATTTCACATAAGTTGGAAATGCTGCACCACCAAGTCCAACAATTCCTGCCTCTTTAACTCTTGAAATAATTTCTTCAGAACTAACAGTTTCAAAATCAAGTGGAGGAAGAAAATCCTTTTCATCCAAACCATCTTTTTTCAAAATGATTGAAGATTTTTGAATGCCCGCAAATGTAAATGTTTTGGTGATTGAAGTTACAGTTCCACAGATTGGACTATGAATTGGTGCGGAGATAAAACCATCTTCTTTGGCGATTAGTGTTCCGACTTTTACTTTATCATTTTTTTTGACAAGTGGGATTGCATCTTTCCCCGAATGTTGAGAGAGTGGAATGACAAGTTCATCAGGTTCTGGAAATTTTTCTAACACTTTATGTTCAGTCAATTCCTTGAATTCCTTTGGATGAACACCACCTTTGAAAGTCTTTTTTGAAATGAGCTTAAGCATGTTTAACTCATCGTTTAATAATTATTTGTGAATTCAAAACTTTTTATAATTTCAAAAAGTAATGAAGAAACCGAAGTTTTAACTCATTAATTATGCCAAAATGCAAGAGTGATAAAATGACTTTTATTGAAAATTTTTAGCAAGAGAAAATTCGAAACTTTTCAAATTTGAAAACCGATTTTCTTATCACTGAAAATTAAGCTTGATGATTGTTTATTATTAGTAGTTTGATGGGCGAAGTAATTCAAATAAGATTGATTGCAAAGTGATTTTTCGTTGAAATAAAGATGATAGTTAGAACAAAACCTACACTGAATGTTTAGTGAGAGTATTAAAATAATTGATTGAAAAATTTTGGTTTGTGGCTTTATTGATTTTATTTTTTGGTTAGTGGTCTTTGCAAATCCTGACTATTCATTTCGTAATTTAATTTTAGGGACAAGGTTTGCTCTGTCCGTGTTCAGATTTACTAAAATGTTTCGGATTAATTTTGATTTGTTTTTATCAAATAGATTTTTTGTGAGTGGTTCATTTCAAATTGTCATAACTGTACAAACATGTATCGAGGAGAATTTCCGAAAACAGTTTCATGCTTTCGCAGGAAAGATAGTGTGTTCCAAAATAACAAATCTGCAAAAGTAGGTATCCAAATTGTGTATTGGATTTCTGCTTATTCAGGAATGAGGGCGGAATTTTAAATGTCAGTCAAAGTAAGTCCCACCCGTACCTTTGAAATTTTCTCTGCGGTTCTCTGCGATAATCTCTGCTAACTCTGCGGTTTTAAAATTTATTTCATCCACAATCGAAAAAATATTTTTTCTCATCAACTTTTATAAAATTTTTTCACTTCAAACCAACAAAAATTTTCTACAAAATTCTTATAAAAACAAAAAGGTCGGGAAAATACCCGACCTTGTGAATTAACACGCTATTTAAAAAAACTTTATCTCTTATCAGGCCAGTCAGGAATTTTTGGAAGTCTTGCTGGTTTCTTCTTCATCTCTTCTTTGATAATCTCAAGGGCTTTATCGAGTTGTTGATCTATTCCTTGATATTCAAGTGCAGGATCATTATCAACAACAATATCTGGTTCCATTCCAACTCCCTCTAAAATCCATTCACCTTCAACACTAAAGTTTGCAAATTCAGGACGATTGAGATAGCCACCATCAACAAATGGAAGTGTTCCACGAATTCCAACAACTCCACCCCAACTACGTTTTCCAATTACCAATCCAAGATTATTCTTTTTGAATTGATATGGAAAGATATCACCATCAGAAGCAGAAAATTCATTCACAAGACAAACCATTGGTCCTAAGAAAACTGCCGATGGATATGTAGTAACAACTTGTGAGTTGCGAGCAATTCCTGCCATTGTCATTACTCTTCGCAGTCGTTCAATTATCATCTGCGAAACAAATCCTCCACCATTGTATCGAACATCTACAATCAATCCTTCTTTTCTAATTTGTGGATAGAAGTATTTCACAAATTCATTCAATCCATCAATTCCCATATTTGGTATGTGAACATATCCAACTTTGCCATTTGTTTTTTCTTCAACATACTTTCTGTTATTCTCTACCCAATTGAAATATCTCAATCCACTTTCAGTTGAAATTGTCTTAATGATGAATTCTTTTGAACCATCTAAAGTCGGTTTTGAGTTGATTCTAATTTTAACTTGTTTGTTTGCCTTATTCACCAAAAGCTCGTATGGATTTTTTACATTCTTTAATGAGACACCATCAATTTCAATTAAGTAATCACCTTCTTTCACATCAATTCCAACTTCAGTTAAAGGTGAGCGTGTGCTTTCATCCCAATTTCTTCCTGGAAGAATTTTTTCAATAATGTAATATCCACTCTTTGGATCGAATTTTAATTCTGCACCGAGAAGTCCAATTGGAAGAGCTTCGACTTTTGGTAAATCTCCGCCACCAACATAAGCATGACCTGCATTCAATTCACCAATCATCTCGCCAATTATGTAAGTCAAATCAGCACGATGAGCAACATAAGGAAGAAGTTCTTCGTAAGTTGTTTTGACTTTTTCCCAATCAACTCCATGCATGTTTGGTGCATAGAAGAAATCACGCATCTGACGCCAACTCTCGTAGAAAATTTGTTTCCATTCATCACGACGATTTAAGTTCATCGTCATATCGTTCAAATTCAATTTACCTTCACCAACTTTGATATTATCAGATAAATCGGTGATGTAATAGTCATTTCCAGATTTGTAGATAATTTTCTTTCCATCAAAAGAAATTTCGTAACCATCTAATTGTGCAATTTCTGTTTCTTTCTTTTTCTTGAAATCAAAAACTTTCAGTGCATTTTTTCCACGAGTTGATTTTAAGTAATAAAGCTTTCCACTAAGCGAGGTAAGGTTGCTGTAATTTCCTGCTTCAACAGGTAATTCAAAAATTCTTTCTGAAATTCTTTCGAGGTCAATTGTTATGTTCTTAGATTTTTTGTCATCTTTCTTTTCTGATTTGAGAGTATCTTTTTTCTCTTCAGACTTTTCTGTTTGAACGCTTACTTCATCATCTTCATATAAGAATGGAGATTTTTCTTTATCACTTAAAGTTACACCATAAATTTTTGTCATATCAGTGTAAGTGAAACTTCTTTCAAAAGCTCCAAGTGTTGGATTGAAATTTCTATCTGATAAGAAAAAGAGATACTTTCCATCTTTATCGAAAGTTGGAGAATATGAATTGAAAAATTCGCTTGTAACTTTTGTTAACTTTTCAGTATCGAGTGAATAAAGATAAATTACAGAGAAACCACTTTCTTCAAGATGAGTGAAAGCAATCCATTTGCTATCGGGCGACCAGTTGTAATCTCTAATTTCCCATCGTTTAGATTGATAAACTTGTTTTGTTTTCTTTGTTTCGATATCAACATAATAGAGACGCATCTTCTTGTCTGAGCAAAGAAGTTTTTTACTATCGGGTGACCACATTAATTCAAAGCGATATGTGTCGGCATCTTTTGTTAATTGTATTGCTTCGCCTTTTCCATCTTGGGGAATGATGTAAATTTCTGTTTCGCCAGATTTATCGCTAATGAAAGCTATGTATTTTCCATCGGGCGACCATACTGCATTTCTTTCATGAACACCTGATGTATTTGTTAAATTTCTTGTAATACCTTTTTCAGCAGGAACAGTGAAAATTTCTCCTCTTGCAACAAATAAAGCTCTTTTTCCATCAGGAGAAATTTCAAATTGATTTATGAAAGATTTAACATTTGTGAGTTTTGTTCGTGCAGTAAGGAAATCATCGTGAATGTAAATTGTAACTTTTTGGAATTTGTCTGTTTCACAATTTAAGATGTAGATATAACCACCATTCTCGAAAGTAATTTCTCCTTTGCCAAGTGAGGGGAATTTTACATCAAACTTTTCGAAGTTAGTAACCTTTTTTGTTTCTTTTGTTTTTGTGTTGTAAACATAAATGTTCATTCGTCCATCACGATCAGAGAGATAATAAATCTTGTCTTTATACCACATCGGAATTATATCTTGAGCATTGTTGGAAGTAATTGCTTCGGTCTTTTTTGTTTTGAAGTCGTAAATCCAAATTTCGTCAGCTTGTCCACCACGATATCTTTTCCAAGTTCGGTATTCACGGAAAACTCTATTGTATGCTAACTTTTCACCATCGGGAGAGAAACTTGCAAATCCACCTCTTGGTAGAGGAAGTTTTTCGGGCATTCCACCGTCTTTTGAGATTAAGTAAAGATGACCAATCCAAGCGTTAAAGCTTTCGTGTCGCGAGCGGAATAAAATTCTTTGTCCATCAGGATGCCAGCCCATAACTATTTTATCTGGTCCCATTCTCTCAGGAAGATTTGGAATATCCATTGAGTAAGTCAATCTGATTGGTTCACCACCATCAGCATTCATTACATAAACTTCTCGATTTCCATCATATTCACCTGAGAAGGCGATGTATTTTCCATCGGGAGAAAATCTTGGAAAAATTTCATAACCTTCTGACGAAGTAATTTTTCTTGCAACTCCACCAGTCTTGTTAACCAGATAAATATCTCCTGCATAAACGAAGACAATCTTATCGTCTGATGAATTGGGATAACGAAGTAGTCGAGCCTCTTGTGAGAATAAATTAATCGAAAAGATAAGAAGAAAGATGAACAATAATTTTTTCATGTTTTACCTCATTTAGTTTTGTTTTTAATACAAAATTAAAATACAGCTATCCAAAATTGAATTTCTGAATTAATCTCACGGTTATTCTTTGATTGATAAGAGTGAGTTGAGAGTTGATTACAACATTAAGCTTTCTTCTCAGTCACAAATTGATGAAGAAAGAAAAAATGTCGGTTGATATAATTAAGGAAAAATTATTTTAAATCATCAAATTCCAGATGGTGGGTAATTATTTTTCAAAATATTTTTCTTTGTCACCTTGAGCTTGTCAAAGTGTGAAAGTGTATTTGAAATAATTTTTTTATAAAACTCATTCTGGTTTCGTTAAGCTCAATCTGACATTGGATGATCAAGCTAATAATTCAACTCATATTAAAAGCGTATTTATTTATCAGTAATTTAATCTATCATAACTCTTTTCTTAAATGACTAAGGTTGATTTAAAATTTTTTTTACACCTAGTTTAATCTCTTGACTTTGATAGTTAATTTGCATCAAAAAGTTTTACCTATGAAAATTCTTGTATCTTGCTTATCGAAATCTTGGGGTGGAATGGAAATGTTTGCCGTTCAATCGGCTTATGAGTTATTAAAACTAAATTTTGATGTTTATCTCTTTTGTATTAAAGATTCTAAGATTGACTTGAATTCCAACTTCATTTCAACTGAAAAAAAATTAAAGGTAAAATCAAATTCCTATCTAAACCTTTCTAATATCCTTAGACTAAAAAATTTTCTTCAAAAAAATCAGATTGATTTAATCCACACTCAATTTTCAAAAGACCTTTGGACAATTTCTCCTGCACTATTTCTGATTAAGAAACATATTCCTCTTGTATTCACAAAACAACTTGGTTCATTCATTGTTAAAAAAGATTTGCTTCACAAAAAAATTTATCAACGAGTTGATAAAGCAATTGCAATATCTACAGTTATTAAAAAAAATTTAATTGAAACAACTCCACTCGATGAAAACAAAATTGTAGTCATTCCAAATGTAGTTGACTTAGAAAAATTCAATCCAGCGAATTTCAATAAATTGAAATTGAAAAAAGACTTTGGAATTGATGAAAATACTTTCGTTTTTACAAATGTTGCCAGACTTTCACCTGGCAAAGGACAGGATTTGGTTCTAAAGGCAATCTCTTTAGTTAAAAATCAATTACAAAATACTTTGTTTCTTTTCGTTGGTGATGCAGAAGAGAAAGAAAAATTTTATGAAGTTGAACTAAAAAGCTTTGTACAAAGAAATGAATTAAGTGAACTTGTTCGTTTTGTTGGTTTTAGAAAAGACATTCCAGAAATACTTGCAATGAGCGATGCTTTTATATTTCCATCTTATGCTGAAGCATTCGGTATCTCTTTGGTTGAAGCAATGGCAATGGGACTTCCAAATATTGTTTGCAATACTGATGGCGTGATTGATATCATCTTAGAAAATAAAACATCATTAACTTTCCAAAGAGATGATTACAAAACATTAAGCGAACATATCTTAAAATTAAGATTTGATGAAAACTTGCGAATTACTTTAAGTAAAAATTCTTTAGAACGAGCAAAAGAGTTTAGTTTTGAAAATTACAACGAAAAAATAATCAACCTATATCACGAACTACTGAAATAAAAAACTATTTGTTGAAAAATTTTTTCTTCACTATTAAAAACAATTCCTAAAAAACGAATAAAAATTTCTAAACTTAAATTCTAAGTGAATTGGTCAATTTATCTTCACCGAGAAAATGATTTTCATGATTTTTCACTTATCAACAAACTAAGATTTTCAAAACAAGCTTAAATAAAAAAATCAATCTTTATCTTAAATCTAAGTCAATTGTAAATCAAACTTTACAAGCTTAGTAATAACTAAGACAGATAAGAATTAAACTCCATCTGTCAAAAATTCGAAATGTATTCTTTTCTCTTCATTAAATCGCAAAATAAATCTAACATGTTAATATGAATCAAAGACTGAGAAATTAATTTTTCAGTTAGCTCTTTACTCCACAACTTGAATTACTTCTTCCTTGCCTATTCCTCTCACTTCAGGATAATACATTAACGAAGCAATTGCTGGTGGAATTGTATATTTACCAGGTATTTGAGCATAAGTAATGTAACTGAACACATATTCGCCTTTATTGAAATTCGTCATGAAAAATGCTGTCTTCTTATCCCTTTCTTCTTTGTGCGGATAGAACCATCTCGGTGAAAATTCTTCTTCCATTGTTTCGTTAAATCGTTCAAAGCCTGGAACAATTGGATCTTCTAACATAAAATATTCAAAATCACTTTTTGCTTTAACTTTCAACTCAACTAAAATTCTATCGCCAACTTTTGCTGGACTTTTAAGTTCAGTAATTTTTTTCACGAGTTTCTCACCATCTCTTTCAAATCGAAGAAGATAAAATTTTCTTTCAACAACAAAATGATTTTCATCTTTTCTATTTTCAGTTCGGTAGTATTTTTCAATTAACGAGAGATAAAGTTTTCCTCTTCCAGATTTTTCAACTTCAATTTCATTCAAACCTGATTTTAATTCAGTTGAAGGAATAATAAAATTTATTTCTCCACTTTTCAGATTGTTCTTGTCGAATTTAATTTGTTTAATTTCATTTCCATTGAGTTTAATCTTCACTACAAAATCAGCGTTCAATTCATCGGACATTTTGATATATCTTGAAAGAGAAAAAATCACTGAAGCGGTTTGCTTAGTGCTGAACCAAAAACTTCCTTTCTTCTGATTGATTAACCATCGAATTGCATTTTCAATCAAATTTGATTTCTCACCTGCAAGTATCAATGATTGAATTGCACTGGAAGTAATTTCAATTGGATCGTAAACAAAATGTCCATAATAAAATTCTTTGCTTCCCCAAAACACAATGTTCCCTTCCACATTAGCTAATTTCAAAAGTTTTTCACGCAAATTTTTGATTTCATCGTTAAAACCATTTTTAATTGCAACTTCAAGTAATCTTGAAACAACAAATGGAGAATTATCAAACTTTTTAAGTTCATTAAATTTCTTTCTAATTAATTTCAAATCGTCGGATTTATTTTCACTGAACTCAATTGCTTCGCTGAATGAGTAAAGCAAGTAAGCACTAACACTTTCATTATCATAATTTTCCGATAAACTCTTGCGCAGTGCCTTTAATCCATTTGTAAACATTATTTCATCAACTTGATAACCTGCTTTTTTCGTTAAGCTCAATCCATAAACAACATAAGCCGTCATAAATGGATTTGTTTGGTCATCTTTCCACCATCCCCATCCGCCATCGTTATGTTGCAATTCTTTCAATCGTTTTAATCCAGCTTGAATAACTTTTGGAAGTTCATCTAATGTCTTTGGTTTCATGTCAAGATTAATCTCACGAATTAAGTTAGCCACAATTATTGCAGGAAGAAATCTGCTCATCGTTTGTTCAACACAACCGTAAGGATATGCAACAAGCTCATCAATCGAGCTTAGTATATTTCCAAGAAGAGTTGGACTTAGTTTAAGTGTAACTTTCAAATTCTTTTTTTCGTCTGTCAATAAAATTTTTGAATTAATCTTCTCCGAATTTTTTGAAATGCTGAAATTGTTTACCACATACTCAGGATATCCAATCGCTTCAACAGGAATTTTTATTTCCACTGCATCTGATAAATTTTCTTCATTTAATTTTTGTAGAACTAAAGCTTTTGCAGTAATGACAATTGTATCTACACCTTCATCAACTTTTATAAGTCTATTGGTTTTAATTATATCGTTTGGTTTGATAATGTATTCGTCTGGAATGAAAGCTCTTTCATTTTGTTGCATTCGCAAATCTTTATCAGAAATAATTTTGCCATTAACGACATTGAGAACAATTTTCACCTTTTGTTCTTTCTCAGAATAATTATGAACCATAACTGGTAAAATCACTTCATCTTTTTCGTGAACATATCTTGGAGTTTCAACTCTAATTAAAATTTCTTTTCTCACAATCACATTCGAGAAATTTTCACCAGCTTTGTTATCAATTGTAAATGCTTTAATTGAATTGCGCCAAGAAGTTAGATTATCAGGATAATTTACTTCAATTTTTACTTCGCCATTTTGGTCGGTTATCAAATTTCCATTCCAATAAATTGCATCTTTAAATTCTTTTCTGATAGTTGGTTCAAAATATTTTTCACCATTACCTTCAATTTTGCTCAAAGTGAGTTCAGGCATTACTCCATTCAAAAATTGAGTTGACTTCACTGCACCAGCTCTGGAAATAAAATCTTGTTCATAGAATGGATATACTATTTCAATCGGTAGAAGTGATAATTTAATTTCTCGTGTTCGTGTTTCTTTTTTAATCGTTATAGATGAGATGATTGCTTTTCGATAAAGCTGAGCTTCGGCAATTAATTGATAATTTCCTTCAGGTACATTTCTGAAAATAAAGCGACCATTTCGATTTGTCCTTGTTAGAAGTTCTTTATCATCTTTAATTAATCTCACTGTTACATTTTCAATTGGTAAACGACTGACTGCATCAAAAATTCTTCCTCTAACAATTCCACTACCTTTCTTTTTGATTTCTTTCAATTGAGTTAGTTGTGGAAAAACATTTTCTCTTTCAACAAAAATTTGATAAAGCTCTGTTGTTGTGGTTAAAATTTTGTAAATGGATGCTTGAGTAAATGTTTCAAATATATCTTTCGATTGCTCAGGTTTGATTGAGAAGATGCTTTCATCAATAATTGAAGAAGATAATTCAGCATTTTTCACAGGTTTGCCAGAACTGTCTTTCACTCGAATTGTAAATTTTCCTTTTTCATTTGGTTTATAATGATTTTTATCCGAAACAATTTCAATGTTAAGCTTCTGTCTTGATTTAAGTATCCCAAATTTTTTGAACGCACCGAAGTATTGATTATCAAAATAAAATCCAGCTGAGATGTGAGCAATTGACGGAAGATTTGATTTGAATTTGACAATACCAGAATTACCATTGAGCTTAATAATTCTGTATTCATAAACTTTTGATTGTTCAAGTGTAACAAATACCTTCGCATCTTTGTGAATTGAAATAATTAAAAACTCAAGTTCATCAGCTTCATTGAAAACATCTTTCGCAGGAATTACTTGAAGTCCTTCTCTAAAACCAGAAATTTTAATTTCTTTATCGGTTACGATGAATTCACCAGTGGCAGTTACATTTTTCTCATCATCTTCAACAAAACAGGTGTAAGCATACTTTCCGCCTACTGAAGTTGAATACTCAACAAAACCAATTCCATCATTTTGAGTTTCGCCTTTGAGAGTGTCAATATCTTCATAAAATTCAGAATTATTAATCAAGTGAACACGATGAATAACTAAAGTGAATTTTTTCTTAATTGGTTTAAATGCAAAATCTGTTGTTACAACTTTTAGAATAATTTTTGAATTCGGTGTGTAAAAGTATCTATCTGGATTTGTAGTAACTTGAATTTTATTCTTCGTCACTTTGAATTGATAACTTCCCGAAACTTCTCGATTGGTTTCATCTTTCACATAAGCAATAATCTGAAAATCATAGTTCTTTTCAATCTTCTGATCAATCTTATAATTAAATACAAACTCGCCATTTACTAAATCACCTTCTTCTTCCAACAGAAGTTCAGGACGGTAATAAGGAATTATATCTACAAAACATCCACGATAAAAATTTGCAAATGGTTCAAATTCCCACCAATATCTAATTATTGGTTTTCGATATAATTGAAGTCTAACTTTTCCTTTCATTACAGGTTTGCCAAAGAAGTAATCGGCGCTTATCTTAATCTCAACTTTCTCTGAAGGTGAATAATTTTCTTTATCGGTTTTGATTACAACTTTGTATTCAGGCTTTTTATATTCTTCCACATAAAATGATGAAGGATAATTCATTCCATTAATTTCAAGAACAATTGAATATTGTCCGATTGGAGCTTCATCAGGAATTTCCGCAGAACCAACAAATGAACCGAATGAATTTGTAGTGAGAATTGTATCATATAAAACTGAGTTATCGGGCATTAAAATTTTTACACGCACATTAAGTTTTTTGGGAATTGAAAGTTCGTCGTATTTTCTCTCACGAATGATTGATTTGAAATGAACTTTTTGTTTTGGACGATAGACTGGTTGATTTGTGTAAGTGTAAACTAAATATCTATCGTATTCATCAGATGGTGAATAAATTATTTCTTGAAGAAGAATAGTTGTGTCGTTATCATAAGTAACGATGAAAAGTTTTCTATCTTCAGGTCTATCTCCAATTTTACTTTGAGCAATTCCCTCTTTGTTTGTTTTAAGGGAATAAATTTTTTTATCCGTTGAGATAAGTTTTAATTCAAGATTTGAGATTGGTTCAGAAGATTTGCGATTGGAGACATAAATTAAAATTTCATCAATACTTCTTTTTGAAATTATTCCACTTTCAGAGCAGGTGAAGAATGTGTAAGAAGAATTATTCTCTAATCTTGCTCTTAAAAGATATGTTCCTCTCGAAAAAATTTTTCCAGCTTCATAAGTTTCAGAGAACCACACATTGAAAGATTTAATTTTTCTTTCAAACTCATTAATGAGCTCAATGTTATTGTTGATTTCTTTGAATAAACTATCATTGAATTGATAGAAGTCGAAATTTTTTGTTGCCAGATTGATTGGGTCTTTTATTCGATAAATTTCAAAATAAATTTTATCTGAAATTTTATTGAAACCACTAACTTGTACTCTAAGAATTTGTTCAGGAAGGATATTTTTTTCTGTGTAAACATAAATACTTGATTGACCAATCAGAAGATTTGAAATAAAAAATAAGGAGACTAAGTAAAGAAATAGTTTGTTCATGATTAATCCATCATTTTAACATTGTTACTAAATCAAAGTAAGATTGTTGCCCTTGAAAAACAAAAAA